>DATJRU010000116.1:0-4017 GCA_035504455.1 Vulcanimicrobiaceae bacterium
GTCTCATAGACGGCGTCGAAAAGATTCGCTTCGTGGAAATTGGGGAAGACGAGCGAGGTGAGAGCTTCGTCGACCTGGCGCTTGTCTTGGGTGAAATCGACCTGGAGCGTGGTGCGCAGATCGAAGGTCTTTAGCGCGATCCAGTCCTGGGGCTTGAGCTGCTGGAGGAAGCCGTCGGCCCAGTATCGCGCTTTGTAACCGAAGTAGCCGCCGAGAATGCTGCTGAATTCGACGAGCATGACCATGGTGATGGGAGCGTCGGACGGGGCGAAATTGGTGATTTGCTGGGGCTGGCCCTCGTCGAGGATGCGGAAATTATCGCGCTTGAGGCCGGTGACGAGATTTCCGTCGGCGTCGGTGACGACCGCGTCGACGTTGACGAGATTGGATTGCACGGAAATCGAGACGGGCGGCGGCGCTTGGGGCTTCGGCGCGGGCGGGGCCTCACCGGTGGGAGGCTTGGGAGGCTCGGGGCCGTTGGAGGGAGGCGGCGTTTGGGGACCTTGCTGCTCGTCCTGCGCGAGAGCGGTCCAGGCGCTGGAGGGAACGCCGAGAGAGACGATGAGGGCGGCCATCAGAATTGCGCGAAAGCAGGTTTTCGGTTGCATCGTTGCGTCCTCTGAGTTGGATGCTGCCACGGTCCGCGGCGTGGGTCAATTGCCGCGTCGCCACGTTTGCATTGCGGCACCGAGCCGCGCGGCGGTCCTATTCGCGGGCCGCCGGTAGGCTAGACTTGAGATTCATCGAGAGGAGAAAAGGATGGCGGGCAGGTTGACGAGATGGGGGCTGGGAGTCGCGCTGGGCGCGATGCTGTTTACTTCGCCAATATACGGGCAGGGTACGACGGCGGGCGCGGCGGCGGGCGGAACCGCGGCGCCTGCCGACCTTTCGCCGATCGAGAGCGACGCGGTCGGCTGGCTGCAGGCGCTGATTCGCATCAACACGACGAATCCTCCGGGGAACGAGCTGGTGGCGGCGAAATACCTCGCGGGAATTCTGGACAAGGAAGGCATTCATTCGGAGATTTTCGAGAGCGCGCCGGGACGCGGATTCATCGTGGCGCGGCTGTCGTCGAGCGCGGTGCCGGACCCTTCGAAGGCGCTGCTGCTGATGGGGCACCTCGACGTGGTGGGCGTGGACAAATCAAAGTGGACGGTCGATCCCTTCGGCGGCGTGATTCAGGGGAACTACCTTTACGGGCGGGGAGCGTTCGACGACAAGGGCATGACGGTGGCGAACCTGGCCGCTTTCATCGCGCTGAAGCGGTCGAACGCGCGGCTGAACCGCGACGTGATTTTTCTGGCGGAGGGCGACGAAGAAGCGGGCGGAACGCTGGGGATGCGCTTCGCGGTGGAGCAGCACTGGGACAAGATCGCGTGCGGGTTCGCGATCAACGAAGGCGGCAGGACGGTGCTGAAGGACGGAAGCGTCCAGTACGTGGGCGTGCAGGTGAGCGAAAAAGTGGCGGTGAACGTGGACGTGATCGCGAAGGGAACGTCGGGTCATGCTTCCGTGCCGAGGGCGGACAATCCGGTGGTGCACCTTGCGGCGGCGATCGCCAAGATCGGGGCGATGGAGACGCCGGTGCAGCTCAATTCGGTGACGCGCGCCTATTTCGAGGGCATTGCGCCGCACGAGGACGATGAGACGGCCAAGTGGATGCGGGCGCTCGATACGTCCGACCGGGGAGACCATGCGGCGCGATGGCTTTCGAGCGCGAATCCTTCATGGAACGCGATGATGCGCGACACGATTTCGCCGACGATGTTCGAGGCTGGCGTGCGGCAGAACGTGATACCGCCGGAGGCGCGCGCGGTGCTGAACATCCGGCTGCTGCCGGGAGACATGGTCGAGCCGCTGATCGCGAAATTCCAGCAGCTGGTGAACGATCCGGAGATCAGCTTCGAAGTGGAGCCAGGGGCGGGCGAGGCGACGCCGTCGTCATCGACGAGCTCGGATTTGTTCAACGCGATCGGGCTCGCGGCGGCGAACGAATTCGCGGGCGCGCCGGCGGTGCCGTACATGCACACGGGCGCGACGGATTCGATGTATTTGCGGCTGCGGAGCGTGCAGGCGTATGGAATCATGCCGTTCCCGTTGACGGAGGAAGATTACGCGCGGATGCATGGGAATGACGAGCGAGTGCAGGTGGATTCGTTCCGCAAGGGCGTGGAATTTATTTATGGGATTGTGAGCGGTTTTGCGGTGGCAAAGTAGGGCAGGGTACGGCAGTCGAGAGTTTAGAGTTGAGAGTTTAGAGTAGCCCCCGAAGAAGGCGAACGGAGCGGACGAGGTGCGGGCGTTCGCTGCTCGGGCGAGAACAGTACATGCTGCGGGTGACCCTGCGCAAAGGAGGCGCGCTTCGCGCGCGTTATTGTGTCGGACCTGGAAGGTCCGACCCCCTAAGGCCGGAAACCCCACGCAAAGCGGAAAGGCGCCCGCCTAAGAACAAGGCGGCCGCTAAAACTGCAATTCCACCACTCGGGCGTTCCAATGGGAAAGAGCCGGCGAGACGCCGGCGCTACTTGCGATTTAGTTGATCCAGTTGTCGGGGCGGGAGGGGGGCTTGTCGTTGTGATCGCGGACGTAGACTTCGAATTTTTTGCGGAGGCGGCGGCGCTTCCAGTCGGAGAAGAAATTGCGGTAGTTGTAGAGGTGCGAGCCGCGGCGAAGGTAGATGTAGCCCGCGAGCATGCCGCCGAGATGGCAGACGTGGCTGACGTTGTCGCCGGTCGCGCCGATGGTGAGGAAAAATTCGACGGCTCCCATGACGACGACGAAGATGCGCATCGAGACGCTGACGGGCAGCGGGAACATCCAGACGCGGCGCTCGGGAAGCAGTATCGCGTTGGCGAGCAGGATGCCGTAGATCGCGCCGGATGCGCCGATCGTGGGAATCCTGGCCATGTGCTGGGCGTGCGGGTCGAGGATCGTCCGGACGGTTACGTCGATGATGCCCGCGCCGACTCCGCAAATGAAGAAATAGGTGTAGAACTTGCGGGTGCCCCACATGTGCTCGAGATCGGCGCCGAACATGGCGAGATAGAGCAGATTGAAAAGGATGTGGAGGATTCCCTCGTGCAGGAACAAATAGGTGAAGAGCTGCCAGACGAAACCGTGAGTGACAGCGACCGGCACGACGCCGAACCACTGCGTCCAGAATCCCCAGCCGGAAGCTCCCCAGAGGAACTGCGACATTTCCTGCAAGAAGAAAACGGCGATGCAGATGATGCACAGGGTCTTAATGGCGCGCGGAAAGTAGCCGCCGATGTCGAAGCGATAGCCGTAGCCGCGGGAAAAGGAACCCATCGAGCTAGAGTCTAAGGTCTTACCGTGGTGTAGTCAAAGCCGGAGAGGCGAGGGACGGCGCATACACCTTCTGGAAGTAAGCCGGACGAATTCCCGCCCCAATAACCTGGAGCCACGACTCTTTCAGAATGAGGTTTTGCTCATTGACAATAGTCCTCTAGAGAACTATAGTGCCCTAAGGTGCTCTGTAGTGCTATGTGGAGGACGCGCAAAAGGAGCCTCGATGCCTCAGATCGACATTGATTTCGACGTTTTCAAAGAGTTGACGAACCGTCGCCCCGCTGAAGATGTAACGTATAACGATGTGATTCGGGATTTGTTGAAGCTCCGAAAGCTCACTCCGAAAACATCACTAGGCGGAGCCAACGGTGGCAGGCCTTGGGTTGTGTCAGATACGAGTTTTCCAGTTGGGTCCGAATTTACCGCGGATTACAAAGGAGAGACATGTTCCGGTTTCGTGAAGGACGGGAAGCTAGAACTCAGCGACGGCACAAAGTTCACGACCCCTTCCGCAGCCGCTGTTCACATCACGGGAAGTAATGTTAACGGATGGCGGATTTGGAAGTGCAAGCTTCCAGGTGCGTCTCAGTTTGTACTCATCGAGCGCTTGCGCGGAAAAGCGCACTAGGATTTGTGGGGGCGGAGGTGCTTGGGCCAGATGCCGTAGCGGCCGGCGGATAGGATGCCGTTGGGGTCGAGGGCGTCCTT
>DATJRU010000117.1:0-8113 GCA_035504455.1 Vulcanimicrobiaceae bacterium
GCTCTCGCTGCTCTATATCCGCTCGAGCACGGGAAACCTGATTCCACTGAACTCGGTCGCGAGCGTGAGCACGGGCCTGGGGCCACTCAGCGTGAACCACCTCGGCCAACTGCCAGCGGTGACCATTTCGTTCAACCTGAAGCCGGGCGTGGCGATCGGAGAGGCGGTGGACGAAATCAACCGCCTGACGGCCGAGCTGCCCGCGACGATTTCGTCGCAATTCCAGGGGACGGCGCAGGCATTCGAGTCGTCGCTGACAGGCCTGGGATTGCTACTGCTGATCGCGATCCTGGTGATCTACATCGTGCTGGGAATTCTCTACGAGAGCTTCATCCATCCGATCACGATTCTTTCGGGACTGCCTTCGGCCGCTTTCGGGGCGCTGCTGACGCTGCAGATTTTCGGATGCAGCCTCGATCTTTACGGCTTCGTGGGCGTGATCATGCTGATCGGAATCGTGAAAAAGAACGCGATCATGATGGTGGACTTCGCGATCGCGCGCGAACGCGAAGGGCGATCCGCCAAAGACGCGGTCTACGAGGGCTGCGTCGTGCGCTTTCGGCCGATCATGATGACCACGATGGCCGCGCTGATGGGCACGCTGCCGATCGCACTGGGCTTCGGCGCCACGGCGGAATCGCGGCGGCCGCTGGGACTGGCGGTTTGCGGCGGACTGATCTTCTCGCAAATGGTGACGCTGTACCTGACGCCGGTGTTTTACACCTACATGGATACGTTCCAGGGCTGGCTGGAGCGGAACTTCGGGCGGATCGCGGGATTCGGGCGGCCGCGCGTGGCGCAAGGTCCAGCTTCCGCAGACTGACCCTTCGCCTGTCTCTGCGTACCATTGACCCTCCGATCGCACCTGCCTAGCATGACGACAGGCGTGCAGGACGCCGTGAATGCGCGCCGCAACATCCTTCGTGTAAATCAGATTGCGGTGGAGACTGGGCCCAGATGCTCCTCAGCGAAGACCTGCCTCGAGACATCAAAACGCGCGCGAAGAGGCGCGGACCGCGCATGAACTCGCGCGTGCGCGTGACGATCGAGTGGAACGGCGGGCACGGCCCGTTGCGCTTCGAGGCGGGCTTTACGCGCGTGGTGAATACGTACGGATGCCTGCTGGTGAGCCCGCGCGAAGTGGAGACGCAGCAGCGGCTGCGATTGACGAACCTTGCAACGCGGCAGGTGGCGGACGGGGTGGTGGTGTGGAAGGGGTCGCAGAGGCCGGATGGATGGGACCTGGGCGTGGAACTTGTCGGGGCAGATCTGAATTTTTGGGGGCTTGAACTTTGACAACCTATTCTCGAACGTTTGCGCCAGCGAAGCCTTTGGCGACGCCGGCAGGGACAAGTGTGACTCGACCGGGCACGGCGGGGGCGCAGGCGGTGCGCGCTCCGGAGCCGAGTCCTCTGAAACACGCTCTGCTTGAAGAGGAGCGGCGGCGCGACCAGCGGGTGCTGCTGCGGATTCGCGCACTCATCCACGTGGCGATCCAGGGGCCGGCGACGACGCTGGAGGCCGCCACGCTGAGCGTGAATCCCAAGGGCGCCGTGGTGGTGATCCAACAGAACCTGCCTCCCGAGACGCGGCTGGTCCTCGAGCATAGCGGGACGAAAGAACGCGCGGCGTGCAAGGTGGTGCGCCCGGCGAAAGAGATGCCGGAGGGATTTCACACGGCGGTGGAATTCGATCCGCCCGTGGCGAATTTCTGGAGGATCGCGTTTCCGCCGACGAATTGGCGCGAAGAGCCGTAGCGCGGGGGTTCCATCGCCCCTCCGGAGCTTTGTCTTCCAATGCAATCGCCGCTCCGCTCGAGGCTACTTACAATCGCGGCTTCGGAGCCCTACGCACGCAAGGTTCCCCATCCATCGATTGCCGCGCGATTCGCCCATCGCATCGTTTCGATTCTTAGAATTCACTTATAGAGAGCGGCAAATTTTGCCGCTGTGCGGGCCGCCGGCCGGGCTCGATAGCGAAGCGATACAGCGATTTGCCGCTTGCGGTACGCGCGTGCGGAATGAATTACCATCGGTGGTA
Organism: Vulcanimicrobiaceae bacterium; assembly: GCA_035504455.1. Classification (GTDB taxonomy): domain Bacteria; phylum Acidobacteriota; class Terriglobia; order Acidiferrales; family UBA7541; genus Palsa-295. The sequence goes on from DATJRU010000117.1 coordinate 2,041, forward strand.
GGCGAAAACATTAGATTTGTTGACTCCGTTTTGGCGCGGTGCGATTCTCGCAAAACCCCTTCCAGCAGAAATCCGTTCAGACAGATCGGCCCATCAGGAGGAAGTGCCATGTCAAACCGTGAACGTCGCGACTCACCCCGGAAGGAATGCGCGGTTCCGCTCCGGTTTCGTATTCTCGCCAACGGCAACGGAAACGGGAGTCATTCGGAAGAAGAGTCTCAGCCGGCGCAGACGTACGCACCGAAGGTTTCGAGCTATTCCCCGTCGTTCGAGGGCAAGGCCCTCAACTTGTCGGAGCGCGGGCTCTATTTCACCGCGCGCGAGAAGCTCAGCGTGGGAGCGCCGCTCGAAATTTATCTCACGATCCCGCGGGAATTGACGGGACGAGGGCCCGAGCCGGTAAGGTGCAAGGCGCGAGTGGTTCACGTCGACGAGATGTATCCGCAGCAAGGAGTGAAGGGAGTGGGCGCGATCGTCGATCGATACGAGACGATCGCGATGTCCCGCAATTGGGGCAACTGAACGCAAGGCAATAGCGTTGCGCAGCACTGGGCCGCCGCCGGTTTCTTCGGGGCGGCCCTCGCATTTTCAAATCAGCTCATCTAAGGCGCGTGTTGCTGGGACATGCCGTGGGGCTCTACGGTGAATGTCACTTTGGCCGCGGCGGTGTTGTCGAACTGGTCGGTGACCTGCACTGCGAAGGTGTGCTCTCCGGGCGGCAACCCGGGAAGCTGCAAGAAGTAGCTCTCCTTGGGCGAGTCGGAGAGTCCGTCGGTAGGAAACACGATCTTCCAATCACCCGAATCGATGCTGTATTCCGCGCGAGCGATGGCGCCGCTGGAACTTGTGGCGTCGAAAGAGGCCTTGGTATTGAGGAGGCCGGAGCCGGCTCGCAGATTCACGATCTGCGGCAGGGCGTTGGCCACTTGCCAGCGATCACTTTCGCGTTCGCCGGAGAGGGCCTGATCGGGAGGATTCGACGGCGCATCGGAGGCGACGACTTTCAGGTAGTAGGCGCCGTCGGGCATGGTGGTCGTGTCCCACGCATAGAATTTCTGCTTGAGATCGCCCTTCAGCAGGCGCCAATTCTGATCGTTCTCGGCGCGGTAGTAGACGGAGAAGACGAGTTCGTCGTCGTTGTCGTCGTGCGCGCTCCAAAGGACGCTCTGGTAGCCCTTATCGCGGAATCCCTGCGGCGGGACATCGATCTGGCTGGGCGCGGTCATGCCGTCCGTGCTGACGGTGGCGAACGAAGCGCCGGCGGGGTGGGGATAGCGAAGCTGGACGGGAACGGCGGTACCCGGGCCGCTCGGCTGCGCAGGGAAACCCACGACGCGAATGCCGGGGTCCTGGAGGGCGATGTCGTCGACGACCGGCGCGACATTCTTGGGCAAATAGGCGAGATTCACCCACGAAACGTCCGGCGGCAAACCTTTGTCCGTGTCCTCGAAGACGGCCTTCCATTGAACGAAACGCGCGGGCGGGCAATCGGGCTTCGCGGCGGCAGGATCCTTGTATGGACCCGACCAGGCGCTCCAATTCTCGCCGGGGTTGGAGGTGTTGCCGGAGCGAAGGTAGAAGGCGACTTTGCCTTCGGTCGCGCCGTTTTGTCCCCACCAGGTGATGCGGCCCCAGTGCGAGAAAATCTTGGCGTCGAAGGCGTCGGATTCGAAGCTGCCGTTGGCGGCGTAGCCGGGGCCGAGCGTGAAGACTTTTCCGGGATTGGCGGTGGCGACGAAGATCCTGCCGTCGGGGGCGGCGGCGAAGCCGGTCACCTGCGACGATTCGGACTTGGCGACATTGGCAAACACGTCGTCGCCTTCGAGCTGGACGATGCCGCCATCATTGCCCGTGCCCAAGAGAATCTTCCCCGTGGGCGGCATGCCCATGGCGAAGACGAGATTATCGCGCGACGTCCAAATCGTTTCGGGCGAACCATCGGGAGCGATCTTCACGACCTCGGCGCCGCCGCTGGAAGAGATGGGAGGAAAGGAGTACGAAGCGGCGGGTTGCTGCTGCGGTTGAGCGGCCTGGGCCTGGCCGGAGATGACGATGGTCGTGCTGGTTGCGCTGGTCGCGGGAGTCGTAGTGGCAGGAGCTGCGGGAGCGACGCCTCGGGGAATGATGGGCGGGCGATTCTTGTCGCCGACCGAGGCGGCGTAGATGTCGCCCTGCTTGTCGGCCAGCAGCGCGGTGACCTCAGCCTTGTTCGTTTCGTAGATCACGAAGGGCGCACCGGCGGTCGGGGCGGCCTGCGGCGATTTGCGTTCGATGGGGACGCGCAGGATGAGGCCGTCGGGCTCGGTGCCGATGAGGAGATTTCCCTTGTCATCGAAGGCGAGCGAGCGAGCGTGGCGTTCCTGGCTCTGGTAGAAGAGCTGGCCCTTGCCGTCGGGCTCGACCGCGAAGACTTGTCCCTGATCGCCGGTGGCGACGAAAAGCGTGCCGTGCGAATCGAAATCGAGCGCCCAGATGTAATGCGTCTTGGGGTCGAAGAAGACGCTCTGCTTGCCGTCGGGCGTGACCTGGTAGACCTTGCCGTCGGGCGAAGTGCCGACGTAGAGATTGTCCTTGGAGTCGAAGGCGAGCGCCTGGGCGACAAGTTCCTGGGATTCGAAGACCGTGGCGGGCTTGCCGGCATCGTCGAAGCGGAGAACTTTGGCGTTCGAGCCGCCAGCGGCGTAGAGATGATTGTGCGAATCGAGCCGGACCGCCCAGATGTAGGCGAGGTTGGGATCGGCGAAGAGGTCGAACTTGGGCGCGGGCGCGAGCTTGCCGTCGCTGCGGATGGCGACGCCGTTGGCGGTGCCCCTCTGGAAATCGGAGAAGTCGGTCTCGCGCCAGTAGCGCGTGTGCTCCGCGCGGGCCACGATCGGCGCGGCGACGGCGACAACGAGCAGGGACGCAAGAATATTTCGCCGATTCATGCGATCGACGTCTCCTTTGAAGACGGCTTCACTTCACCGTGATCGCCAGCATGCGCTGGCCCGCAATGAGCTGATGCATTTCGACCGACCATTCCCCGACCGTGGATTGCCACAGCAGGCGCGCATCGCCGACGTTCTGGCGTTCATCGAGCACGCTGATGGCGGAGGCGGGGACGTTGGGCATTTCCTTGTCTTCGACGAGCATGGTCGGAGTGGGCTGGAGAAGAGTGGCGTAGAGACGGTCGTTGCGGCGCTCGCGATTGAGCAACTGGATGAGCTGCTCGAGGCCGGCGAGCTGTCCCTGCGACGTGGCGGCGAGCAACTGGACATTCCGGTTGAGGAAGTCGGCGTCGCTGACCGCGAGTTCGAGAGTGCCGCGCGCAGCCTGCGCAGGAATGGTGACGGGAATTTCCTGGATGAACGGATCACCGCGATAGGGCCGCAGAAGGACTTTCACGGCCACGGTCTCGCCGGGATGGACTTCGCTTTTTTCGACCCAGGCGTTATCGATCGTGGCCCAGCGGCGGTCGGCCAGCGTCTTCAGGTGGAGATCGACGCGCTTGATCCGCGGTACTTCGTAGGGATTCGAGTAGATTTGCGCGAAGGCGCTCTGCACGTCGGTGGCGACGAAGAAACCGGCGGGCACGGGCTGATCGGTGGGCGCGAAAAGATCTTCCATCTGAACCGGCGTGTGGCCTTCGACGTCGATCGAGCCGTCGAGCTCGAGCGTCGAGCCCTCGCCATAGACGGGGCTGCCGATGATGCCGTTGTAGACGGCGGTGGCGACGAGCGTCGGCGTGAGCTGCGGGCTTTCGATGACTTCGAAGTGATACTTCTTGTTGGCGGACGGGGTCTCGAGGGTGACGTCGACGGGAATCATCGGAGGGCCCGCGCCGAGTTTGCCCATCACGGCCGTCTGGCGGTCCTGCGTGAGCGTGCCGATGGTGCCGCTGGTGGTGATGATTTTCGTGGAGGCTTGAGAAGAAGCGAGCGTCATCACGACGTGCGCGCGGGAGAGCGGCACTTCGACGCGGCCGAAGCCGTAGAGCGAATGGCCGCAGGCAAGAATGAGCGGGCCGTCGACGGTGGTGACAGTGCAACCGGAGCTGAGAGAAAGGTCGCCGCGGACCAAGTCGAAGCCGACCATGTCGCCGGGCTTGAGGTTCGCGTCTTCGGGCGAGGCCGGGACAGTGCCGCCTGCCATGACCGCCATTCCCCAAGCCGACGATTGCTTGCTGAAGTAGGCGAGCGCCTCGGGATAGAGGCCGGCGGCTACGAGCGGGGTTTCGATCGGGACTAGCGTCTGGCCTGCGCCAACGTCGACGCGCTGCGCAAACTCATCCGGCAAAGGCACCGCGGTTTGGTACGAAGGCGGAATCAACGCGGCGGTGGGCTCGCCCTTGGCCGAACGCCTCGCGTTGGAGGCCGGGGGCATTCCGGGCGCGGCGGGATCGGGCGTCATCGGCAGGTGCTCGACTTCGAGCATGTTGTCGATGGGCGTGACGCCGCCGATGGCCTCTTTCGTGAAGGTGCCGAGCTTCAGCGCGAGCGCGCCGAGAAGCTTGCCGTCGATATAGACGGGGCTGCCGCTCATTCCGGCGACGACGCCGGTCTGCTGCACTTTGTCGCCGAGGAGGCGGACGAGGATTACGTCCTGCTTGGGGCCGACGGCGTTATTGAGAATGCCGATGACCTCGAGATCGACCTTCTCCACCTGGTCGCCCTCGAAAATCGTGTAGGCGACGCCCTTCATGCCGGGCTTTACATCGCTGAGAGGAAAGATGGCAGGGCCGTCGGCCGCCCGGGCCGTGCGGACGCCGCCTAGAAGCAGGAAAACCGCCAGAAGGGCTGCGTACAGGCGCGTCTGTGAGTGGAGCATAAAAAAATTATGATACGCGCGGAAATGCCGGGAAGCAAATAGGCCAGAAGCTCCAGTACCAGGTCGCGCCACTGAGCCTACTCCTTCTCCTTACCAACTGGGACTTCGAAGAACATCAGGGGCTTCTGCGATGGGACGAGCGTGACGTCCGGAACGTAGATGCTGGCGGTCTGGGCGAGCGTCATGTCGTCGCCCAGATCGAAAAAGAGGAAGCCGTGAATCATCGCGTGCGGGGGCACCACGTCCGCATCCAGCACGAGCGGCTCGAGAACCTCGGCAACCTTGTCGGCCTTTTTGTCGCTTTGGGAGCCAATGCCGACCGGAAAGCGGCGCGCCTCCGGCGCGGACGGGCCGTGGGGATGCGCGACGCTGGCGGCTACGTCATGCACCGACATGGCGTCGATATCCTCGTCGCGCGCGCCGTTGTGCGGGTGGACGTCAAGCTGAATCGTGCTGAGATCGATATGCATCGGCTGATCGGTTTCGTTGCGCAAGAAAACCTCGACCGGCAGGATTCCGAGCGGCAGCGGATCGGCCGACTTGCCGAATTTGTCTTTCGCGCGCGCGGGGTCGGAGTAGGCGTCCGCTGAAACGCTCAAGCCTTCGTGGCGGTCGTGCTGCAGGGAGGCGTCCGGCTGGGGCGCGCCCTGGGTCTGTGCGGCCGAATTCGCGCGCACTTGCACGGGGGCGCAAAGCAGCAAGAGGGCCGCAGCAATCAAAGCAGCTCGAATCATGGTCTGGTTGTCCGATGCCCGGCGCTACCGGGAAGTTGTGCGCGCTTGTCGCGCCGCCGGCTCGCGCCGTCTTCGACCCGTAGCGAAACTGAGCTTGACACAAAAGCGCGCGCTAGTGTATCGGTTTGCGCGACGAACGGGAATCGGAACCAAAGAAGGGGGGAGGATCCGATGGCCAGCCGCAGGGAATTTCTGCAAGCAGGGATCGCCGCCTTGGCGCTGCCTATTTCGGCGCATGCCGTGCTGTCGCCGGCAGCGGGGCGGCCCGAGAATGCGCTTCCGGTGACGCCGCTCTACAAAGCGATCTTCGACGAAAGGTTACCGGCGAGCGTCGCGTTCGGCGACGAAGCGCGGAGCCTGGGCCTGCCGGTGCACTCGATTCGCGGGGACATCACGGATTTGTGGTTTCACGACCTGGACGCGCGCTGGAAGCAAAAACCCGTGGCGGTGGCGGGACTGACGGCGCAAGGGCCGCTCTTCTGCCTGGAGAGGCTGGCGTGGGATCACGGGATGCGCGTCGTCTTCCGCGGCGA
>DATJRU010000118.1:0-3405 GCA_035504455.1 Vulcanimicrobiaceae bacterium
GTGATCGCGCGGGCTACGTCTTCGCATCACATCGAGATTCTGGAAACCGAGCGCGCCGCCGTGCGGCTCGGGCATAACGCCTTCACGCGGCACCTGCTTGACGACGACACGATTTCGCGGGCCGCGCGCGTCTTCCGCCACTTCCGCGACCGCATGGACCGGCACCAGGTGACGGCGTATCGCGCCGTCGCAACCGCTGCCGCGCGGGAAGTGCGCAACTACCGGAAGCTGATGGAGCGCATCCAGCGGAAGTCCGGGATCGAGCTCGAAGTGATCGGCAGCGAAGAAGAGGCGCGCCTAGTGTGCTCGGCGGTACGCTGGGCGCTCGGCGACAAAATTCAGCCGCGCGTGATTTTCGATCTGGGCGGCGGCAGCCTGGAAATTAACTTTTTCGAGCGCGGAGAGCTGAGCGAGCGCGTCGCATTGCCGCTTGGGACGATCCGGCTGATGGAGACGTATTCGATCGACGGCGCGATCGACGAGGAGAGCGCGAAGCGGCTGAAGCTGCACATCCTGGCTTTGCTTCGCAGCGCGATGCCGTCGCCGCCGAAACTTTCGCGCGCGATCGCCGTGGCTTCGGGAGGAAATGCCGAAGCGCTGGTGCGGATCGCGGCCGGGCCGATGGTCGGCAGAACGCCTGCGATCAACGTGCGGCTGCTGAAGGACCAGACTCTGCGGCTGCTGCTGCTCGACGTGCCGGGGCGCATGCGCACTTTTCGAGTGCGCAAGGACCGCGCGGAAGTGATCGGGATCGCGGCGATCATCATCGGGACGGTGGCGAAGTGGCTCGAGCTGCGCTCGATTCTCGTGCCCGGCGTAGGCGTGCGCGAGGGGCTGCTGCTCGATCTGGTCGCCGAGCAGTATTCGGCGGGGAAAGCGTCGGCGGAGGAAAAGGATCGCGCCGAAGAGCTTCTGGAGGGCGCGCGGTGGTTCGCGAGCCGCCTCAACTACGACGCGCAGCATGCGGAACAAGTATCGCGGCTGGCGCTTTCGCTTTTCGATCAGCTGCGCCCGATCCACGAGCTCGGGGCCGAACACCGGCTGCTGCTGGAAATCGCGGCGATGCTGCACGATATCGGGCATTTCGTTCACCGGAAATCGCACAACCGGCACGGCGAATACCTGATCCGCAACAGCGAGATTCCCGGATTGCGCGGGTGGCGGCGCGACATGGTTGGCGCGCTGGTGCGCTACCACAATTGCAAGTCGGAGCCGCAGATCGAGCACGCGTCGTACGCGGCGCTCGATGGGTCGAGGCGGCGGGAGGTGCGGCTGCTGACCTCGCTGCTGCGCATCGCCGAAAAGCTGGAATCGGAACACGCGCAGCGCGTGGAGGGCGTCGACGTGCAGATCGCCGGGCACCGCGCGATTTTCCTGATCCGCGCGGCCGACGGCACGCGGCTCGACGTGGCCGGGCTCGAACGCAAGGCGGCGCTTTTCGAGAAGGAGTTTCACCTCAAGGCGGAGTTCCGGCGGGTGCAGCGAAAGGAGAAGGTCGCGTAAATTATGATCCTCTACATTATCCGCCACGGAATTGCCGTCGACCGCGCCGATCCGAAATCGCCGGCGGAGGCGGAGCGTCCTTTGACGGCGCGAGGGGTGCAAAAGACGCGCGAAGCGGCGCTCGGATTCTGCGCGCTGGGCGCGAAGCCGGAGGCACTGATCACGAGTCCCTACGTGCGCGCGGCGCAGACTGCGGAAATATTCGCCGAGGCGCTGGGATTTTCACCGGAAAAGATTCGCGTGAGCGAGGCTTTGAAGCCGGCGCAGAATCCGGCGGAAATATTGAAGGATATTTCACACCTCAAAGCGAAGGAAGTGGCTCTCTTCGGCCATGCGCCGCATGTGGATCATCTGATCGCGCAACTGGCCGGCTCGCGCGGCCCGTTCACGGAGCTGAAGAAGGCCGGGGCCGCGTGCTTCGAGCAGGCGTCTCCGCACAGCCGGTGGACGCTGCGGTGGCTGCTGACCGCGAGGTTTGTGCGGAAGCTCGCGGGCTGAACACGAGCGGCGTGTCGCGCCTACGGCGCTTGGATCGCTTTTTGTTTCGCTTCCTCGCCCTTCCGGGCGGGGCTAAATTGTGCCGCGCGTCCCGCGCTGACGCGAGCCATGGACGGTTGTTGGTTGCTCGTTGCGAAGGGGTGCTCGCGCCTCCATCCCCACCGCACGTGGCGCGTGCGGGGAGCACACCCGGGCAAGCCCGGGTGGCAAACAGCGGGAGCCCTTCGAAGCTCAGGGCAGGCAAGCTCCCGCACTCCACGAGGTAGATGCCGTCCTCACGCGGACTCTGGAACGCGTTACGATTGCGGTTCTAGAAGCCACGACCACGAGGATTCCCGGTTATCGCACGGATTCTGAACGGCTGCGACGCCGATTCAGATTGCTTCGAGGCAGATTTCGTGCCAGGTTCCGGCGCTTTGCTCGAGTTCGTAGAGCACGTCTCCGCCGTGATAGAAGCCGACTTTACGGACGACGTCGGTCCGACCGGCCATAGCGATCTGATCGGCGGAAATGGGATGGTGAAATTTCCACTCCGCCTTGAACTTCTCGAGGTAGGCCTGATCCTTGATGCGAATCCAGGTGCCGACGGGAAATTTTTCTTTGTACGCCTTTGGGCGGGTTTCGCGAGGTTTGTCCGCCATAGCGCTCTCACGCGGTGCGGCGTTGCGGGAATGACGCGGCGACGAGCGCGTGCCCCCACTGAAATCCGGCGCGCCACACGAGCCATGGCGATTCGGGACCGGAGGCTTTCGCGACGAATTCGTCGAGACGCGCCTTTCGCGCCGCAGCAATTGTCTCGATCCATCTGGCGAGGGCCGCGGCGTCCAGCCTGGCAGCCTCTTTGCGCAGCCTGCCGCGGAGGACGTCGAAATCGTGGACGTCGCCCAACTGATCCTGCATCACTTTCAGGTCGGCGGCCCAGACCTCGTAGCGTTCGGGCAGAAAATTCTCGACGATGTAGCGGAATTCTTTCAGGCCGATGCGGAGGCGGTGCCAGGCTACGGCGCTGCGCCTCTTGCGGGCTTGCTGACAGAGGTCAACGGCCTCGTTGAGCTTGGCGAGAGCCAGGCGCTGGAATACGACGCTTCCCAACGGGAAAAATTCGGCTTTGGCGGGCAGTTTGCGCGCGAGTTTTTTCCACTCTTTACGATCGAACGCGCCCAGCGCCCGCGCGGCAAGCTCTCTTTCCTTTTTTTCCTCGCCGCCGAGGAGGCGCGGCATGTGTTTCCGCACGGGATCGCCGGCGGAGCCCAGCTTTTTCAACCAGGCGCGCTGCACTTGCGTGTCGCGAAGAGCGCCGAGCGTGTGAAAGAGTCCCCGGCTGCCCTTTTTGAGCTTGCGCCAGCCGGAACTGGCGCTTACTTCGCTCAGCGCCTCGGCCATGGTGCGGCAGCGCCGAAGAGC
>DATJRU010000119.1:0-3047 GCA_035504455.1 Vulcanimicrobiaceae bacterium
GTGCACACCGGCGCCTGCTCGTCGTCGAGCACGCGCAGCTTGAAGTAGGTGCCCTTCTGCTTCAGGTCGTTCAGTTGGTCGGTGAGAAACGAAAGCGGATCGGTGCGGGTAGCAGTCGTAGCCATAATGCTCCAAAAGTTCGATCGAATATTTTAACGCGGATGGACGGCTGGCTCTTACAGGGGAAGAATACGGGCCCGTGCTCGTGCGGGATCGATCGTCACGAGCGCTCCTTTTTCCAGCTCAGCCGCGAGTTGCTTAATCGCCAGGACAACGGCGGTTCCCATTGCACTCGGCGATGTTTCCTGGCCTCGAAGCTGAATGACGCTGGGTCGATGGAGTGTAGACGAGGCGAGCAACGCTCCAAAATCAAGATCATGAGTGAAGACGATGTGTCCAGTCTCAACGGCCCAATTCAGAATTTCACGATCTGTGGCTCCGGGGTGACCGACTTTGCTCCAATGAAGCGCATCCCAATTCTCGCGCTGAAATACTGCAACCCAGGCGGGCGACAGATTCATGTCGATAAGAATCTTCACGCTTGTTTTAGTTCTATCTCCCGCTCATCGGAGCGCAAAGCGGCGTAGGAAAGGGCCTGGGCAATGTCTTCCGCCTGAAGGTAGGGATATAGTTGCAGAACGTCAGCAGCGGTGTGCCCTTCGGCCAGCATCCCGACAATCATGCCCACGGTGACACGCATTCCGCGAATGCACGGTTTTCCGCCCATGACTTGCGGGTCGATCGTGATTCGGTCAGTCGCCATTCGAGATCCTACTGACCGAATCTACCAGCCATCGGGGCGGGACTCAAGGGACCATCTCGCCGGGCGAAATGGCAACGCGCACTCACGAACAACCGGCAGGACAGATCGATTGCCTCGTCGAATGCCAAGCCGGCGGACGCGGGCGGGCGCGTCAACCGAGTATGATTGCCGAACCCGGAACCAAGTCGTCCTGACACGCGTATTACCGAACGCGATCCTCGAGAGGCCTGCGAATGAAAAGAAGAGATTTCTTGAAGGGACTTGCGGCGGTGCCGCTGCTGGCGGGAAGCGGACGAGAGGCAGGAGCGTTTACGGAAATTTTCCCGCCGGCAGGCTCTCCGTTGCGCCGCGTTCGGCCCTCCGATCCGGATTGGCCAAGTGCTGCGAGCTGGCAAAAGCTGAAACAGCAAGTCGATGGCCGGCTCAGTCCCGTGGAAGTCCCTCTCGCGCCCTGCCAGTCTTCGTTCGACAGCGCCGCGTGCCAGGCCGTCATCAAGAACATCCACAACCCGTACTACGTGGGCGATCAGCCCGGGCTGACCGAGACGCTGGGCTGGATCGATGCGTGGTGGTCGAAGCCCAGCGCCTATGTCGTCGCGGCGAGAAATGCCGGCGATGTTGCAGCGGCGGTGAACTTCGCGCGCGAAAACCGTTTGCGGCTGGTCGTCAAAGGCGGCGGCCACAGCTATCAGGGCACCTCGAACTCGGCCGACTCGCTGCTGATCTGGACGCGACACATGGACGAGATCACCATGCACTCGGATTTCGTGCCGCAGGGCTGCAAGACTGCGCCGCAACCGGCGGTCACCCTCGGCTCCGGTGCGATCTGGATGCGCGCCTACGATGCCGTCACGACCAAGGCGGGACAGTACGTTCAGGGCGGCGGATGCACCACGGTCGGCGTCGCCGGACTGGTGCAGAGCGGCGGCTTCGGCAGCTTTTCGAAGCACTACGGTACGGCCGCCTGTGGTTTGCTGGAAGCCGAAGTCGTTACCGCCGACGGCAAAATCCGTATCGCCAATGCCTGCACGAATTCCGATTTGTTCTGGGCGCTGAAAGGCGGCGGCGGTGGCAGCTTCGCGGCGGTCACGAAGCTCACGTTACGCGTGCGCGATTTGCCCGAGATGGCGGGCGGCGCCATCTTCACCGTCAAAGCTTCTTCCGACGCAGCTTACCGCCGCCTGGTGCGGCAATTTGTAGGCTTCTACAGCGAGCAGCTGTTTAACGATCATTGGGGCGAGCAGGCGCACTTCAGCGGCGACAACACTCTCGAATTCGTAATGGTCTGCCAGGGACTCGATACCGAGCAGACGCAGAAGGTCTGGAAGCCGTTTCTGGATTGGGTGGCGCAATCGCCCGCCGACTACTCGCTCGCCGCGCCGCCCATCCTCGGCACCATCCCGGCGCGATACTGGTGGGACCCGGCGTGGCGGCAGGAGCACCATCAGCCTGTGTTCAAGTCCGACAATCGTCCCGATGCTCCCGCCGGCAACGTCTGGTGGAACGGAGACGGCGGCCAGGTGAGCTGGACGATCTACGCCTACGAATCGCAGTGGCTGCCGGCGTCGCTGCTCAAGCAGGATGCGCAGGAGCGGCTGGCCGACGCGTTGTATTCCGGCAGCCGCCAGTGGGACATCGAGCTGCACTTCAACAAAGGCCTGGCCGGAGCTCCCGCCGATACGATCGCGGCCGCGCGCGACACTGCCACCAACCCGGCTGTGCTCGACGCCTTCGCCCTGGCCATTATCGGCAGCGGCGAAGGAGGGTATCCCGGCATCAAGGGACATGAGCCGGACGTGGAGAGGGCGCGGCGCGATGCCGCCGACGTCGCACGTGCGATGAACGAACTGCGCAAGGTCGCACCCGTTCCCGCGGCGTATGTTTCGGAGAGTAACTTCTTCGAGAAGGACTGGGGGCACTCATTCTGGGGACCGAACTACGAGCGGCTGCAGAAAGTAAAGGCGAAGTACGATCCCGACGGGCTGTTCTTTGTCCATCACGGCGTCGGCAGCGAAGAGTGGAGTGACGACGGATTCACGCGGCTGCGGTGAACGGATATTGCCGGCACTAGGTGGATACCAGACACCGGCCGTGTTTTCGAATTGTCATCACGAGCGCCCCGCTTTTGGGCGCGAGGGATCTGCTTTTCGCCACGCTTGGAAAGCAGATCTCTCGCCGACTGAAGTCGGACTCGTGATGACAACCTCATACCTTCGTCGCGATATTCTGCGAACGTCAGTGATCAGTTCAGCACCTCCGCACGCGCTCCGTAGCCCGGCGCAAA
>DATJRU010000120.1:0-18934 GCA_035504455.1 Vulcanimicrobiaceae bacterium
CTGCGAGACTTTATCGCTGTGCTGCGTCGAGATGACCACGGTATCGACGCGCGCCGGCTTTCCATTGATGTATTCGATCGAAACTTGCGACTTGGCGTCCGGACGGAAGAAGTCGACTTCGTTGGCCTTGCGAACCTGAGCGATCTTGTAGGTGAGCTGGTGCGCGAGTTGGATCGGCATGGGCATCAGCTCGGGCGTCTCGTCGCACGCGTAGCCGAACATCATGCCCTGGTCGCCGGCGCCACCGGTATCGACGCCCATTGCGATATCGGGCGACTGGGGCTTCACGGCGGAGAGAATGCCGCACGTTTCGGCGTCGAAGCCGTATTTCGCGCGGTTGTAGCCAATGTCGTCGATCACTTCGCGGGCGATGCGTTCGTATTCGAGGACGCCGCGCGCTTCCTTCTTGATCGTGATTTCGCCGGCGATTACCACCAGGCCAGTGGTGACGAGAGTTTCGCAGCCCACGCGGCCCATCGGGTCGTGCGCGAGCACCGTGTCAAGCACGGCATCGGAAATCGCATCGGCCATCTTATCGGGGTGACCCTCGGTGACAGACTCCGAGGTAAACAGAAACTTCTCAGGTTGGTGTGCCAAAACGTATCCTCCGGCGGAATAAACGCGGTTCGGGTCAGCGCGCCATTATCGCTTGTTAGTGGCCAAACCGAGCAAAAATCGTAGCGAAACGGCCCTAGGGTGTCAATCTCCTGTAGCGAAAGGGCTTAAAACACGGTTGAAGTGCGGATTGGGGCGCTGAAAGGCCTTGCTGACCTGTCGGCAGGCGGAGTTTCGCTTCACACTTTGGAAGGCTAATTCTCCTGATGGCCGTCGCGGCGGTAGAGGAGGTAGGCTTTGATGAAGGTGTCGATGTCGCCATCGAGGACCTTCTGGACATCGCCGCGTTCTTCCTTGGTGCGGTGATCCTTGATCATTTGGTAGGGCTGCATCACGTACGAACGGATCTGGCTGCCGAAGCTGATTTCGGGCTTCGAGGCATCAAGCTTGCGCGCTTCCTCGCGGCGCTTTTCGAGCTCGACCTCGTAGAGTTGCGAGCGCAGCAGCTTCATGGCGGTCTCGCGGTTCTTGTGCTGGCTGCGCTCGTTCTGGCACTGGACGACGATGCCGGTCGGGATGTGCGTGATGCGGATCGCCGTTTCGACCTTGTTCACATTTTGGCCGCCCTTGCCGCCGGAGCGGTAGGTGTCGACGCGCAGGTCATCGGGATTGATCACCACCTCGATGCGATCGTCGATTTCGGGGATCACGAAGGCCGAAGCGAACGACGTGTGGCGGCGCGCCTGCTGATCGAACGGCGAAATTCGCACCAGCCGGTGCACGCCGCTTTCGCCCGAGAGCATGCCGTAGGCGTTTTCCCCTTCGATCTGCACGGTGGCGGATTTGATGCCGGCCTCTTCACCGGGGGACGAATCGAGCACGTTTGCGCGGAAGCCTTTGTCCTCCGCCCAGCGGAGATACATGCGCAGCAGCATTTCGGCCCAGTCCTGCGACTCGATGCCGCCGGCGCCGGGCTTGATGGTGAGGATGGCGTTCAGATTGTCGTTCTCGCGGTTGAGGAGCGTTTTCGTCTCGAGCCCCGAAGCGAGCGCGTCGGCGGCGGCGATTTCCTTGGCGACGTCGTCGAGAATCGCTTCCCGTTGCGCGTGGTCGGATTCTTCCTGCGCGAGATGGAAATAGGTTTCGATGTCGCTGGCTTTGCCGGCGAGCGATTTCTCGGCGTTCACGCGGTCTTCGAGCTGCTTGCGTTCCTGCAGGACCGCCTGGGCCTTTTCCTGGTTGTCCCAGAAATTCGGAGCGCTGATTTTTTCTTCGATGGCGGCTATTTGCTTTGCCGCGGCGGGTGCGTCAAAGATAACTCCGCACAAGTTCCATGCGTTTTGCGAGCTCGGCGTAGCGCTGTTGCAGGTCGTCGATGTGTTCAGCCATGCTTAAATCCTACACACGAAATTCGAAAATGGAAAATCGAAACACTACGGCAGACACGGTTTCGAAGCTCGAAATACGAAAAACGCGGCGAATTTCGGGTCACACGGGGCGCTTTACGAGAGCGAACGCCGCGAGCCCGATCGACACCACCACGCAGAGCCACGGCAGCCAGTCCCCGAAGCGGGCGTATAGGGTGAGGCCGGTGCGGAAATCGTAGGGGGCGTCGAGCTCGCCGCGGATGTCCGTCGGAAGTTGCGCGACGGTGCGGCCGTAGGGATCCACGTCGACGGTGAAGCCGTTGTTGGTGTCGCGCAGCAGCCAACGGCGGTTCTCAACCGCCCGCACGCGCGCCATCATCACGTGCTGCGCCGGAGCGGCCGAGCGGCCGAACCATCCGTCGTTCGAAATGTTGATGAGCAGCTCGGCGCCGTTGGCCGTGAAGCGGCGCACCGCCCCGGGCAACACTCCTTCGTAGCAGATGAACACGCTAAAAGGCGCACCTGCCGAAGGAACATAGGTTGGCACCATCGGCAGATGGCCGACGCCGTACTCGGTTCCCGGCGTGAAATCGCCGATGTCCGCGGTGAGCTTGCCGGCAAAGGTGAGCCACTTGCGCAGCGGAACGTACTCGCCAAAGGGCACCAGGTGAATCTTGTCGTAGGTGAAGAGGCGCTGGCCCGCCGGATCAAGCAAGACGGCGCTGTTCGTCGCGATCCACTTCCCCGCCGCCTTGCGCTTCCAATCCTCGATGCCGACGAGAAAGTCCTGGCCGGAATCGCGGGCAATCTCGCGGGCGCGCGAAGCGAAATCCGGATCCTGCATGGTGAACGGCGCGGGGACCTCCGGCCAGACGATCAGGCCCGGGATCTCCCGCCCGGCATCGACGCTGATCCGCTGGAGCTGGTCGAGGTCGCCCGCGTGAATCCGCATCCAGTCGGGCGGATAGCTGTAAGACTGGGCGAAGTCTGTCTGGACCAGGTGCGCGACGAAACGCGGCGTTGCCGCCGGCACGAAAAGGCGGCCGCCGATCGCGACGAAGATTAGAAGCGCGGTCGCTGCGATCACCGATTTCCACGCGCGCTGCCTCCCCGAAAGGATCGCATACGCCAAGAGCCCGCCGTACCCGGCCACGAGCAAACTGAGTCCGTAGATTCCGGTGATCGTCGTCAGTTGAACCAAGGCGAGGTTGCCGCTCGCGGCGTAGCCGATCAGGTTCCAGGGAAAGGCGATGATCGGCAGGTTTCCGCGGAGAAATTCGAGCGCGACCCAGAGAAATGGCGCAAGCGCGCACGCCAGCAGCGGGCCCTTGCGCGAAGCCAGCGCCACTCCCCACGAGAAAACGGCGCAGATGATCCCGCCCGCGATCCCAATCAGCCCAAGGATTCCGGCGGCGGTCCACGGGCCGACGTCGCCATACTGCTGCATCACGACGTCGATCCACGGCAGGCAAATCGGGAAGAAGACGAGTCCGTGGAGGAAACCATAGAGCGGCGACACGCGCAGCCGCGCGCCGTACGATGCAAGCACCAGCAGCGCGACCGAAATCCACGCCAGCAGCGGCAGGTTGTAGTTGGGAAAGGCAAGCGCGAGTGTGACGCCGCTCGCCAAGGCGAGCAGCACGCGCGTGTACCAGGGAAAAGTCATTCAGCGCTTGACGATGGCCTTGAAGCCGGCTCGATCGAGCGCATTCTTGGCGGATTCCGCGGCTTTCGCATCCGCGTACGGACCCACTTGCACGCGATAGAAGTTGTCGGACGTCGGCGCGACAACGAACGCCGGGAATCTCTTCTGCTGAAGCGCGTCGGCCATCGCAAGGGCGTCGCCCTGATGCGTGAGCGCCGCAACCTGCAACACCACGCTGCCATTGGAGAGGCGCGGCGCGTTGAATCGCGCGGCCGCCGGCAGTGTTTTGGCGGCGGGCGCGACGGGCGCGGCCGTCACCGGCGCAGCCGCGGATGGCTCGCTGCGCGCCGTGGAAACGGAAGGCTTGGGCGCGGGCGGCAAACGGTCGGTATTGTTGTTTTTCGAGTAGAAGTCCCACTCGCCGGTGGCCGGAGCAGCATCGCCGGGCGAAGGCACCGCGACTCGCGGCTTATTGGACGGATGCTCGGCAGGAGTGCGCGAAAGGGCTTCGGCTGCGTGCACCAGGCCGCCGTACTGCGTCTTGCCCATGACGTAGCCGAGCGTGAAGAAAACGCCGCAGAGCAGCACGACGCCGAGAAACAACCCGACCAGGTGTCGGCTCTCGAGAACCCGCTCCGCTCCGCTGCGTCTTCCGCCCGCCATAGACTCTATTTCTTCTCCGCGAAAGCCCTCACCCACTGCGAGATGATGTCCACCGGCAGTGGGAAGACGATCGTCGTATTTTTCTCGACGCCGATTTCAGTCAATGTCTGCAAATACCGCAGTTGGATGGCAGCCGGCTCTTTCTCAAGCACCTGCGCCGCTTCCGCCAGTTTGGTTGAGGCCTCGAACTCGCCTTCGGCGTGGATGATCTTGGCCCGGCGTTCCCGTTCGGCTTCCGCTTGCCGGGCGATAGCGCGCTGCATCTGTTCCGGAATATCGACCTGCTTGACCTCTACCTTCGTTACCTTGATACCCCAGGGCTCCGTATCCTGGTCAAGGATTGTTTGCAATTTCGCGTTTACTTTTTCGCGCTCGGAGAGGAGCGAGTCGAATTCGAACTGGCCGATGAGGCTCCGCAGCGTGGTCTGGGCGAGCTGGGATGTAGCATACAGGTAGTTCTGCACCTGCGAAAGAGCGAGGTTCGCATCCACCACGCGGAAGTAGCACACGGCGTTCACTTTGACGGGAACGTTGTCGCGCGTGATCACGTCCTGCGCGGGCACGTCGAGCGTCTCGATCCGCAGCGAGATGCGTGTGAGCTTGTCGATCGGGTAAAGCACGAGCTGCAAACCCGCGCCCTTGGCCTCTGGCAGCATCCGCCCCAGGCGCAATACCACCCCGCGTTCCCATTCCTTGATGACGTAAATCGAATTGAACAGCCAGAAGAGAGCGATCACGATCGCAGCTACGATCAAAATCGAGAAAAAGTTGAGCTCCATCCTGCCTCCTCGGTATCCGCTAGGTAGACGCCGATTGTCGCGGCCCGACCGGTTCCACTTCCACGGTGAGCCCGTCGATCCTTTTCACGCGAGCGCGCGCGCCCTTCGGGATCGTCTCGCCGGAGGGCGATGCAGCTCGCCACAGTTCTCCGTGAACGCGCACCAGTCCCGTTGCCGGGGCAGCGCTGACCGGTTCGACCACTTCGCCCTCTTCGCCGAGCATTTCTTCCTTGCCCGCCGCCTGTTTCCACGAACGCGAGCGCAGCACCGACCGCGCCAGCAGAATCGCCAGCACCGCGAACGGAATCGCCACCCCCAGCGCCGCTCCCAAACTCACTCCCATGCCGGTCCAGGGGCTCTTCACCAGCATCAGCGCTCCGAGCACCATGGAGATCACGCCTCCGACCCCAAGCACGCCGTGCGTCGGATACTTGGCCTCGAGCACGAAAAATGCAAGCGAAAGCGCGATCAGCAGGAGGCCCATCAGGCTTACCGGCAGCGACAGCATGGCATACAGCGCGAGCAGCATCGCGATTCCACCGATCACTCCCGGCGCGAACATTCCCGGATGCGTGAATTCCGTGTACAGGCCGAGCACGCCCACGATCAGCAGGATGAAGAAAACGTCCGGCTGCACGATGCGCGCAAGGAACTGCTCGCGCCCCGTCATTTCGATCGTTTGAATCGAGGGATTCGCGAGCGCGAGCTGCGCCGTCGATCCATCGAAGCGGGTGATGGTGCGCCCATTCAATTTCGCGAACAGATCGTCGATCGAGTTGGCCTCGAGGTCGACGAGTTTGCCCTGGATCGCTTCCTGCTCCGTGAACGCCTTCGCGTCGGTGACGGCCGTCGCCGCAAGGTCGGCGTTTCGCCCGCGCTTGGCGACGTAGCTGCGCAGGTAGGCGGTCGCCTCGTTCAGGATTTTTTTGCGCAGCGTTTCATCGACGTTCACCGTCTGCCCGCCGATTTCCATGACCGGCGAGGCGGCGCCTGTGTCCGTCCCCGGGGCCATCGCGTCCACGTCCGCGGAAAGCAGAATAAAAAATCCGGCGGAGGCGGCGCGCGATCCCGTGGGGTAGACGAAGTTCACGACCGGAACGGGCGACTGCAGAATCGCCTGGATGATCGTGCGCATGGCCGAATCGAGCCCACCCGGCGTATTGATGGTGATCAGGATCAGGCTGGCATGCTCGCTCGCCGCTTCGTGAATTCCGTCGACGATATACCCGGCGAGGACCGGCTCGATTTCGCCGTCGATGCGAAGCTGCACGACTTTTGCGGAAGGCGATTCGGAAGCTTCCGCGCCGAGCGGCGCGGAAATAACTGCGAAGAGGAAGGTCGCCCCAGCGAGCGCGCTCGCAAACCACATCGCGCGCCGCAGCCATCGAAAAAGCGATGGGGAGGCCATGTCTGAGCGGATTATAGCAGGGTTTGCGTTACAACTTCTTTTCGTCGCTGGAAAATACGGGCTGGATTTCGAAGACTTCCTGGACGCGGCGATCCTTGATCACGGACGCGAAAGCCGGATCGGTCTTCGCCGAAACGAAGTTCTTGTAGCCGTCGTCGCGCGCCACTTTCAGGTAGTGGGCCGCGTGCTCGGCGTCGCCGGCCTTGGCGTAGGACTTCGCGACGAGAAAATAGAGCGTGCCTTGATCTTCCGAAGACCTCTGCTGCACGATCGAACCCGCTCCGCCCCTGCGCGCGAAAATATCCGGATCGATCGCCAGCGCCTCGCTGAAAGCGGCCATCGCGGGCGCGTGATGGGCCTCGCCGAAGTACGCGAATCCCAGGTTGCTGTAGATCACAGCGCGATCGGCGTCGGGTATCGTAAGCGCCTTCCGGTAATACTTGACCGCTTTCCCGTAATGCTTCCGCGAATATTCGAGCGAGCCCAAATTATTGACCGGGCTCGCGAACTTCTTGTCGTCGCGCGCCGCATTCTTATAGGAGCGTTCGGCCGCTCCATCGTCGCCGAGTTGCTGATAGGCAATGCCGAGCTGGTTGAGCATGCGCGCGTTCTTCGGATCGCTCCTGAGGAGCGCCGAGTAGGCCTTGACCGCCTCGGCGTAATCCTTGCGCGCCATCAGAACCTCCGCGCGCATTTCGTCCTTTTGGCGAGCGGAGAGAACGGACGCAGCTTCGCTCTGCGAGGGGTCGATGATCGGCGTGTCGTTGCGCGGGTTCGACGCTTCCTGCGCCCGGGAGGGCGTGGCTGCCAACAACAGCGGGATGGCAAAGAGGACCAGGCGTTTCATCGCCCTGCTCCTATTGCACGATCGCCTGCGGGAAAACTCGACTGCAGCTATTGCGGGGGCTTGGATCCGTCCGCAGGCTGTTTGCTTCCGCCAAAGATACCAAAAATCTTGTCGAGCAAGCCTTTTTTCTTCTCGCTCTGGTCGGGCGGTTGGCTGGAGGGATCGCCCGAGTTTTGCCCCTGTTCCGGTTTGGCGCCCGGCGGCGCAGGTTGCGGCGGGTTATCTCCCTTGCCAAAGAGGTGCGCCAGCCAAGCCCCCGCGGGCGACTGCGCCAGCGTCCCTCCATGAAGTTGGCAATACTGCGCGGGCTCGGTCCCCTGGATGAAATACTCCTCGGCGGTCTGGGGGCACGAGGCGGTGGCGAGCTGGCCGGACTGCGGGTCAATCATGTCCTGGACGATGCCGGCCGGCGGCTCGAATGGCTGCGTGTGGCTGTACATCGGCAGCTGCACGGCCCGCTTCATGAATTCGGCCCAGATGGGCGCGGCGGTCTGCCCGCCGGTCATATCGAGGTCGCGGTTGTCGTCGAATCCGACCCACACGACGCAGAGCAGGTTGGAGGTGTAACCGGCGAACCAGCCGTCGTGCGACGTTCCGGTCTTGCCCGCGGCCGGCGCCGTGAAGCCCAGGGCGCGCACGGGATAACCGGTGCCGTGGTCGATCACGTCTTCCATGAGGCTGGTGGTCAGGAACGCGACGCGCGGGTCGAGCACGGCGCGCGTTGTAGGCGCCTGCTGCTCATCGATCGTACCGTCCGCGGCCTGCACTCGGCGGATGAAAAGCGGCTCGGCGCGCACGCCGCCCGACGCGAAAGCTGTGTAGCCCGCGGCCACGTCGATCGGCGTCATTTCATACACGCCCAGGGCGACCGCCGGGGTCGCCTGAATGTTGGAGCCGAGGCCCATCTGCCGCGCCACCTGCACCACGCGCTGATAGCCGATCATCTCAGCGACTTTTACCGTGGCCACGTTGAGCGAATGCATCAGCGCGTCGCGGACAGTTACCGTGCCGTAGAATTCCTCGCCGTAATTGTTCGGCGTGTATTCCTTGTCGTCGAATTGGAACGTAGTGGGCGAGTCGTCGACGGTCGTCGCGGGCGTCACCACCGGCTGCAGTCCCTCGACGGCATTGTCGAATGCCGCCGCATAGACGAACGGCTTGAACACCGAGCCGGGCTGGCGGTGCGCGAGGGCGTGGTTCAGCTGGCTCTCGCCGTAGTCGCGGCCGCCGACGAGCGCGCGAATCTCTCCGGTGTGCGGGTCCATGGCGACGAGCGCGATCTGCGGCTTCGGAACGGGCTCGCCTTTCTTGCGCCAGATGGCGTAGCGGCGAGCCAGGAGCTTATCGATGTCTGCCGCGCCGTTCTGCACCGCCTCGGACGCCGCCCGCTGCAGCTCCGGGTCGAGCGTCGTGTAGATGCGATAACTTTGCGTTTCGAGGTCGGCCTCGGAGAATTTCTCGAGCAGGTGGTCCTTGACCATGTCGACGAAATACGGCGCCGAGCCGCTTTCGATGCCGCCATTCACGAATTTCAGCTTGGCTTTTTTCGCGGCGGCTTCCTGATCGGCGGTCAGGTAGCCGTCGTCGACCATCTGCGCGAGGACGCGATTGCGGGCCTCGTCCGCCCGCTCCGGATGGCGTTCCGCGGAGGAATAGTAGTTGGGAGCGCGGATGATGCCGCCGAGGAACGCGGCCTCGCCGGGCGTCAGCTCGTGGATGTCCTTGCCGAAATAGGCCTCGGAGGCCTCGCCGAATCCGCGGATCGAAAAGCTGCCGCGGTTGCCGAGATAGACGTCATTGGCGTAGAGCTCGAACACCTGCTCTTTGGAGAAGCGCTCGTCGATCTCCGCCGCCATCAGGACTTCCTTGATTTTGCGGCGCCAGTCGCGCTTCGTGGTGAAGAAGAAAGTGCGCGCCACCTGCATGTCGATGGTGCTGGCGCCCTGGGCTTTGCGCCCGAGGCGGACGTCCGCGAGGGCTGCGCCGAAAACGCGGATCAAGTCGAGCGCGCCGTGCTCGAAGAAGCGCTTGTCCTCGGCGGCGAGCACCGAATGAACCAGCAGCGGAGGCAGGTCGCTGAACCGCACCACGCGGCGCTTCTCGCGCGTGCTGTCGAAAAGATTCGTGATCAGCAAAGGCTCGATTTCGGCGGAATCGCGCTCGGAGCCGTCCGGAAGCTGCGCGATGTGCGAAATTTCGGTGCCCGAGAAGTTCACGCGCAGGGCGTTGCCCTCGTGAAAGTAGGAATTCGCCGACGGGCGAATCTCGACGGTCGAGCCATTCACCTTGAACTGCCCGATGGCTCCGGGGTTATCCGTTTCCTGGTAGCCGGCCTGCAGCAGGTAGCTCGTCAGGTCGGAGGCGTGCATCGTCTCGCCCGTGAAAATGTGCCCCGGCGCGGAAAAGACGCTCGAGGTGTTCTGGAAGACCTGCCCGGTGAGGCGCTGGTCGATCAAGTGCGCGAACTGCACGTAGTAATAGGTCAGGACGCCGAAGAAAGTCAGTAAAAGCGCGAGCGTTGCGCCCAACAACGCGATGCCTACGCGCGATGTCCAAAAACCCCGGGCGATTCGAATCCGCAATCGGTTCTCCGCTGGTCGAATATCTCCGGCTCGCCGGACCGCATCTGGGCATGCGCGGCGCCGCCGGGGCTCGATCCGCCCAAGCTCGGACCGACTCCACCTCTATCTTAACTTAGATGCTGTGATTGTCCGCGTGAGGATGAAATTGCAGGGTGAACTGATAAACCCTCAGATCGATGGGAACGGAGTAATCGAGCCCGATGTCGACGTTGGAATTGCTGACGGTAATCTGTATGTCTTCCGGCTTTGCGGGGATACCCAGCTCCTGCGCCTTCTTGAAGACGTCGTCGCGAATGTCGTCGACGCTCTTCTTCGGGAAGCCGGCGAGGGCGAAGCGCGATTCCGATTCGATCGAGTCCTGAAACTGGTAGTTAGCGACCTCCACCGGGACGATCTTCACGGCGATGAACGCCAACGATCCAAGCACGGCCAGCGTGAGCAGCAGATTGAGCTTGGAGCCGCCGCGCTCCGGATTCCGGACCAACTCTTGCCGCGCGTTTGAAAGCCCGAACATAGAACTGAAGCGACCTTTCGAAGAAATCTCGTGCGAATTCAAAGCTAGCACGCCCGCAGCGGAAGGGGGTAGCGTGGCGAGGTACAGCTGTTTGCGATCAGTAAACGCGGTTCCCCTCCGGCGCTGCGGACGAGCCAGCTGTAAATCGCAGAAGTGGAGCGGGTTACTCGAATCGGCCGGCCAGCATGGCTTTGCGCTGAGCGGCGGGAAAGCGCTCGATGGCGTAGCGCAGCGTCGTCCTCGAAATGGAAGGATAGTGCCGGCGGAGAAAACTCAAGAGCGCGGGCGTCGAGACCTTTCCGGACTCGCGGAGCATCCAGCCGACGGCCTTGCGGATCAGGTCGTGCTCATCGCCGAGCAGCTTTTCGGCGATGCGGAAGGTGTCTTCGATTTCGCCCTCGCGGATCAGCGCGAGCGTGGCGACGATGGCAATCCGCCGCTTCCACAGATTGCGCGACGCAGCCAGGCGATCGAGCAGTTGCCGCGGCCGTTTCGTCAGATGGGCGCCGACGATGTAGGGCGCGGACGTATCGACGAGGTCCCAGTTGTTCGCGCGCTCCGCGTGGCGCAGGTAGAAGGTGAAGATTCGCGCCCGATTCGCGTCGTCGGCGCGCCTATATTTGGCGACCAGGATTTCGAGGGCAGTGAAGCGGTGCTCGTGAATCGGCGATTGGAGGAGGCGTGCGATTTCGTCGAGCGGCAGTTCGATGTGACGCAGCGCAACCTTGCGCTGTAGCGGAACCGTGATTCCGAGAAAGCGGTCTCCTTCGCCGTACTCGCCCTCGCCCGTCTTGAAGAACCACGCCGAGCTTTTCGCCCGCTTCCGGCTGGCAAGAGCCGCAAGGGCGCGCTCGACCTGCTTTCTCGTAGGCGGAGCCGCGGCGATCCGCGCCCGGACGATCGCCTTCCGCGGCATGCTAGTAAGCCTTCGCGAAGATCGCTTTTTCTTTGGCCGGCTGGCCGCAGTAGACGCACTTCCCCGTTCCGCCCGCGGCGCGGCCCACGCCGAGCGTCTGATCGAGCGGAATGCAGCGCATGGTGGCCTTCGTCTCTTCCTTGATTTTCCCTTCGCAGTCGGAGCCGCCGCACCACCACGAAAACGCGAAGCCTTTCTCGACGGCCTTCTTGAACGCCTCGTAGTCGGCCGGTTCCGTCGTATTGGCCTCGCGAAACGCGAGCGCGCGTTCATAGAGCGCCTTTTGAATTTCGTCGAGCGCCGTGGCTACGGTCGCGGCAATGCCCTCCTGCGGCACGAACGACTTCCCTTCCTTGCCGGGACGATCTCGCCGGGCAAGCACGACCGTCCCCTTGGCCACGTCCTTCGGCCCGAGCTCCATTCGCAGCGGCACGCCGCGCATCTCCCAGTCGTTGAATTTGAAACCGGGACTCATGCCTTCGCGCTCATCCATCTTCACGCGAACGCCCGCGGCGACGACCTCCTTGCGCAGCCGTTGCGCGGCCTCCATCACGCTGGCTTTTTCGTCGTCCGTCTTGAAAATCGGGACGATCACGAGCTGGTGTGGCGCGAGCCTCGGCGGCAGGATCAGGCCCTGATCGTCGCCGTGCACCATGATGAGCGCGCCGACGGTTCGCGTCGAAAGCCCCCACGAAGTGGTCCAACAATGCTGCAGCACGCCGTTCTTATCGAGGTAGCGAATGTCGAACGCCTTCGCGAAATTCTGCCCCAGGTTGTGCGAAGTGCAGAATTGCAGCGCCTTGCCGTCGGCCATCATCGCTTCCAGCGAATAGGTGATGTCGGCTCCGGCGAATTTCTCGGCGTCCGATTTGCGTCCCGGAATCACCGGAACGGCCCCTTCCCTTCTCGCGAAATCGGCGTAGACGTCGAGCATCTGCCGCGTTTCCGCCTCGCCCTCCTCGGCGGTGGCGTGCGCGGTGTGGCCCTCCTGCCAGAAAAATTCCAGCGTGCGCAGAAAGAGGCGCGTTCGCAGCTCCCAGCGGACCACGCTGTTCCATTGATTGATCAGCACGGGCAGGTCGCGATACGACTGAATCCACTTCGCGTAGGCGTGCCCGATGATCGTCTCCGACGTGGGGCGGATCACCAGCGGCTCTTCGAGTTTTTCGCCGCCGCCATGCGTCACCACCGCGAGCTCCGGCGAGAATCCCGCCACGTGCGATTTTTCTTTTTCGATGAAGCTGCGCGGAATCAGCAGCGGAAACGCCGCGTTCACGTGGCCGGTCGCCTTGAAGCGCTGATCGAGCGCCGCCGTGATGTTCTCCCACAGTGCCCAGCCGTACGGGCGCACGATCATGCAGCCGCGCACTGGAGCGTAGTCCGCCAGTTCAGCTCGCAGCACAACCTGGTTGTACCACTCCGAAAAGTCCTCCGCCCGCGTCGTCAGCTTCAGATCGGACATTCTTCACCTTGTATGGAATCGCACCCGAAGGCGCACGTTAACGATTTAGGTTAGGTAACTCATGCCCGCAAGTC
Organism: Vulcanimicrobiaceae bacterium; assembly: GCA_035504455.1. Lineage (GTDB taxonomy): Bacteria > Acidobacteriota > Terriglobia > Acidiferrales > UBA7541 > Palsa-295. The sequence continues at coordinate 12,813 of DATJRU010000120.1, forward strand.
AATCGGCGCGAGGATCGCGCATCGCGGCATGGCGCGGCGCCACGTTCCGGCGATCTTTCTTTCATTTCTTGCTGTGCGAGAACCCAAATCCGTGTACTCTATGCCACCACTATTCCTCACGGGGCGTTGTGTTCCGTTCGTCGAAAGGGAGTTCGCACATGCACAAGGGCATTTCCCGGGGCGTTTTGCGCGCAGCCGTTCTTGGAGTCTCTCTCCTTGCTTTGAGCGCCGGCCCAGTTTGGGCGCAGACGTCGCAAGGAGCCGGCACGACTCCGCAAACCCCGGCTAGCGCGACTCCCAACGAACCGGCGACGCCCCAAGTGCAGCCGGGCCTCTATCACCGTCCCACCGAAAGCGAAAAGCTCCACAACTTCGTTTTCGACGCCGTCGGGCCGTATCCCTTCATCGGAGCCGCGGGCGCCGCCGGAATCTCGCAGGCACATGGCACGCCGCGCGAATGGGGCCAGGGTTGGGATGCCTACGGCGTCCGCGTTGCGAGCGCCTTCGGAATCGCGCTCACCACCACGGGAACGCGCTACGCGCTCGCCGAAGTGTTTCGCGAGGACACGCTCTACTATCGTTGCGAGTGCAAGGGCTTCCTGCCGCGCTTCGGCCACGCGCTGATCTCGACCGTCACCGCGCGCCGCGGCGACGACGGCCACCGCGAATTCTCGTTCCCCGCTCTCGCCGCGCCATACGCCGGCGCGATGACCGCGACGCTCGGCTGGTACCCGAGCCGCTACGGACCAAAGGACGGCTTCCGCACCGGAAATTACAACCTTCTGGGCCAGGCGGCGCAAAACGTGGCGCTCGAATTCGTCTACGGAGGCCCGCACACGGTTCTCAACCGCGTGCACATTCCCGGCCTCTCCGGCAAAGGGCGCGTGGGCGGGAATCCTTAGCGCACAGAGCGGCGCCGCGCGTTGCAAAGGTCGTCCGCGTCCGATAGAATTTGCGTGCGCTTCTCGCGGGCTGGATCACTGAAATGAGCCACGAAACTCCCGAATCGCTTCGCATGAGCCGCTCGCTCGCGGAGACCGATCCCGAAATTGCGTCCGCGCTGCTGGAAGAAGTCCGCCGCCAAGCCACCGGCCTCGAACTGATCCCCTCGGAAAATTTCGTCTCCGAAGCCGTTCTCGAAGCGATGGGCTCGGTCCTCACCAACAAATACGCCGAGGGCTATCCCGGCAAGCGCTACTACGGCGGCTGCGAATTCGCCGATCGCGCCGAGCAACTCGCCATCGACCGCGCCAAGGAACTTTTCGGCGCCGAACACGCCAACGTCCAGCCGCATTCCGGCACGCAGGCCAACATCGGCGTCTACATGACCGTGTTGCAGCCGGGCGACGTCGTGCTAGGCATGAACCTCGCGCACGGCGGTCACCTCACGCACGGCCATCCGCTGAATTTTTCCGGCAAGACGTACAAATTCGTGCCCTACGGCGTCTCCAAAGAAACCGAGACGATCGACTACGACGAACTCGAGCGCCTGGCGCGCGAGCACCAGCCGAAAATGATCGTTGCCGGCGCGAGCGCCTACTCGCGCATCATCGACTTCCCGCGCATGTCGCAAATCGCGGCAACCGTCGGCGCGATCTTCTTCGTGGACATGGCGCACGTCGCGGGACTCATTGCAGCGGGCGTCCATCCGAGCCCCGTACCGCACGCCGATTTCGTCTCGACGACCACGCACAAGACGCTTCGCGGCCCGCGCGGCGGCTTGATTCTCTGCCGCGAGAAATACGCCAAGGATCTCGACCGCTCCACGTTCCCCGGCATTCAGGGCGGCCCGCTGATGCACATTATCGCGGCCAAGGCCGTCTGCCTGAAGGAAGCGAGGGAGCCTGGCTTCCGCGAGTACCAGCGCCAGGTCGTCGCCAACGCCAAGACGCTCGCCGCCGGGATCGCCCGCCGCGGCTACCGCATCGTGAGCGGCGGCACGGACAACCATCTCTTCCTCGTCGACGTCCACTCGCGCGGCCTCACCGGCGCCGATGCCCAGCCGGCCTTCGACCGCGCCGGCATCACCATCAACAAGAATTCCATTCCCTTCGATCCGCTGCCGCCGATGAAGGCGAGCGGCATTCGCATGGGAACGCCCGCCGTCACCACGCGCGGCATGCGCGAGCCGGAAATGGAAAAGATCGCCGGCTGGATCGCGGACGTGCTCGACCATCTCGGCGACGCCTCCGTCGAAAAGCGCGTCCGCGCCGAAGTTGCCGCGTTTGCTTCGAATTTCCCTCTCTATACTCGCCGGCTGGAAGCCGCTGACGCGCTCCTCGCCGGGGTTCGTTCGGCCCACTGATCGACGTTGATCGGCGGCTGACGTGCGTGGCCCGCACCCAGCCGGAAACAGCGCCACAAAATTTGCCCCCTTCGCCAGTCGACAGCTGCGAGGTTGCTCATGGTGATGCGAACGGTGTGGGCCAGCCCGATTACCGAGTACGAGTGCGAAGAAGCTCGCCAGATACAATTGTCTTTGTTGCCGGACAGACCGCTCGCAGCTCCTTCCCACGAAATCGGTTATCGTTTCTCTCCGTTCGGAGGCGTGGGAGGAGATTTCGCCGATTTCTTCGCGCTGCCCAGCGGGCGAGTGGGACTCTATCTAGGGGACGTGGTCGGCAAAGGACTCTCCGCCGCGCTTTACGCCGCGCTCGTAATGGGTCTCCTGCGCGGGATTCACAAGGAAGGAACCGACCCGGCGAGCGCGCTGACTCTCTTGAACAAGCGCATGCTCGTGCGCCCGGTGATGGGGCGCTTCGCCGCCACGCTGTACGCCGTATTCGACCCAGCTTCGCTCAAGCTCACGTTTGCGAACGCGGGCCTGCCCTTTCCGCTGCACGCTTCGCAAAACAGTTGCGTAACCGTGGGCGAGGGCGGTTTGCCTTCCGGCCTCTTCCCTCACGCATCCTACGAAAATTATTCCGTGCAGCTCGCGCCGGGTGACGCCGTCCTTTTCGCCAGCGACGGCCTGCACGAGCTTCGCGACCGCTACGACGAAGACTTCAGCCACGGACGGCTCAGCGAAATCTGGCGCCAGTCGTACAACAAGCCCACCGACGAGTCGCTCGGCTTCCTCTTCGAGGAAGCACGCGCCTTCTCCGAAGACGGCAGCGACCAGCGCGACGACATCACCGCCCTCGTCCTCCGCGTCCCTGCGTGACGATTATTTTGATGAGAGACTACACGCGGCCTTTCCTTTAAAGGCGATGAATACGACCTGCTTCGTTCCGGCCTCGGCCCAGTGTTTTCTTTCGTCCGCCTTATCGGCCACGGCGAGCTGAATCGAAAACTTCTGCGGCTCGACGCGCCATACGCGCAAAACCGAACTGCCCACGTCTTTGACGGACCACTGTTGATAGCGATCGTCGAGCGCGGCCCTGATCAGACCGAAAGGCACCGACTTGTCGTAGAGCACCGTCATGCCGTACACACAGCCGCGGTCCGTATCGAGAGTCACTTGCTTGGGGAAAATGGCTTTCGGGTCCATATTGGCGGGCCACAATTGAGAACAGTCGGCGGAGCTGCATCGCAACAGGCCCGGATTCGGCAGAACGACCCGACGGGCGCTCTGTGCCGCCGCTGCGTGCAAAGAAAGCAGAGCCAGTGTCAAAAGCCAAGCAATGTCGGTCTTCCTCATTTCGCCTCCTCAATGATCCGCCCCGTCTTCTCTGCGTCCTCCGCGTCTCGGCGGTGAGTCTTTTTTTCTCCGTGGACTCTGTGGCCTTTCTCTGTGAACTCTGTGTTAAGCCTTCCGCGCGGACGGCAGCATCCCGCCATTCGTCACAAGACCTCGACATCGAGTTCCGTCACCCGCCCGTCGCGAATCGAAAACGCCCGCACCGGCTTCGCGGCATCCGCGAGGGGCGAAACAATGAAATAAATCGCTTCGGAATAATACGCAAGCTCGATGTCGCGCGCCGAGGGTTCGTTCTTGCCGTTGGGATGCGAGTGGTAGATGCCCAGAAATTCGAGCTTCTGCTCCCGAAATTCCCGCAGCAGCCGAACAGTCTCGCGCGGGTCGATTTCGTAGTTCTTCGCCGGATCGGGCGCAGCGTTCGCCGCCGGGAAGACATGCGTGATCACGCCCTCGCACCCCGCCAGCAGCCCGCAACATTCGGCGATGGGCTCGCGCCGCGCTTGTTCCACCAACTTTGCGCACACATCGCCTGAGACTTTGATGAACGCGTTCACACCCAGAAGTCTATATCGACAAAGCCGGAACCGATAATTCGAGGTTTTGGTGGTTTGTAGGGGCGCCTGCTTGCTGCGCCCCTTTTCAATGTTAGGAAGCGAAGCCTACGCCTTCTGGGCCTGCCGCCGCAGGAACGTCGGCACGTCGAGATCGTCCGCGGGCATTTCGGGCACAACTTCCGCGACGTTGCGCGCCACCTGCTGGACCACGTTGGTCTGCGGCGGCGCCACGCTCGCCGCAACCGGCTCTTCCGCCTCGCGCCCCGCCTTCCACGTCTTCGGCAGGTACGACGGTCGCGTGTGCGTCTTCTTGTTGGCCACTTCGCGGAAGCCCGCCGCGATCACGGTGATCTTCACCGACTCCTTCATCGCATCGTCCTGCACCGCGCCGAAAATGATGTTGGCGTTCTCGTGCGCGGCTTTCTGGATGATCGACGACGCCTCGTGAATCTCGTGCAGCGAGAGGCTGGACGAGCCGGTCACGTTGATCAGGATGCCCTGCGCGCCGTTGATGCAGTTGTCTTCGAGAAGCGGGCTGTTGATCGCGCGGTTGGCCGCGTCCACGGCGCGGTTCGAGCCGTTCGCGACCGCCGTGCCCATCACCGCGTAGCCCTGCCCGGACATGATCGTTTTCACGTCCGCGAAGTCGCGGTTGATGATGCCGGGAATCGTGATGATGTCCGAAATGCCCTGCACGGCCTGCCGCAAAATATCGTCCGCGATCCGGAACGCCTCGAAAAAGCTCGTGCCCGGCTCGACGCACTCCATCAGCCGCTCGTTGGGAATCACGATCACGGTATCGACGCAGCCGATCAGCTCGGCCAGCGCCTGCTCGGCCTGCTGCATGCGCCGCTTGCCTTCGAAGTTGAAAGGCTTCGTGACGACCGCCACAGTGAGCGCGCCGAGTTCGCTCGCGAGATTCGCCACCACCGGCGCCGCGCCGCTGCCCGTGCCTCCGCCCAGCCCCGACGTGACGAACACCATGTCCGCGCCGTCGAGCGCTTCAAGAATTTTTTCCGTGTCCTCGAGCGCCGCTTTGCGGCCCACCTCGGGGTTCGCGCCCGCGCCCAATCCTTTCGTCAGCTTCGCGCCCAGCTGTAGCTTCACCGGCGCCTGCGACAACTTCAGCGCCTGCAAGTCCGTGTTCGCCGCGATGAAGTCGACGCCCTCCACCTTGGCGCGGATCATGCGGTTGACGGCGTTCGATCCGCCGCCCCCCACACCGATCACTTTGATCTTCGCGCCGTCGTGCGGCTCTTCCGTAAACGAAACTCGAATGCTCGATTCTTTCGGCGACATGCTCCCTCCCTCAGTTCCGGTTCCTTCCACTGCTCCTGCCCTGCCCCCTCGAATCTTTGTCGCGAACTGCATCACGTACTGGCCGCGGGCCGCGCTGCGCTCCGCGTCCCCGTGCGCCACGCCGGATTCGCTCCTCTGCCTCATGCCCCTGCGAACATGCTCTTCAGCTTGCCCATGAATCCCGTGGGACGCGCTCCTAGAAGGCGCCTCGTGCGCGCGCCGTACAGGACCAAGCCCACGGCCGTCGAGTACTCGGGCTGGGAAACCTCTTCGCTCATGTGCGCGAGCCCGCGCGGCGCAGCCACGCGCACGGGCAGATTGAACACGCGCTCGGCGAGCTCCGGCAATCCCCGGAGATGAGCGCCACCGCCGGTGAACACGATCCCGGCGGGAATCTGCGATTCGAGTCCGCCGCGCCGCAATTCGTCGCGGATCAGCATCAGGAATTCCTGGGCGCGCGGCTCGACGATGTCCGTGAGCATGCGCGCGAAAACCGTGCGCGGCGGGCGGTCGCCCACGCTGGCGATCTCGATCGCCAGATCCTCCGTCACCATCTCGCGAAACGCGCAAGCATGCTCGCGCTTGATCTTTTCGGCTTCCGGAATCGGCGTGCGCAGGCCGACCGCGAG
>DATJRU010000121.1:0-5703 GCA_035504455.1 Vulcanimicrobiaceae bacterium
CGACTAAAAAGCTCAGGACGAATCTCGAACTCGACCGATGCCAACCGTTCCAGTTCAATTTCGCCCTCACCGACGGCTTCCCGCCGCCTCAGAAAACCCCTGTTTAGAAAACACCCTTGACCCACACGTCTGTCTCATAGACGCGTCCTCTGCGTCTCAGCGTTAAACCCGGCTTTTGGCCCCCAAAAAGCAGAAAGCCCGCCTTGCGGCGGGCTTTCGAGGGGAGAAAGCTCCCAGCCAATGCGCGGATGGCCGCGGAACTCTTTCCTCGACCGCAGTCTAGTGTTCGTTTATCGCGAAGTCAAGCCCCAAAGCCAAAATCTGTCGCGTCTTAAGCCCAATTGTTTCAGCGAAATAAACGGAGAGCGATCCGGTCTGGCAGGTCCTTGTCCACTTTGCCCGCCGATGTCGCCACCCCCGGCGTGCCGTAGAAGTCCTCTGCATTGATAGGTTTACTGACCAATCCCATTTGCAATAGCTCGACGTGGCTCGTACGATCAAAAACCTTGCCCGGCAAGGCGCGCTTTACCACCAGCCGGAAGCCGCCAAAAGCCAGTCCCGCAATTAGCGCGAAGAGGCAGATCACCCCCGTGCCCTCAATAGCGCCCACCACCATCATCTCGATCGAGGGCTCTTTGAACTGAAAGGTGGGTTCATCCCACGTTAGGACCGCGCCGGACGGAATCTCGTCGAGCAGTGCTTTCGCCTCCGCTTGCGACGGCGCTCCCGCCACGACCTCCATCACGGTCAAAGACCGCGCCGCGTACAGCGCCGGTGAGCTCGATCCGCTTTGCGAGCCGTTCACGTTGTATTGCTTCTTCATGCTCGCGATCGCGCCCTCGGCCATTTGCGGCGTAGGGAAATCCACGAGCAGCAGCGTTGCCTCGCCTCCATTCACGCGATAGCGCGCGACTTCCGCTTCCGCTCCCGTCGAAAAATTGATCGAGCTGCCGAGTCCGGCGGGGAAAAACTGGTCGAGTGTCTGCGGCCCCAAAATGTACCGATCGCTGGCCTGCACGATGTTCTTCTCCGGCAAGCGTTGCCAGAGAGTCGGCAGGGAACCGGCCTGCGCGTGCTGCGCGACGCTGTTTACCAGCGCTTTCAGATCCGCCGTTTGCGAGGCGAGGTTCTTTCCCCGTACGTCGACCACCAGGTTGCCCGTCAGCGCCAGCGCCCGCTCGGCGCTGATGGACGAATGCTCCGCCAGCTCCGCCCGCTGCATTCCCGGAGCGCGCTGATACGAATACTCACCGTACGCCCCGCTCGGATCTTTCATCTTGTACAGCGCCACGCTCAGCGTACCGGCCCCTTGCGTGTACGTGGCGCGCTCGCCCCCCGCGAAGCCGTATTCCGTGGCGGCCGCCGCTCCGCTCGCCGGGGCTCCACCCGGACTTGGGACACCCGAAGCGTCGAAAGACTGCTCGCCGCTCTGCGTCCATCCCGCGAACGAATGCGGCAGGATCTGCTGCGCGGAAGCGCAGGCCGACGTCAGAAATAGACCTGTAAAGAGGAGCAAAAGGAATCTACGCATGAATCCCCGTACAACGATTAGATGCCGAGATTCTACTTGGGGTTCCCGGCGGGCGCCACTGTTCCGTCAGCGAGCCGCGTTCCGGGAATGTGATTGTCCGTGACCAGCTTGGCCCTGTTCGGAGTGAGACTGTTGAGGCTTTCGAGGTACTCCGCGATGCCGCGATAGAGCCCTTCCGCGATCCTTTGCCGCTGGGCCGCTTTGCGCAGCAGATTCTCGTCATACGGGTTGCTCAGGAACGAAATCTCGGACAGCACCGAAGGCATGTTGGCCCCGATTAGCACCACGAACGGCGCCTTCTTCACGCCCCGGTCCTTCTCGCTGTGGCTCACTAGTTGCAGCCGCCCGGTCAGGCTGTCCTGAATATCCTGCGCTAGATCCTTCGACTCTTCGATCTTGTCATTGCGCGCGATTTTCTTGATGAGGTCCTGCAAGTCGTGCATCGACTCTTGCGAGTTGGCGTTTTCGCGCGCGGCCGTTTCCATGGCTTCGGCCGACGTCGCGAAATTCAGGTAATACGTTTCGATCCCGCGCGCCGAGGGATCTTCGCTCGAATTCGCATGGATGGAGATAAAGAGGTCGGCCTTCGCGTCGTTGGCGATCTGCGTCCGCTCCTCCAGCGGCACGAAGGTGTCGTCCTTCCGCGTGTAGACCACGTCCGCTCCCGGCAATCTCTGCTCGATCAGGTTTCCGAGTCGCAGCGCCACGTCGAGGCAGACGTCCTTTTCGAGCACGCCGTGCGGCCCGATCGTCCCCGTGTCGTGCCCGCCGTGCCCGGCATCGATCACGATCCGGCTGATTTTGAGACCGAGCGCGCGCGTCAGCGAACGCTCGCCGTCGTGATTCGGTTGCGGCACCGTCGGCGGATCGAGGTCGATCGATTCCGTCAGCGTCGTCTTGAGGTGCGTCTTGGCTGCTTTACTCTCGGTCCTGGAAGTCGAGGTTGTAGCCACCGCCGGTGATGCCTCGGGCGCGATAATAGGCTTTGACGCCGCATTCGCGCTCACGGAAACCGTTTCGGCCGCCCGGTTCGGCGGCGTTGCGGGCAGAGCGTCACCTATCTTGGCGCTTTTTGCGTAGGGTGATGCGTCCGGTGTCTGGGCCGTCGGTGCGGCCGCGCTCGCCGGGGCGTTGCTCGCCAGTTCCGCATGTGCTCCCGCCGGCTCTGGCCGCGAACGCAGGTCGATCACCAGCCGGTAGGGATTTGCGACGAGAAACGCCGAGTAGTCCTTCGCGCCCTCCACGTCAAGCACTACGCGCACCGTCTCTGGCTTATTCTGCGCGACTCGGATTGCCTTGAGCATGCCGCCCTCGATGCTTACCGGCTGCCGCGGAATCCTCGGCCCCATCTGCGCCTTGTACAAATCGAAATAAATCCGCTCGGGAGACGCGATCCGCGCCGACTTGAAATCGATCGTGTTTCCCAGGTTCACCACGATCCGGGCCGAATCGGCCGAGTTCCACGTCTTGAAATCTTTTACGACCGGCAGGCCGTCGTCTACCGCCTTAGGGCTCACTTGCGGCGCGTCCACAGGCAGCATCTTCGCCGCCTGATCCACCGGATCGACCTGGTTCGTGTTGCCCGTCCGATCGGCCTTGTCCACATGCTCGTCGGCTGCCGTTCCCGTATGATCGGAAGCGGTCTGCGCCACCTGCGCGGGCGCCGGGCTGTTTTCTTCGTCCGGATGGCTGAGCGCATTGAGCGCCTGCCGCACTTCTTCCGTTTTTGCCGAATGCGGGTACAGTTTCAAATATTCCTTGTAGGTCGCCTCGGCCTCATCCGGCTTCTTCAGATCGTCCTGTTGAATTTTTGCCACAGCGAGCAGGCATCCGCCGCGGTACCGGCTCCCCGGATACTGCTTCGCCAGGAACGAATACATGGCGATCGCCGACTTGTAGTACGCGGGATCGTACAGCCGGCCCATCTCGGTGTAGAGTTCGGCCTCGGCAATCAGCGCCGACGTCGCATCGTCCGCGTCCGGCGTGATCAGGTAGACCTTGTGGAACGCCGCCACCGTCGCCACGTAATCCGACCGCGCCCGGTCCTTTTCGAGGTAGCCCTCGAGCATCGTGCGCATCTTCACGGCGCTCGCGAATTGATCGCGTGCTTCGGTTTTCTTGTCGGCGTGTGCGGGGATAGCGAGGCAGGTCAGCAGCAGGATCGCCGCTGCAAAGGCGCGATGAACGCGCGCCCGATTCGATTTTAGTGCCGCCCAAACCATTCGCGTCTCATTCGTTCGTGAAGATAATCCGTCCGCTCGAATCCGTTTCCTGCCGTATGGGAGCCTTCGGCTTGCTCCACAACGACGGGTCGCGGCCCGAATTCGGCCGGAAATACGCGTCGGTCACTTTCTGCACGTACCGTTGGGTTTCCGGATACGCCGGAATCCCGCCGCTCTGATCGACGGCGTGCTCGCCCGCGTTATACGCGGCAAGCGATTTCGTCAGATCGCCGTTGTACCGATCGAGCAGCTCTTTCAGGTACGTCGTCCCGCCCTCCACGTTCTGAGCGGGATCAAATGCATTTCCGACGCCAAAGCGCTCTGCCGTTTCCGGAATCAACTGCATCAAACCCACCGCACCCTTGCGCGAAATCGCCGACGGGTTCCAGCCCGACTCCGTGCTGATCACCGCTTTCACCAGCGCCGGGTCCAAGTTGTGCCGCTCGGCTGCCTCCTGGACGATTTGATCCAGGTGGTCGCCGGAGGCGGTCGCCGTCTGCGACGGGGACGCCGGTGCCGACTCGCCGGAGCCGGAGGCTGGGGTAGAACTGATAGTACCCCCACTCTTCCGCTTCGGGGAATCCCCGTTCACGAAGACGAGCTTGCCGTGCTCATCTACGTACGATGCGATTTGGGCTTGGGACGGCACGCACAGCACAAGCCACGCTGCCGCCGCCAACACCACGATGGCCGCTTTGGTCGCGTGTCTGCTCACTTCCGTCCCTTGGGAAGGCAAAACGCTCTGCTCCGAACTAAGGCATAAAACGCGAAAACGCGCAGCGACAATGCGCCTGCCCGCCGATCGCTGGCGGGCCGTGGGAAGACGAGCTTCCCCGGCGTAAGTTTCTGGCGTTGCGGGGATTATAACAACCGCTCGAGAAGGGGGTAAATGGACCGCAAGGCGTTTTCTATGCCGGATGTGTCTTTTCCGCCAGCCTCGGCCAAATCGGGCCTGCCGCCCCCGGAACCGCCCACCAGCTTCGCCAGTTCCTGGACGATCTTGCCCGCATGCAGCCTGGGAATCAGGTCCTTCGTAACTCCTGTAATTAGAGCGACTTTGCCGTCTTCCCCGGTTGCCAGGAAGACAACGCCCGAGCCGAGCTTCTGCCGCAGCGAATCGACCATTTGCCGCAGAGCGTCCCGGTCGAACCCATCCACTCTTGCCGCCAGCACACGAACGCCCTTGACTTCCTTGGCCTCGCCCAGAAGGTCCCCGGCCTGCGATCCCGCCGCCTTCCGTTTTAGCCCTTCTAGCTGGCGTTCAAGCGCTTTTAAGGTGTCAATTTGGCGCGAAATCGCGTCGATAACGCCGTCTTCCGTCGAGTTCAGCAGGCTCGCCGCCGAGCGCAGCGTGGTCAGCGCCCGCTGGTAATCGGCCAGGGCGCGGTCGCCCGAAATCGCCTCGATCCGCCGCACGCCCGCCGCCGCCGACTGTTCGGCCAGAATCTTGAACACGCCGATCTCGCCCGTCCGCCGGACGTGCGTCCCGCCGCACAGCTCTTTGCTGTAAAACCCGCGCGGCGACGCCGCATCCGGAATCGTCACCACGCGCACATTTGCCTCCGGGTACTTGTCGCCGAAAAACGCCAGCGCGCCCGAGGCAAGCGCATCGTCGATGTTCGTGATGTCCGTGCGCATCTCGAGATCTTTCAGGATCTCCTCGTTCACCTGTTGTTCGATTTCGGCCAGCTCCGCCGAGTCCACCGCCGCGAAATGCGAAAAGTCGAAGCGCAAATGATCCGGGGCCACCAGCGACCCCGCCTGCTTCACGTGCGTCCCCAGAATGTTGCGCAGCGCCGCGTGCATCAGGTGCGTCGCCGTGTGGTTGCGCATGTTGCGCGCGCGCCGCCCGGCATCGGCCACCGTGGCCACGCGGTCGCCCACGTGCAAATCTTCCTTCGCCACGATGCGGTGCGCCACCAGCCGCGACACCGGGTAGTACGCGCCGCG
>DATJRU010000122.1:0-4329 GCA_035504455.1 Vulcanimicrobiaceae bacterium
AGGCGGTCTTCGCAACATGGACCCGGAGATCTTCTCTCGGACCCTGGAGGTCAAGTTCCGAGATGAGACGCTTCGCATCGTTGGACGCGAGGATTTCATCGCGATGAAGTGCTTCGCAGGCAGCCCACAGGACCTCCTCGACGCCCGCTCGGCCTACCAGGCGGCTCCCGGTCCCATTGACCTGGATCTGCTGCGCACCGTGACCCGTCGATTCGGGCGAGAGGCGGCGGACAGACTGGAAGAGATCCTACCCAGCTGACTCGCGAAGCAATCAATCACCGCCACCCCTGCGGTGCACGCGGCTACTCGGAATCGAGGTCCTAATGCCCATGTCGATCCGGGACCGCGATCAAGCGCGTACTGGCCTTGCAGCTCGAGCAGGCCATGAAGGCGAAGAGATTGACGAGGTCGAAATGGCGAGGCGCATGCGAACCATGGATTTCGCACCAGGGCGGTTTATTCGTCGCATTTCGCCGGGCGTTGGTTTATTCTTCGGCAGTCGAACCTACGCCCGGGATTCCTGTGACCGTCACCGAGGGGGCGCTCGCGGCACCGATCGCAGCTCGCAATCGGCTGATGCTCGTCATCTCGGCGTCCTGCGCCGGCACGGTCTTCGAGTGGTACGACTTCTTCATCTTCGGCTCGCTTGCCGCCATCATCGGCCGGCATTTCTTCGCCGGCGTCGGCGTGGCACAGGGATATCTATTCGCGCTGCTGACATTCGCAGCCGGGTTCGCGGTGCGGCCGTTCGGCGCGATCGTCTTCGGTCGGTTTGGCGACCGCACTGGCCGCAAGCGCACTTTCCTAGTGACGATCAGCGTGATGGGCCTCGCGACATTTCTTGTCACTTTTCTGCCGGACTACGCGACGCTCGGGGTCGCCGCACCGTGTTTTCTCGTCGGGCTCAGAATGCTGCAGGGCTTCGCGATCGGCGGCGAGTACGGCGGCGCCGCGATCTACGTCGCGGAACACACGACCGCGCGCCGCCGGGGCATCGCCACCAGTTGGATTCAGTGCGCCGCTGGCCTTGGCCTCGCGCTCGCGCTCGTCGTGATACTCATCGTTCGCACCTCGCTCGGCGAGGTCCGGTTCGACGCCTGGGGCTGGCGCATACCGTTCGCGGTGTCACTCGCGCTGCTCGCGCTGTCGCTGTGGATACGGTTCAAGCTCGAGGAGTCGCCGGAGTTTCGGCGGATCGAAGCCGAGGGCGCACTCAGCCAGGCGCCGTTTACGGAATCGTTCCTGCGCTGGCGGCATCTTCGCCGCGTGCTGACGGTTCTGTTCGGGCTGCTCGCCGCGCAAGGGGTCGTCTGGTACACGGCGCAGTTCTACACCCAGTTCTTCATGGAGCGGATCATTGCCGTGTCGCCGGCGATCGTGAATACGCTGTTGCTGATCGTCACGCTCGCGTCGTTGCCCCTCTATCTGTTCTTCGGCTGGCTGTCGGATCGCATCGGGCGAAAGCCGGTGATGCTGTTCGGTCTCGGCCTCGCGACTCTGGGGTTCATTCCAGGGTTTCACTTTCTGACCCGAGTCGCGAATCCCGCGCTTGCAAGTGCGAATGCGCGCGCGCCGGCGGTTGTCGTCGCGCCCCCGTCGGATTGCTCGCTGCAATTCGATCTCATCGGCCACGCGAAGGCTGTGACCGCTTGCGATGTCGCGAAGGGCGCGCTGATGAATCACGGCGTCTCCTATACCAGTCGAGCGGCACCCGCGGGCAGTCCCACGGTGATCGTGATCGGCCGGGATCTCGTAGCGAGCGTCGACGGGAGACACCTCAACGGCGCGGCGTTCGGGCGTGAGGCGCGGCGATTCGACGAACGCTTGGGCGCGGCGCTCGCCGCGGCGGGCTACCCGAGGTCGGCGGCCGCGGGCGCGATCGATGTTCCGTTGACTCTCGCCATCCTATTTGTCTTCATCATTGCGGCGACTGCGCTTTACGGACCGCAGGCGGCAGCGCTCGTCGAGCTATTCCCAACGCGAATCCGCTACACCGCAATGTCGCTGCCGTATCACATCGGCGTCGGCTGGTTCGGAGGATTCTTGCCCGCGACCGCGTTCGCGATCGTAGCCGCGACGGGCAATGTTTACGCCGGGTTATGGTATCCAGTCGGGGTCGCAGCGCTCGGATTCTTCATCACCTTGCTATTCCTGCCGGAGACTCTCCGCGGCGAGGAGCCTACGTAGCACGCTACGCCGGAGAACGTGATCCTAGGGCGATGTGCACCGCGGCACTCGGCACGACCCCTGGTACCTGGTACGGCATGCAGGCCGATTACGGCCTGTGGCGGGCGCGGCGGCTCGCCGTTGCTCTACGTCCTTATTGAATTCTTGTGACGAGTAAAAGTTTTGGCTAAAATAGCTAAATATGAAGCGCGTAGCGGCAAGTCAGGCGAAAAACAACTTCGGCGGGCTCCTGGACGACGTCACGGCGCTGGGCTGCGTTGAAATCGTGAAGCACGGCCGACCGGTTGCCGTAGTCCTGTCACCGCGCGCGCTGGAGGAGCTTCGGAATGCTGGGCGCGCGCAGAACGAGAGGGGATCGTGGGGCGAGACGCACATGATCCCTCCGGGTAACGCACGCGCCGCCCGAATGGTGAGCACCCCTAGCGACTTCGATGAAGAGTAGGCATGCCGAGGCGCCGCTTGATGCCGAGGACGTCCGGAAGATACTCCGCATCTGCTCGCCCGCAGGACTGCTGGTTGGCGGCCAAGCGCTGGCCTTCTGGGCCGATCATTTGCAGGTCGAGCGTCCTGAGAGTCTGGTCTCAGGAGTGACAGCCGATGCCGACTTCATCGGCGATGCGGCGCTCGCGACCGCTCTTGGCAAACGTCTCGGGTGGCAGACGTGGATACCCTCTCTGGATGACTCAACCCCGCAAACCGGCAAGGTGACTCATCGCACCAAGAGCGGCGGGCTAAAGCAGGTGGATTTCCTCTCGGGTGTTGTCGGCCTGAGCACCAAGGATCTTGCTCGGCGAGCGATTGAGATGGACATTCCGGAGATTGGTCGCCTACGAGTCATTCATCCGGTGGACGTTCTTGATAGCCGCATTCAGAACCTGCACCTCCTGCCCGAGAAGCGCAACGATGCCGGCGTCGCCCAGGCTCGGCTCGCCTTGGGTGTGGCGCGTGCGTTCATCGCGGGGGAGGTCGCGACGCGTGGCGAACGCGTCGGGCTGAAGCTCTTGGAACGCGTCGCGGAGATAGCGAGCGATATTGCGGCCGTCCGCATCTTTTTGCTCTACGGCATCGACCCGCTGGAGGCCATTCCGCTCGACCAGTTCCGAACGACCACAGCTCTTCATAAGCTGCGCTGGCCGCGGATCCTGGCGGATGTGGCCCGGAAGCGAGAGTCGATGCGAAAGCTCGCGGTCGGGCCCTCCCGCCCCGGCAAATAGGCTCCGCGCCCAGCTCTGTTCGATCGACACGCGCGGCGAAAGCCGTCACGCGAAACCGGCTTGGGCAGAAGCTTCGACTTCTCGCGTGTGGTGTGACTCATCCGCGCGCGCTAGCTCCGATCCTCGAACACCCTGCCCGTCGACATTCGGGGCAAAAGCGCGCGCGAGGCATTTTACCCGCGGGGGCATGCACCTATCCCGTTACTGCTGCGCGCTCCCCGCAATCGGTGCGCCCGTCACATTGACATCCAAGTCAAGGAGCCAGTGCCCGCCATAACGATGCCACACCTCCAAGTACGTGCCTCGCTCGACGACTCTCTGCTGCAGCAAAACCGTATACGGACCGTAGAAATAAGCCAAATCACCGCTCGCTGCACTTCGATCCACTTCGATGTGCACTTTGACACCGGATTTCACCATCTTGGCGACCGCTGTTTGGATGGCCTGTGGACCATGGATCGGCGGCGCGCCGGACATGACCAGTTCGGCATTTTGCGAATAGAGCGCCGCGACAGCGGCCGAGTCACCGCGATTGAAGAACACTTCCCACGACTGCTTGCGTGCCAGAGGAGGGCCGCTTTCTGTTCGGAGCTCACAGCCGCAGAGGGACCAAAACACCAAAAGCAAGAGCATTAGCCGAACCGCAGTGCGTCCGGCGAGCATCTCCTGTTGGTTCATGGAGTATGGCCGTGCTCTTTGCGGGGCCACGCAGGAACCGTGGGCGATCGCATTTGCCACGCCTGATCGATCAGATAATCATGGATTGCTTCGACGTCAGCGCGTGTCACATCGTTGTTGAAGCGCCCCATCCCCTTTGCTTGCAGGGCCCCGTGCAGCACGATCGCGTAGATTGCAGGACTCAACGCAGCCGGCGAGCGGCGCAGATCCGGCAGAAGCCCGCGACCAAACACGTGGCACCTCGCGCAAT
>DATJRU010000123.1:0-4215 GCA_035504455.1 Vulcanimicrobiaceae bacterium
GCCTGTCAGCAGAGCCAAGGCAATGGCGAACGCTGCCACTCCCGCGTCGATCGAGATCGAGTCGACACGCGGCATCGAATCGGGAACGAGTTGCAATGTGGCCCGAATCGCCGCCGCCGCGAAACCTAGCCCCAGCAAGCCGCCCGCGCTTCCCAGCAGCAATCCTTCTACAAGGGAATCGCGAATAATCGCGGCCGACCGCGCTCCTATCGCCAGTCGTACCGCGTATTCACTCCGACGGCGAATCGCTCTCACCAGCATCAGGCCAGCAGCGTTTACGCAGGCGATGAGCAGGACAACGGAGACCGCCAGAAAAAGCGTGCGCAATACAGGCCGCACCTCAGAGATGTCGTATTCCAGCAGCGGCGTCGCATCGCCCCGTATGCGAATGGCCGACTGCGCAGCGGGGAGCGACCGCATGACCTGCTGAGCGACGCGGTTCGCATCCTCGGCAGCCTGAGAGACCGTCACGCCGTCCTTCAAGCGCGCAACGATGTGATATCCCCAATATCCCGCGTGCGCGTCGGAAAGTTCGTCCGCTGTGAGACTCATCGGCACCCACAGCTGAGTCTGATCCAGTCGGCCTGTCTCCAACGGGAACATAAAGCTGCGTGGCATCACGCCAACGACGGTGTAGGGCTTGCGATCGAGATTGATTGTGCGGCCGAGGACTCCTGGGTCGCGCTGATACCGTTCCACCCACAAGCCGTAGCTGATCACCGCCATGGGCTGGTGGCTGTCTTCCTCTTGTTCCGTGAACGCTCGCCCGATAACGGGATTCACGCCGAGAGTCGGGAACACCCCTGCAGTCATACGAGTTGCGTCTACCTCAATCGGAGTCGCGCCACCGGAGAGTTCGTAATTTTCCCCAATATAGCCGCCCATCGAAGAGAAGGCGCTCGCGGCATGGGAGTAGATTCCAATTTCGCGAGCAGTAACGGGAGTATGCGCGCCACCGCCTAGGTGGTCTCCCAAAATCACGAGTTGCTCAGGATTGGTGAACGGTAGTGGCCGTAGCAGGATGCCCTCAATCAGCGAGAACATGGCAGTCGTTCCGCCGATCCCGACAGCTAGCGTAAGGACGATGGTCGCGGTGAAACCGGGGGACTTCCTGAGCTGGCGGATTGCGAAGCGCATACTTCGACTGCCTTTCTTCGTGCGCTCATTCTCCTACAAAGAGAAATGTGGTTAGTCTATTTCCCGCACCTCTCCGAAGGCGCGGAACCCGGCTGCGGCTCCCGAGCTCCCCTCGGCCTCGCGATTCTTCTGCCAGTCCGCCTCCGTTAACACCGTAATAGGAGTCGCCTTCTTTTTCTTCAAGGCGGAATTGATCGCCGGCAATTCTTTCTGAGTTGTCTTTTGGAAGTCGCCGATTACGTCTTCGAGTTCATGCGACAGGGAATCCTCTCTTGCAGCCTGATAATCCGCCGGACGCCCTTCATAGCCGTTCACGGAGCCGTAAAGCTGTCCGAGAAGTTCGCGGATGCGCTCTTCGCCGGTGATCATTCCTCCTTCTTTGGTTGCGACAATTTTCGAGCGCAAGTCGTCGCACTTGGATGCCAGGCTCTGAAGCTGCTTCTTCAGTGGATCCTTCTCTGCGAGTTTCGCGGCCCTTGCGTTAGCGGCATCGCGCACGGCTTCGATCGCGTCGACTGTGTAGGTCATGTGTTCGATCGTGTGATAAATCTTCATGGCGAGTTCGTACTGTGCCTTGCGGTCGTCGAGGGAAAATTTCGCTCGCGGATCAAGCGAGACATTGATTTGCTCGGTATAAACGTTGTCGCCCTTGGTCATCTTCACGGTATAAATACCGGGCAGGACGCGCGGGCCTTGGGCGGCTTCGAACAACGCTGTTGCCGCGGGGGGAACAGCGGGCGCCTTGACGCGCATCGACCAATTCGCACGATTGAGCCCCCGGTGCTTGCTGCCGGGGACGCTGTCCACCAACTTTGCGTTTGAATCGAAGATCTCGATTTTCAGGTCGCCGAAAATATGACGGCTTCGCTGGTAATAGGTAATCTGCGCCTCCGACGGGCGATTCCGGCCGGTGAAGCTCTCATCTCCCTCCGGCCATCCGCCCCACGTGTCCATGTACTGAATGGCTCGCCCAGGAATTAGCGCCGCCTCTTTCGACATCAAGTCGGGAGTCAGAGCGCGCAGCGCCGAAATGTCGTCGATAATCCAGATCCCGCGTCCATGCGTCGCCAGAACCAGGTCGCTCTCACGCGCCTGCACCGCAATGTCGCGCACAGCAACCGCTGGGAAATTGCTGCCTTTGTACTGTGCCCAGTGGTCGCCGCCATCAATCGAAATCCATAAGCCGAATTCCGTTCCCAAAAACAAGAGCTTTGGATTGACTGTGTCTTCCTTGATCACGTGCGCGTATCCGTGAACTCCACTCTGGTCGAGAGGCAGAGCGGTCCATGTCTTACCGTAGTCTGCCGTCTTGTACGCGTATGACTTCATGTCGCCGAATGTATGGCGATCGAGCGTGACGTAAGCCGTTCCTTCGTCGAACCGGCTGGCCTCCACCGTCGAAACCCAGAATCCTTTTTCAATTCCGGTGACATTTCCGGCGACGTTGGTCCAAGTCTTGGCCCCATCGCGCGTCACTTGTACGTTGCCGTCGTCCGTGCCGACCCAGATCACCTGCCCGTTCTTCGGGGATTCGGAAATCGAATAAATGGTCGTGAACATTTCGGCTGAAGAGTTGTCGACTGTGACGCCGCCGGATTCTTCCTGCTTCTGCTTTTCCGGATCGTTCGTGGTGAGGTCAGGCGAGATGCGATCCCACGATTGCCCATGATCGCGGGAGCGGAACAGATACTGGGCTCCGATATAGATGGTGCCCTTTTCATTCGGGCTCATATGAATCGGAGTGTTCCAGTTGAAACGCAATTTTTTCTCGCCATAATTCGGCAGCGGCTTAATCCCGCGAACCTCGTGCGTATAGCGATTCACCCGCCCGATTTCGCCGCCCTGGGCCTCTGCGTAGATGTAGGCCGGATCCGAGGGATCTTCGAACATCCAGAAGCCGTCGCCACCGAACATATTTTCCCAGCGCGAATTTGAAACGCCCCCGGGATAAGAGGAATCTCCCACCCAGGAACTGTTGTCCTGCAAGCCGCCGTAGACGTGATATGGATCGGAATTGTCGGTACTGACGTGGTAGAACTGCGAGATCGGCAGGTTCATCTGATGTTTCCAGCGGCTGCCGCCGTCTTCGCTGCGCCACAATCCGCCGTCATCGCCGGTGATCACGATGCTCGGATTTTTCGGATCGATCCAGACGTCGTGAAAATCCCCGTGAGCGCCGCCGGAAACGACATTGAACGTTTTGCCGCCGTCTGTGCTGTACAGCAGGATGAGATCTGGCTTGAAGAGCTTGTTTTCGTTCGTCGGATCGACAATCAGATTGCCGAAATAGAACGGACGCCACACCATGTAGTTGCTGGCGTCGAGCTTCGTCCAGTTCGCTCCGGCATCATCGGAGCGATAAAGCCCGCGCCCCTTTTCTGCCTCGATGTTTGCGTAGACGACATTGGGCTTTGAGGCGGCCACGGCGATCGCAAGTCTTCCCCACGGCTTTGGTGGGAGGCCTTTGGCATTGCTGTCCTGGATCTCGGTCCAGTGATCGCCTCCGTCGGTCGATTTGAATAATCCGCTGCCGGGGCCACCTGAGCGGAACGTCCACCCCTGCCGGCGAAAGTCCCACATCGAGGCGTACATGGTTTTCGGTTCTTTCGAGCTCATAGCCAGCAATGCGCAGCCTGTCGATCCATTGGCTCCCGCCAGCACCTTCGTCCAAGTCTTTCCGCCATCGCTCGTCTTGTAGACGCCGCGGTCCTGGTTGTCGTCCCACAGATGTCCCATCGCGCATGCCAGCACGTGATTGCTGTCCGTTGGATCGACCAGAATTTTCGCGATGTGCTCGCTATCTTTGAGGCCGACGTTTGTCCAGTTCTCGCCGCCGTCAGTAGACTTGTAGATGCCGTCGCCGACCGACACGCTATTGCGTACCCATGCCTCTCCCGTTCCGACCCAGACATTTTTCGGATTCGACGGATCGATCGTGACTGCGCCAATCGATTGCACGCTCTCGCGATCGAAGACGGGCCGGTACGTCGTGCCGCCGTTGACCGACTTCCACACTCCGCCGCTGGCGGAGCCGACGAAAACCGTGATGCGGCCGTCCTGCTCGACGGCGTCCACGGC
>DATJRU010000124.1:0-9115 GCA_035504455.1 Vulcanimicrobiaceae bacterium
CACCACGTTGTTGTACGGCTGCTGCGCCGTCAGCGAACATCCCGCCGTCTGCGTGTGGAATCGCAGCGCCCACGACCGCGCGTCCTTCGCGCCGAACCGCTCGCGCATCACGCGCTGCCAGATCCGCCGCGCCGCTCGGTACTTCGCGATCTCTTCGAAAAAGTCGTTGTGCGCGTTGAAGAAAAACGACAGCCGCGGCGCAAACTCATCGATCGCCAACCCGCGCGCCAGCGCATGCTCCACGTACTCGATCCCGTCGCGCAGCGTGAACGCCAATTCCTGAATCGCCGTCGACCCCGCCTCCCGAATGTGGTACCCGCTCACCGAAATCGAATTGAATTTCGGCGTGTGCTTCGCCCCAAACTCGATCGTGTCCGTCACCAGCCTCATCGACGGCCCCGGCGGATAGATGTACTCCTTCTGCGCGATGTACTCCTTCAGGATGTCGTTCTGCAGCGTCCCCGAAAGCCTCTTCCAATCCGCGCCCTGCTTTTCCGCCACCACCAGGTACATCGCCCAGATCGCCGCCGCCGGCGAATTGATCGTCATCGACGTGGTCACGTCCGCCAGCGGAATCTCCGCAAACAGCGCCTCCATATCCGCCAGCGAACTCACCGCCACGCCGCATTTGCCGACTTCGCCCTCCGCCATCGCGTGGTCCGAGTCGTACCCCATCAGCGTCGGCAAATCGAACGCCACCGAAAGCCCCGTCTGCCCCTGCGCCAGCAAATAACGGAACCGCCGGTTCGTATCCTCGGCGCTCCCGAATCCCGCGAACTGCCGCATCGTCCACAACCGGTCGCGGTACATCCGCGGATGAATCCCGCGTGTGTAGGGCACCGCGCCGGGCACACCAATGTCTCGCGCCGCATCGTCCCCGACGAGATCAGCCTCCGTATAGATTCGTTCAATTGGGTAGCTTGAAACGGTGGTGAAATCCGTGGAACGCTCAGGAGACTTCGCGAGCGTAGGCTTGAGGACCTTCTCCTCCCACGCTCGCTCGGCGTTCGACGCCTCCCGCGAAACTCCGGCGGGCTTCCCGCCGCCGGCCCCGCGTTCTTCGTCGCCCGCCATGAATCGCGCCGCGCCTCCGCTCGACCCTATCCTCGCACACTGCAATTTCGAAGGCGAGAGGCTCCGCGCCCGGATCAGTTTGCGTGTAGGCTTTGGATGCCGCCGAAGAAGGAGCGCGTTGTCATCCCGAGCGGAGTCCCGCGCGTTTTTGGTTTTCCCGCGGTGTCTGCGGGCCCGCCTGCCGGCGAGGCAGGCGCGGGACGCAGCGAGGGATCTGCTGTTTGAGCAGTGGCGAATAAACCTAAATAAAGAGGCAGCTCTCGCGCAAGGAGGCGTGGTTGTTCCTCCACTTCCTCTGCCTCCTGTGCCTCCTACTTATATCCCGCCACTCCATACGCATCCGCATCCGGCGCGCCCGGAATGTTCGGCGTCTGCAGGATATGCCCGCTCCTGGCGTCCGCCAGCGTAATATTGTGCACTTCCAGCGTCCGCCCCATCGCCTGATTGAACGTCAACTCCGCCTCGATCAGGTTGACCCGGTCGCGCAGTTCCACGCCCTCCGCCGCCGTTAGCAGTTGCTGCTTCTGGATCACGGTAAACGCCGTCGATGTGCCCAGCTCGAGCCTCTTCACTTCGTCGTCGTAGCTCTGTTGGTTGTAAATCCGCGATTCCTCGGCTGCGGCCACCGCCGCCCGGTCCTGCTCCAGCGTGATCAGCGCCTGCCGCACGCTCAGCAGGATCGTGCTCTGCGTCTGCCGGTACTGCACTTCCTGCTGCCGCTCGTTGAGCTGCGCCGTCGCGTTCTGCGCCTCCGCCGCGCGGTTCCGGATCGGCAGCGTGATGTTGAGCCCCACTTCAAACGACGGATAGTTGCCGCCGATCATCCGCTGCCAGTCTTCGCTCAGCCCGCTGTTGAAAACGGTCGTCGTCGACGTCGCCGCAGCCACCTCCGACGCGAAAAACCCGCTCGGCATCCCCGCCGCGTCCACGATCGGAGCGGTCAGGTCCGCCGCAAACGCGGTCGGCGTCGAGGTCGTCACCGTCTGCCGGCCCGAAAGGCCGATCGCCTGATATTGCCCGTACAGATTCACTTGCGGCAGCAGGGCATTCTTCGTCGCCTTGATTTCGATCCCCGCATTCTTCAAGTTCAAGTCGGCCTGCTGCAGCTCCGGCCGCTTCTGCCACGCCTCGTGCACCGCGTCTTCGAGCGTGATGTTCTGTTCCGTCGGCGTGAAGATCGGCGTCGTCGGCACGATCTCGATGCCCTTGAGGTCCGCCGCCAGCGCGTCCTTCGTAATCGCCGTCAGCAGCGTCGTCTCATCCAGCAGTTGCGTCGTCTGCGCCTGCACCAGCGCCTGCTGGTCGGTCGCCAACTGCGACTGCGCCGTGATCACATCGAGTGGCGCCATCGTCCCGATCTGTAGCTGCTTCTTGTTGTTCTCGTAAAGCTGCTGGTCCGCCGCCACCGCCACCTGCTCCACCTTCACGTTTTCGCGCGCGTACACCAGCTCCCAGTAGTCCGTCGCCACCTGCGTCAGCGTCGTCATCACCTGCTGCGCGAACTGCGACTCGCCCACTTTCACCGTGTTCTTCGCTTCGAGGATGTACCGCTCGTTCGGCAGCTTCCCGAATCCGTTCAGCAGCGGCTGGGTGATCTGCAGCGTCAGCGACGATTGGTCGTACGGATTGAACAGGTCGAATCCCAGGTTCGTTGAAGACCGCGTGTTGTCGAACGTCAGTTGGAACTGCGTGCCCGTTACGAAATTCTGCGTGTATTGAACGTTCGCCACCGAATTGTGGTTGATGATGCCGATGGGAACAGTGGCCGTCGCGGCGGAACCCGACGTCGGCGCCACGCCCACGAAGAACGGGTTGTTGATCGGCTCCGTTTGCTCCTGCAGGTAGAGATTGCTCGTCAGCGTCGGATCGAATTTCAGCAGCCCATTCGCGCCTGACTGCGCCAGCAGCAGGTTGGCTTCATCCTGCCAGGGCACGTATCTCTCCACTTCCAGCGCGAGGTTGTTTTCCAGCCCCAGCGAAATCGCGTCTTCCAGGCTCAGCATCAGCTTGCCGTTCTGAATTAGCTGATCGATTCGAGGAGTGTTCGTCAGCTCCGGCTTCGCAACATCGTGTTGCTGATAAGGCGCGAGGATGTTGGGGAACCACGATTGCCCCTTCGAATAGTCCGGGCCGAATTTCAGGTCGCGCGCGGGCGACGGCGGCGGCCCCTGATTGGGCGTCGGGGGCTGATAGACGGGCGGCGTCGGCATCTGCGTCTGTGCCGGGGCATCCGCGCCTTGCGCCGGAGCCTGTTGGTCCTGCGCGTACAGCGGCGAAGCCACCAGCGAAGCGACCGTCAACACCGCTACCGCTGCGTGCGTAAACCTTCCACTCATATCGTTTCTCTCCCCGAAATGCCGGTTAACTCGTTTATCTGCGCAAGGTCTAAGTACTGAAACGTGTGGCAACCCCAATTTGTTTCAGAAACAATCCGAGTTCGTGTTTCGGCGGGGCAGGCACGCGTATCCCTTGTCTCTTCCGCGGCCTCTCCGTGTCCCTCGGAGCCCCTCGATGCACTCTGTGTTAGGTGGTGCTGTCGCCCGCCTCGCCCGCTGTTTTGGACGCGCTTGGCCTTTCTCTGCGTCTCTGCGGTGAGATTCTTGCCCTTGTCTTTTGACGCTGGGACGGTAAATCGGGCGTTCCGGATTCTCGCTCCCGGTGGCCTTCGGCGCGTTCAAATTGCGGAAGCGAAAGTGTAACACCGCCCCCACCAAGTGACAATTCACTCGTTTACCAAGCCTCTCCCGCGCGCCACCCTGGCTACTCGCCCTTCGACCAGCCCCCGGACTTCGGCCTCTCCATTGCCTTTCGGCGTGCCCTTCCTGCATCTCGTCTCCATCGAGCACAAGCGCGTCGCGACCGCGCCCCTCATCTGAAATTTGAAATTTCGGATCTGAAATCGCCGTCCTCGGTGCCCTCCGTGCCGTCTCTGCGTTGTCTGTGATAAGTCTTTGCTTCTGGGGCTTCTCCGCATTCTCTGCGCTCTCGGCGTCTCTGCGGCGAAACTTTCGCTGTATCTTCCGCGGTTTCTCCGTGTCCCTCCGTGCTCCTCGGTGCCCTCTGTGTTGAGTGGGAATGTCACCCCGCCTCGCACCCGCAATTTGGGCGCGCTTAGCCTTTCCGTTTCCCCTTTTCGATTTTCTTTTATCTTCTCCCGCACGCTCCCGTGGTAGCGTCTTACGCATGTCCCTACTGCATGTGGTGATCCTTGCAATCGTGCAAGGCTTGGCGGAGCTCCTTCCCGTCTCGAGCTCAGCCCACGTGGTCGTTGCCGAAAAACTGATGGGGATGGACCCTTCCTCCCCCGAGATGACCCTGCTGCTTGTGATGCTCCATACCGGCACCATGTTTGCCGTCATCGTCTACTTCTGGAAGCAGTGGATCCGCACCTATTTCCAGACCGCCGAGGCCTTCAAGACCTTCGCGATCCTGCTCATCGTCGCCACCGCCCTCACCGGCATCATCGGCGAAGGCATCGTCAAGCTCATCGAGCATTTCGGCTTCCGCGGCATCCCGCACGCCGAAGTCGAGCAGCTCTTCGGCCACCTCGAACTCATCGCCCCTGCGCTCGCCGCCGCCGGCCTGCTGATCATCATCGCGGGAATCTACGAGAAGAGCCACAAACCCGCGCAATCCGCGAACGAAGGTCTCGCCCTGCCGCAAGCCTCGCTCATCGGCATCGTGCAGGGACTCTGCCTGCCGTTTCGCGGTTTCTCCCGCTCGGGCGCCACAATCTCCACCGGCCTCCTCGCCGGCGTCGCGAAACAGCGCGCCGAGACCTTCAGCTTCGCTCTCGCCGTCGTCCTCACGCCCGCCGTCGACGCCCGCGAGCTTTGGCGCCTCGTCAAGGCCGAACACATCTCCGGCAGCGCCGCTCTCACCTCAGCTCTCACGCCCAGCATCCTCGGCGCGTTCTGCGCGTTTCTCGCGGGCCTTGTCGCGCTCAAGTGGCTCAGCAAGTGGCTCGAAAGCGATCGGTGGTATCTTTTCGGGATCTATTGCCTGGTGGCCGCCGCGGCGGTCGCCTATCTGCACCACATCGGATACTGAGAAGCCCATGCGATACCGCCGCCTGAAACAACCCGGCCCTCTGTTGCGTAGAACAGGTGTGGGCACAGCTCGCAGCCTTCGCCTGTCCGCGCTCGCTCTTCTCCTCGCGCTCTTCGGCGCGCCGCGCGCCGCTCTCGCGCAATCCGTCGACCAGGTCGCCGCGCAGGCCAAGCAGGGCTACGTCACCGACCTCGCCGGCGTCCTCAGCCAATCCGGCAAAAATCAGCTCACCGCCCTCTGCACCGAAGTCCAGCAGAAGACGCAAGCCCAAATCGCCGTCGTCACCATCAAGTCCCTCGGTGACCAAGTCCTCGAAGACTATTCCATTGACCTCGCCACAAAGCTCGGCGTCGGCCCGAAATCCGACGAAGGCGTCCTGATCCTCTTCGCCGTGGACGATCACCGCTACCGCGTCGAAGTCGGATACGGTCTCGAAGCCATTCTTCCGGATGGCAAAGTCGGCGGCTTCGGCCGCGAGGCGGTGCCTTATTTGCGGCAAGGGAATTACGACGCGGCGATTCTGTTAGTCACGCGCCGCATCGCGGATACGATCGCAGCCGATCACCACGTCGCGCTGAGCGGCTCGCCTCCCCCGGTCGGTAATCAGAAGGTCTCGCCGGGCTTTCCCGTCATCTTGATCCTCATCGTGATTTTCATTATCGTCGGCGCGATCCGCCGCGCGGTGAGTCCGGTAGCCGCAGCGCGCTACCGTCGCGGCGGTGGTGGTTGGTGGATCGGACCGATGATCGGCGGCATGGGTGGAGGCGGTTTCAGTGGCGGAGGGGGCGGAGGATTTGGCGGTGGCTTCGGCGGAGCTGGTGGCGGAGGCGGAGGATTCGGCGGCTTTGGCGGCGGCTCATTCGGCGGCGGCGGGGCCAGCGGCAGCTGGTAATTCGCGCCGTGCAACGGTGTAAGGCTTAAACGTAGCGCCGGGTCCTTTAGCCCGGCCGGGCCCTGCAGCGTAAGCACGGCACACGGCACGCGGCACTTTTTCTGGCAAGGTTCTGATGGTCGGATCGTAGTTCTGGAATCGACGCGCCGCAGCGAGGAAACTCAACCTCATGGAAGAAAAATTCAGCGAGCTCCTGGACTGGCTCAAAAACGCCGCCGGCCCCAACCTCAAGGCCGTCGTGCTCTACGGCTCCGCCGTCACCGGCGAATTCCACGAGCAGCATTCCGACCTCAACATCCTCGTGGTCGTCAACGAAGCCGGCTCCGCCGACCTCGAAAAGCTCCAGCCCGTCGCGGAATGGTGGGCCAAGAAGGGCAATCCGCCCCCGATCGTCTTCACCATGGACGAACTCACGCGCTCCGCCGACGTCTTCGCCATCGAGCTCCTCGACATGAAGCGCCACCATCGCATGCTCCTCGGCCCCGATTTCTTCGAGGGGCTCGACGTGCCCATGACCCTGCACCGCCTTCAGGTCGAACGCGAGCTTCGCACCGCGTGGCTCCAGTTGCGCCGGTCGATTCTCACCGCGCCACGCAAGCCGGAAGTTCACCTCCAGATCATGCTCCGTTCGGTTTCGTCGTTGTGCGTTCTGTTTCGCCACGGCGTGATCGCGTTGCAGCACGGCGAGGCGCACGGCAAGCGCGAAGCCGTGCAGGCAATGGCAACCATCACAGGAGGCAATCCCGCCGGCTTCCAGACGATTCTCGATTTGCGGGCAGGGAAGATCAAAGAGAAGGACGTCGACGTCGAGAGCACGCTGCACGCGTATCTCGAATTCGTGGAAGTCGTGACCAATGAAGTCGACCGGCGCCTGCAGGTCGCCTGATTCCGAAATTCTTGGCGCCCGCCGTCCGTATCGACTAGCAGGAGCTGTAAATTGTCTTGAGGAGCCTCGGCCTTCCGGAGTCTCCGTTAGAACCTGGGCACGCGGTCTCTTGGTGGAAGCGCGAATGCGCGACGGTTGATCGGTGGAAGCGTGAGGCTTCAGCCTCGCGAAAAAGCCGTCACCATGGGTCGGCTTTAGCCGCGGGTTTCCGGCCCTTAGGAGGGCTGGGCTTCCAGCCCCGCCGTCCGCCGTAGCCAGGCGCGGGGCTTTAGCCCCTGAAGCAATACAGGAGGCACCACATGAAGGTAGGCGTCATCGTTCTCGTCGTCCTCGTGCTCGTCGCGCTCATCTTTGGCCTCGCCTACATTTCGGCGCGCAACAAGATGGTCACGCTCAACGAAACCGTGAAGTCCGATTGGGCCCAAGTCGACGTCGTTCTCCAGCGCCGCGCCGACCTGATTCCGAACCTCGTCAACACCGTCGAAGGCTTCGCTGCCCACGAAACCACCGTCTTCGACGACGTCGCCAAGGCCCGCACGCAGTACCTCAACGCGCAAACTCCGTCGGACAAAATCGCCGCCAGCAATCAGCTCTACGCATCGGAAGTGAAAGTCCTCGCGCTCGCCGAAAATTACCCGCAACTGAAATCGAACGAGAATTTCCTCCAGCTCCAGGACGAGCTGGCCGGCACCGAGAATCGCATCGCCGTCGAGCGCAAGCGCTACGACGACGCCATCCAGGACTACAACACCTACATCGGCCTCTTCCCGAACAACATTTTCGCCGGCTGGTCCGGCTTCAAGCGCAACGACGCTTACTTCAACGCGCCGCCCGCCGCGCAGGCCGTGCCCAAGGTGCAATTCCCGGCGCCTGCGACCAACTGATCCCTCGCGGCCGAATCCGGCCGCAGCTCTGCTGGATTCGGCTCCGGGTTTCAAGGTGTCTCCAGTGCCGGAGGCACGATTGTACCCAGCCCGGCACAAAGCTCGCCTGCCGGCGAGGCAGGCGGAGCGAAGTGCCGGGTCCGCCGGCAAAACCAGGAAGTCCCGGCAGGGACGATTGAACGCGCCCGGGAATTTCGAACTTCGAATGCCTCTGAATGTGGCAAAGCCCGCCAAAACCTGCCATCAAGGCCCGTTTTAGCGCGCTATCGGCGTCAAAGTCCTTGCTGTCGTTACTGCAGATTTTGCATGGCGAACACGAAGCGAAGCCCTTTTCCTGTGACGACCCCGGCGATGAGCCCCGTGTTACAGATTCGCGAATTCTCGGCGCTCGTCTTGACCGAGATTCGCCGCCGCGATAGTCTGAATTCAGGTCTCCATCAACCGGATGAAACAAACCGTTCGAATCGCCGGAGGCATCAACGAGCTCTTCGGCACCCTGGACGAAAACCTCAAGTTTTTTGAGTCTGCTCTGCGCGTCACCACGCACCTGAAAGACCACGATCTCGAAATCGAAGGCGCTCCCGAACAGGTGGAACGCGCCACGCGCATTCTCGGCGCCTACAACGATCGCGTCCGCGAAGGCCGCGTCCCCAGCAGCCAGGAAGTGAAGTCGCTCCTGAGCACGGCGGCCGACGAGCCCACGCACTCGCTCGGCGGCGCTTTTTCTCCCACGCGCACCAAGGCCCTCGGCAAGAAAAGCGTCGCTCCGAAAACATCGAATCAGCGCCGCTATATCGAGGCCCTCGAAACCTTCGACATGGTCTTCGCCATCGGCCCCGGCGGTACCGGCAAGACCTATCTCGCCGTCGCCATGGCCGTGCAGGCGCTTCTCTCGAAGCAAGTGAACCGCATCATCCTCGCGCGTCCCGCCGTCGAAGCCGGCGAGCGCCTCGGCTTTTTGCCGGGCACGCTGCAGGAAAAGGTCGATCCGTACATGCGCCCGCTCTACGACGCGCTCCACGATCTCGTTGAGGCCGACAAGCTCGAGCGCTTCCTCGAAAAAGACGTGATCGAGGTCGCCCCGCTCGCCTTCATGCGCGGCCGCACGCTCAACGATTCGTTCGTCATCCTCGACGAAGCACAGAACACCACCAGCGAGCAAATGAAAATGTTTCTCACGCGCCTCGGATTCAATTCCAAGGCGGTGATCACCGGCGACGTCACGCAGATCGATCTTCCCGACCGCCGCAAATCCGGCCTCATCGAGGCGATCGACGTGGTAGGAAAAATCGAGGGCATCGCGCTCGTCTACTTCGACGAACGCGACGT
>DATJRU010000125.1:0-4523 GCA_035504455.1 Vulcanimicrobiaceae bacterium
GCGGAGACGGTGGCGCAGGTGGATCGCGATTGCCGGACGGCGGGGATCGGCTGCGTCGATTGCAAGAAGATGATGGCCGAAAACCTGGTGAAGTGGATTGAGCCGGTGCAGACGCGGCGGAAAGAATTCGAAGCGCACCCCGACCAAGTTTGGAGTATTCTCGACGCGGGCTCGAAAAAAGCGCACGCGGCCGCGCGGCGGACGATGAAGCGAGTGCGCAACGCGATTTTCAAGTGGGATGACGCGAAGAAGTAGTTGCGGAGTTGACCATGAACAGCGTAACGGTTGATCCGGGGCTTTTCAATAATGTGGACCGCTACGAGCGGCTGATGGAAGTGGTGCGCGGGCGCATGACGAACCGCGCGTTCGCGCCGTACGAAGTGCCGCGCGAACACTTCGAGATGATTCTCGATGCGGCGCGCCACGCGCCTTCCGGAGCGAACGCGCAGCCGTGGCATTACGTGGTCGTCACCGATCCGGCCGTGAAGGAAGCGATCGGACAGCAGTTCATGGACGAGCAGCAGCGGCGCGCGAAGC
This sequence comes from Vulcanimicrobiaceae bacterium, assembly GCA_035504455.1. Classification (GTDB taxonomy): domain Bacteria; phylum Acidobacteriota; class Terriglobia; order Acidiferrales; family UBA7541; genus Palsa-295. Next base: position 538 of record DATJRU010000125.1, read on the forward strand.
TGCACATGGGTTTCCCGACGCCGAATTACGTGGGCGTGAAAACCGCGCCGGGGCTGATCGTGGTGGCGGCGGATTTTCGTTTCATCCGGGCGTTCCCGGTGCTGAACGACGGCTCGGAACTCGACCAAAAGTACCGGCAGAACGCGGAGCGCATCCTGCTGCAGTCGGTGGCGGCGTCGACGATGTCGGCGCATCTGGCGGCAGCGGCGCTGGGGTACGCGGTGTGGTGGATTACGGCGATCGGGCAGGAAGAGATTCAGCAGAAGATCAAGCCGCTGCTCGGCGTGCCAGAAGAATTGGCTGTGATCGACATCATGTGCTTCGGGCCGCCGCTGAAGGCTTCGTACAAGCGCTGGAAGCGGCCGCTGAACAGCATCCTGAACTGGGGGCGGTTCAATCCCGAGAATTACATGACCACCGAGCAGATCGACCGGTGGATCAAGGACATGCGGCATAAGGTGATGTACCGCGATGAGTCGCAGGTGGACTAGCGAAGCGCGGGCGAGACTTGCGATTTCGCGAATGGGGCGGAAGGCGGTAACATAGGCGGCGAATGGCGTCACCCTATCGCATCAATTTGCCGGTCTTCGAGGGCCCGCTCGATCTTCTGCTGGATTTGATCCGCAAGCAGGAGATGGACATCCACAACATTCCCATCGCCAAGGTCACCGAGCAGTATCTCGATTATCTCCACCAGCTCGAAAAGCTCGATATCGACGTCTCCGCGGATTTCATTTACATGGCGGCGTCGCTGATCCACATCAAGTCGAAGATGCTGCTGCCGCAGGACCCGCTGGCCGGTCCTGAGGCGATCGAGGACCCACGCCAGGAACTGGTGCATCGGCTGCTGGAGCACGAGAAATTCAAGAACGCCGCGCAGCTTTTGTATCAGAAGCAGCAGATCGAGGACCACGTCTGGTCGAAGCCGGACCGCGCGCTGTACACGGGCGACGCTGTAGAGGGCGAACTGGTGGTTTCGCTCGTCGACCTGGTGAAGACGTTCCAGCAGATCCTCGAGCGGCGCAAGGAAGTGAAGAAATTCGAGCTGCGGCACGAGTCGGTGACCATCGCGCAGATGATGGACCGGCTGCGGCGGCAGCTGGTGGCGAGCGACGAGCCGGTGTCGCTGATCGAGTTTTTCGACGTGTGCGAGACGCGCAACGCGATGATCGTGGCGCTGCTGGCCGTCCTGGAAATGGTGCGGATGCAGGCGATCATTCTGGTGCAGTCGGATTTGTTCGAGGATATTCGGATTCGGAAGCACCAGATGTTCGACGCGGTGTTTTCGGGGCCGGAGGCGATGTCGAAGATCGAGGAGCAGTACCTCTAAGGCCGAAAAGCGAAACTCGAAATTCGAAATTCGGAAAGGCAAAATCAGATCTCTCGCTCCGTTTCGCGCGCCGCGAAAAGCGCGGCGAAAGGCAAGAACGCGCGAGACTCCGCTCGGGATGACAAGTTGCAGCAGGTGGCGGGATGAGGGAACGGCATGCGGGCTCCGCTGACTCGCTGCGGGCCGGCCGCGCCAGGGGCGGGCGCGAAAAACGAGGGGCCGTCCTTTCGCTCGGGATGACAGTTTGCGGCGGGGGAAGATACTTTGGTGAAAGGTTCGTCAAACGATGACGCCACAGGAAATTCAGGCTGCGCTCGAAGCCATTATTTACGCTGCGGATGAGCCGGCTACGCTCGATCAGATTGCGAATGCGCTCGGCGTCGAAAAGACGGAGGCGCGCGGGGCGCTCGATCTACTGGTCGCTGCGTATCAGACGGACGATCGCGGGATCGAGGTGCGTAAGGTCGCGGGCGGCTGGAAATTCTACACGAAGGCGCAGCATCACGATGTGGTGCGCAAGTTCATCAAGAGCTTGCAGCCGCCGCTGCGGCTCACGATGCCGGCGCTCGAGACGCTCGCGGTGATCGCCTACAAGCAACCGGTGACGGTGCCGGAGATCAACGAGATTCGCGGCGTGAACGTGGGCGGCGTGATCAAGACGCTGCTCGAAAAGCGGCTCATCACGACGGCGGGACGCAAGGAAGTGATCGGGCGGCCGATTCTGTATCGCACGTCGAAGCAGTTCATGATGCGCTTCGGGCTGTCGGACCTTGATGAGCTGCCGAGCCTCAAGGAATTCGAGCAACTGGCGCAGGCGGCCCTTGATTCGGACGCGGGCATCGCGCCTGCGGAGCCGGACGATCTGGCGGCGCCGTCGTCGGCTGAGCCTGCCGCTGCGCAGGCGGAAACGGCGGAAGCCGCTGCGATTCGCGAGTCGGGCGAGACGAACGACCTCGGGGAACTCGGCGAGGATGCGTCCGGCGAAGCAGAGGCGTCACCTGAGCATCGCGCCGCCGCGGCCGGATCGTCCGAGCAGTCGTAGTTCACACCGGCCTTCAATCGCTACGCTACAGCGTCGAGGCCATTCTTGGCCACCAGCGCCAAGAGTTTCAGAGACGCTCCTCGCGGGCGCTTTTCGCCCCGTTCCCACTGGCTAACCAGGCCCGGCGTCACGTTCAGATAGCGAGCAAAGACTGCTTGGCTGGCCTGTTCCCGCCGCCGAAGATCGCGAATCTGTTTCGGCGTCAAAGTTTGCACGGGCGTGAGACAGAGGATGTCAAACTTTCGCATCGTCCGCTTGTCCATGACGCCCGCCGCACGGAGCCCCTCGGCCGTCTCGTGCACGGCAGCCAGAAGGCTGCTGCGATATTTGCGGGCTCTGGAACTCCGGTTCTTATCCATTACAGTTCACCTCGATTAGCGGCCCCGACGCGATCACCTTCGCGATCTCAAGTTCGCCGTATGCCAGCATTTCCGATGCGAGTGCCTTCAGGGCCGCCAACTCACCGTGCGAAATGTTTGCAAGGTCGCTTTTCGCGAATCCATAGACGAAGAATGCCTTGCTGCCTCGCTTGTACAAAAATCACCACGCGAAAACCGCCGGATTTTCCCTGGCCCGGCCTGGCGATCCTCTGTTTGATTACCCCGCCTCCAAGGTCGGCGTCGACCAGCCCACGCTCGGCGACGGCGATAGCCGCGCAAAGCGCCGCATCGCCCAGCGCGGCCCTTCGCGCAAACCGAGCAAACGCCTTGGTCTTGAATATACGCAACGGCCCTCGCGGCTAAGCCTGAGCCTAAAGCCATTCTATAACACTGAGTGCTATATGTGAGAAAGACAGTTTTTCATTGTACGGCCGCAATCAACGCTCAGTTGAATTGACAAGTGTGATAAAAGGCTAAGCGTGAATCGGGTGGGCAAATCCGTCGTTCTGGGGGCGGCCGCATTGTTTGTGGCGGTGGGCGTGGGTGTGTCGCAACAGCACGCGCCCGTGCCGACGAGCTATCCGCAGCAGCCTGTGCCGGCAACCGGGAAGGCGCCAGCCGCGCCGGGGTCCGTGACGGTGAAGACGCGGCTGATTACGATCGACGTGGTGGCGAGCGACTCGCACGGCAATCCCGTCCGCGATCTGAAGCAGGACGAGTTTCAGGTGGTGGACGAGCACGCGGGCGAGCAGAAGATCGCGCGCTTCGAGTTCATCGACGCGGCGACGCGAGCGGCAGCCGCCGCGCAGCCGGGGCCGCTGCCGACCGGGCCGCACATTTTCTCGAATTTCGAGACGGCGGAGCTGAAGGTGCCGCCGACCGTGATTCTGCTGGACGCGCTGAACACCGAGGTGACCCTGCAGTCCGAAGTACACCGGCACATGGTGATGCTGCTGAAAACGCTGCCCGCGGATACGCCGATCGCAGTGATTACCATGGGGCACGAGTTGCACATCATCCAGAACTTCACCACCGATCCCGCGCTGCTGCGCGCGGCCGTCGATCGCTCGCTGCGAGGGCTTTCGGTCCCGGCCAACCCGCAGGACGACGCCACGAGCGCATCGAGCCAAGTGCTGGCGGAAAATGGGGGCGAGGTGACGCAGCAGCTCCAGGCGTTGCAAGACTTCGAAAATACCGAGTATCAGGAGCAAACCACGATTCGCGTCGACGAGAC
>DATJRU010000126.1:0-8793 GCA_035504455.1 Vulcanimicrobiaceae bacterium
CCGGCTCGGTGGCCGCGCAGAGCACCAGGAATTCGCTCTCGCGGTACCCCCGCTTGGCGTGCACGTATACGCACGTCTCGCACAACGACGGCCCGTGCATCGGCGTCCCGTTCTTCACGTAAATGCCCATAGGCGTTCCTCCTTTCTCGAAGCGCGACCCGACACTTCAGACGTGCACAATGTGCTCGGGCGCAACCGGCCTCCTCTGCGTCTCAGCGGTGAATTCTTTTCCGGTGGGCAGCGTCTAAACGACAAAGCCCTGCCGGCATGGAATCAGGGGTTTAAGCGATTGAGCTGCAAGAAGATGCTTTAATACGCGGGACTGAAGCTAGGTCGGCCACAATCCCGGCGCAGCGGTCTCGCTTGCCCGTCTATCGAATTGTGTTTGTCGCTTAACGTCATGCCGAACTTCCTCCAGCGTCGCGCAGTGTAAGGCAAAGGGCGTGTTGATGCAAGCGTAAACTTGCGAAATGCAAAAACACCACGCGGAACGTCCTATCCCGCCCGTGAACTGCTCCCGCTGCCCATCGAACGGTTCCCAAATCGTGGAAGAGGCCCGTTTCAAGTCTGCCCGTATATCGTCATTGGGCTATAATGCCGATAGGAAAACGTATGGCCGATCAGGAGATCATCTTCATCGTTGAGGAATCGCCCGAGGGCGGCTATGAAGCCCGCGCGCTCGGCCATTCAATTTTCACGCAAGGTGAGAGCATGGAAGAACTTCGAACCATGGTCCGCGACGCCGTAGCCTGCCACTTCGACGCTGAGAGCAAACCCGCGGTCATCCGCCTTCACCTCGTCAGGGACGAGGTCATCCCTGCTTGAAACTGCCCCGTGATGTGAGTGGGCGGGATCTAGCCCGTCTGCTCCATCGCTTTGGTTACGCGATTACCCGCCAGACCGGAAGCCACTTACGCCTGACGTCCAGGATCACGAGCGCCGAACATCACAATTCCGGGCGCACGATCCCCTAAAAGTAGGAACACTCGGCGGAATTCTTCGCGACGTGGCGACGTATCTCGAGATGGAACGCGACACGTTGGTCCAAGAGCTTTTCGCCCGGTAGCTTCACGTCTAGAGTCTAGGCCCGCCGCGGATCGCAAACCGCGAGTCACGAGTCACCACTCACCGTCCCTCCGTAGAAACGCGAATATCCGCCGCATCCCGGATCTGCTAGCTTCCGCCCATGACCGCGCGCCCCCGCCTCACCCACCGCGACAGAACCCAGCGCGCCTTCCGCGCCTGCACCGTCCTCATCGACACCGCCGAATGGATGAAAACGCAGCTCCGCGGCCCGCTCGCCTCCTTCGATCTCACCCTCCGCGACTTCCGTCTCCTCGAACTCCTCTACAGCGAAGGCGCCCAACCCGTCAAAGAAGTCGGCCATCGCCTCGGCATGCGCCGCACCGTCGTCGGCAGAACCATCGTTCGCCTTTCCCGCATGGGCTGGCTCCGCCAGATCGCCACCACTCTTCCTCCCATCGCATTCGAGCAATCCCACCTGCATCGCGCGCTCAAGAACATTCCCCGTCGCGGCCGCCGCATCGCCGTCATCGGCCTCACCAAATCCGGCAAGCGCTTCATGAAGGACGTCCTCCCGCGTCACCTCAAACTCATCAAAGCTCATCTCCGCGTCCTCCACACCCGCGAACAGGATTCCCTCGCCCGCCTCTGCCTCAAGCTCCGCCAAGGCGACACCCTAAAATTCCTCCACGAAATCCGCACGGAAGACCTCGAGTAGGCCCCTGGGAGCTCGCTTGGTAGCGCCGGCGTCTCGCCGCTCTTCACTCCCGGCCTCGCACTCCTCGCGCACCGTGCAATCCGTCTCCGCGCACTCCGTGCTCCTCGGTGTCCTCCGTGTTAAGTGAGGCGCTAAATCCAACTCGCCAGCCGAATTCCACGGACCCGCCCAGGACCAAGCCGGCCCATCGTTTTTCCGCATGTTCGAAATACAAACCAAATCTCGAACGGGTAAGATGTTTCCCCCGCGGTTGCGCGGCGGAGGCTCGAATGAACCGAAGGGATTTCGTGCGGCTTGGATGTGCCACGGTGATCGCGGCAGGCGCAGGCAAGCTGCAATCCGCGTCTGCGCAGTCGCCCGCGTCGCCGCCGCAGGTTCATCCGATGGAGACCACGCCAGCCCCGCACGCCGCAGGCCGCCCCGCCGACTTCGACCTCCGAATCGCGCCGGCCATGGTCGAGCTCGCCCCTCAGGTCGTGATCAGCACCATCGCCTACAGCGACAAAGTCCCCGGCCCGCTCCTGCGCATGCGCGAGGGCCAGCACGTCGCCGTCGACGTCGTCAACGACACGGACGTCCCCGAATACGTCCATTGGCACGGCTTGTTCGTTCCCTCCGGCATGGACGGCGCAGCGGAAGAGGGCACGCCCCCGGTCCCGCCGCATGGCCGCCGCCGCTATGAATTCGTGGCCCAGCCGGCCGGTTCGCGTTGGTATCACTCGCACACGATGGCCATGATGGACCTACATCGCGGCACCTACACGGGCCAGTTCGGTTTTCTCATGATCGATCCCTTGAATGACCCGGGCGCCTACGATCAGGAAGTTTTCCTCGCTCTACGCGAATGGGAATATTTCCTCGGACCGATGGATCAGGACGAAATGCCCGCCGACCCCAACGACCCGATGCCCGAAAAGCCCGCCGTTCCCGACACACGTCCCAACGGGCTCGAAGTCAACGCTCCTCTGTACTCCATCAACGACAAAATGCTCGGCGCGGGCGAACCCCTCCGCGTGCAAGCGGGCCAGCGCGTTCTGATGCACCTGCTCAACGCCGGGCAGCAGATTCACCGCCTCGGTCTTTTCGGCCACCGTTTTCAGGTGATCGCTCTCGACGGCAATCCCGTGCCGTCGCCCCAGCCCGTCGCCGTGCTCGAGATCGCCCCGGGAGAGCGCATCGATGCAATCGTCGAAATGAATCAGCCGGGCATTTGGATTTTAGGCGAGATCCGCGACGCCGCGCGGCAAGCAGGCATGGGCATCGTGGTCGAGTACGCCAATCACCAGCAGCCGCGCCCGCAGTGGCTTGCCCCGCCGATTACGCGCTGGGACTACACGATCTTCGGCAAGCCCGCCGCGCATCCCGATCCCGACGAGACCATCGACATGGTCTTTGAAAAAGTGCCCGGCGGCCCGCACGGGATCAATCACTGGCTCGTCAACGGCAAGGAATATCCGCACGAGCGCGAATTCGTCTTCCGGCAAGGACGCCGCTACCGCCTCGTATTTCACAATCGCACGGACGACTCCCACCCCCTGCACATGCACCGCCACCTGTTCGAGCTCGTCGAACTCAACGGCAAGCCCACCGCCGGGATCAAGAAGGATACGGTGATCGTTCCCGCGTTCGGCCGCGCCACCGTCGACCTCGTCGCCAACCACCCCGGCCTCACGCTCTTCCACTGCCATATCCAGCACCACATGGACTTCGGCTTCATGGCCCTCTTCCGCTACGCGTAGCACCGGCGTCCCGCCGGCTCCTCGTGTACGCGCGAATTTCTCGAACAATCTGGCGGTGGGGGCGCTGCTTGCTGCGCCCTTCGGAGCCGCGCATTCGCCCCATCTACCCTGACCAACGTGCTACGCTCGCGCTCCTCCTATACGCGCGAATGCGCGACGGGTTCTCGGTGGAATTTCTTGTCCTGAGCGCAACCCAAGAACACGCTGTCATCCCGAGCGAAGTCCCGCGCGGTTTTGCCCCTCCCGCGGTTTGCGCGGGCGCGGGACGTAGCGAGGGATCTGCTGTTTGAGCCTCGATAAGGCTCCGACATTTCGGAGAAACACCTTATGGCCTTGTGTCACGACTTTTTCACACATTCAAAACGCCCACGAAATATTCGAGCGATCCAATTCATCGGTTTGGCAACAATCTATCTACAAGACGCTCGAACGGGAGGAATTGCATGAATACCATCGGGGCAACGTCCCGAGCAGCAGCATTCATCGGCACGGTCGCCTTGGCGCTGGCATTCGCGGCCGGCGCACAGGCACAGAATCAGGGCTTCCAGTCCGACGATCACCGCAACCCGAATTCCAGCGACAATCCCTGGCCTTACGCAAGAACCGATAAATCGCCCGTGCTCGCGGTGGTTGGCGACGTCGCCTGCGAGCCCGATGCGGACTTCGAAACGGGCGAGTCCGCGCACGAAACGTGCGACACCCCCAAGCCCCCCTACTTCAGCACCAGCAACCCCAGCACTCCTCCGGGGTCCTATTCTCTCTGGCAGTCCCAGGAAGCCACGGCAAGTGAAATCGAGAGCATCAAGCCGGACGCCGTCGCGCTCCTCGGAGACCTGCAATACCAGGTCGGCCAATACCAGGACTTTGAGAAATCCTACGATCTGACGTTCGGCGCGTTCAAAGGCATCACGCGCCCCGCGCCCGGCAACCACGAGTTTTACGACGAGCATGGCCAGACCGGCGTCGCCGGCTACGGCTACTTCTCTTACTTCAACGGCTTCCAGATCAATGGCGCCGGCGCCCCGATCACCGCGACGCTCGGAGACCCGTGCCCATCAACGATGACGGGCTGCGGCTTCCCGGGCGCTACCGCTCCCAACCCGCAACCGATTCCGCGGTCCGATGGGCAGGCAGGTCACTTCGAGCAGACCGGCGGAGTCGGCGCAACCTTGCCGCCGGGCGGCGTCGTCGGAGTCGGAGACGGTTGGTACTCCTATAACCTGGGCGGCTGGCACCTCATCTCGCTCAACATCGAATGCGAGACGCAACCCGGCGGATGCAGCAATTCATCCGGCACCTGGCTTGCCGCCGAAACCGAATGGCTGAAGCAGGATCTCGCCAACGATCACTCGCCATGCACGCTGGCCTACTGGCACCAGCCCACCTACAGCGGCGCCGACAGCCTCACCGAAGAAGGCATCACCGCCGGAGTCTGGTGGCAACTGCTCTACGACGCCGGAGCCGACTTGGTGCTCAACGGACACGATCACCTCTACGCCCGTTACGCCCCGATCAAGCCCTACTTCGCCCCTGGCGACACCTCTGTAACCGGTGTCACCGGGACGTGGCTCGGGACTGCCGATCCGCGGAGAGGCATACGCGAATTCATCGTGGGCACCGGCGGCGAGACGCTCGACACGCTCGTCACCGCACCCACCTCCTCCACGGACTACGACGGGACGTTCAACCAGCAGTTTCTCCAAGCCGGAACCGGGAACTACTGGGGCGTGATGGCCCTGACGCTCGATCCGGACGGCTACCAGTGGGATTACGAGTCGGCGCTGGAAGCTCCCGTGGCACCCGCAGGAACTCCCGCGACCTTCAGCGACAAGGGCTCCGCGGCCTGCCACGGCGGCCCCTTCGGCAACTTCTTCGGCTTCTAACAACCACCGATACCTGGACCACTCCTCCCTTCGCGAGAAATCGCGGAGGGAGGTTTTTTTTCGCTCGGGCGTTTTGTCCCGCCGCAGTTGGTACCACGAAGCTACCATCACCTAAATTAGACAAAGTCGTGCTCCGATAACGTACTCCAGGTGTACGTCGTCGGGCCGATACAGTCGCCTTCGTTGGCGGGATTGGGCGTGTTTTGGCTGGTTTTGCCGCGTTAGCTTTTTCCCCGTCAGCCGAGCCCCTGGTTTTCCGTTTGTCTTCGCAGTAGTTTCGGCGACGACCAAGGGGGCGGTCACTTTGTTGCGGCGCTGTCGGAGTTGAAGCGGTAGGTGAGTTTGATTCGGAAGGTGGCGCCGTCTTGCAAGAGTGCATCCTCTGGATCCTCGGGGCGGCCGGGGAACGAATACCTCTTGTTGAGCAGGTTGTAGACGCTCGCGGAAATATCGGCGCGCTTGCCGAGCGTGTGGCCGATCAGCGTAAGATTCAAGACGGAGAATCCTCCCAAAGTGTTTCCGGCAAGCGTTGTGACTTTCCCTGTGTACTGTCCGTCGAGCGCGGCGGAGAATTTCTGGCGGAAGAACGGCATCGTCAAATTCAGTTTCACGAGATTGGCCGGAGAATTCGGGGGAGTTTGTCCCGTCATCGCCTCCGCCGTTTGCGTATAACTGTAGCTGGCGCGGCCGGTCAGGCTCCCAGCCAACCCTCCATCCAGTTCGAACTCCGCGCCCTTCACGGTCGCTCCCTGGGAATTCTCGTATACGAAGAGCCCGCTGCTCGGGTCCGTTTCCAGAGTGATGAGACCGGTGATTTGATTGTAGAAGACCGAGGCCGAGGCGTTTAGGTGCTTGCCGAGGCCTTGCTCGAGAATTCCCTCGACGCTTCGGATTTTCTCCGGCTGTAAGTGCGAATTGTCCACGTAGGACGGGCCGTAGTCCGGGGTGCTCTCATACGGCACCGGAGCCCGGAAGGCGCTTCCGTAGAGAAGCTTGGCGGTCGTCGAACTCGTTGGGCGATAAATCAGCGCGGCGCGGGGATTGGTGCTCCCACCCAGCCCGTAGTTGTAATGGTCGTAACGCACGCCGAGGCTCAAGGAGAGTTTCCTGGTGATTTCGGTATCCACCTGGGCGTATCCAGCCCATATCACCAATTTTGTGGAAACTCTCGTGGCCACGGGACTGACCTCCGAATCGAGGTTGGACTGATCCAGCCGGAAGTTGTCGGTGATCTCCGTGCCGAAAGTCAGCGTGCTGCCGTGCGGCAGGGACCGGCCCAGTTTTATCTCGGAATCCCACCACTGACCGTCATACGAATAGATGTCCGGCGGCGCCGGCAGCGGGTCGTAGGCCACTGGTCCGTAGAGCGTGTTCTTGCTCAGGGAAGTTCGCGCGTCCAGTTGCCACTCTAGTCCCAGGGCGTGTTCGTAACTCAGATCCAGGTAGTCGATTCCTTGGACGTTGCGCGTCCGGGGATCGGCAAAGCGCGAGTCGAAATAGGCCGTCGGCACCCCTTTATTCTGGGCGTTATACAGGCCCTGCAAGGTGAATCCGCGCCAGCTGACGGTGCCCAGCACGCGCTGGTAGCTTTCGTAATTTGTGTTGCTGGTGACGCCGTTATTGGTGGCCGGACTATTGAACTCCGGGAAGAACAGCAGAGGCCCGGCGCTCGAATAGAACGAGCCGGACAGCGCGAAGGTAGCGCCCTTGTAGGCGTCGTCCCAGGTGGCCCGGCCGCCGTAGGAACCGAAGCTGCCCGCCGCGAACGAGATCTCTTCTCGCTTGGGCTGATTTTCTTTTCGCGTGATCACGTTGATCACCCCGAAGAACGCCTCCGCCCCGTACAACGACGAACTCGGCCCGCGAATGATCTCGATCCGTTGAATCAAATCGATGTCTACCGGGAACTCCAGTCCGACGAAGGCTTGCCCCAGCACGTCGTCGTTGATCCGGTGGCCGTCCACGAGCAGCAGAATCCGGCTGTTCCAGTCGCCCAGGCGCCCGAATCCACGCACGCCGACGTAGCTCTGATAGCGATCGGAGGTGATGTAGAAGCCCCGAACGGCCTCGAGGATGTCCCCTAGCGTGCGATAGCCGTAGCGCTGAATTTCGTCGGCGGTAATCACCGTCACCGAGGAGGGCGCGTCGCTAATGCTCTGCGCGTGCTTCGACGCCGAATAAACGGTGATCTGGCTGAGCTGCTCGAGACTCATGTCCGCGAGGTCTTGCGGCTTGGGGTCTTGCGCCGAGCACACGCTCGCCGAGATACCAAGGGCGAGAGTCGCCAGGGCCGCAAATCCACCGATTCGAGAGTTGGATCGGAAGGCAACTGCGCGACGGCGCTCCATCTGTGGCTAATCGGCAGGCATGAGCGTTGGCTTTAGATTGAGGCGCTACTCGCCGAAGCTTCCGCGCGGAACCGGAGTCCTTATCGGGATAGCAGAAAGTGACGGAATAGAGCCCTCTGGTGACGCGGGCCGGCGAGACGCCGGCGCTACTCAACGCTACTCAAGAATCGGTGCCCTTCTCCGGTGAAAATTCGAGGGCGAGTTCGCGGATGCGGCGGAGGTCGAGTTTGCCGGTGCCGAGGTGCGGGAATTCTTCGACGGCGAAGAATTGATTGGGGCGCGGGATCCACAAATTCGGCAGGCCGGTTTGCGGCAACTTTTCGATGACCGCTTTCAATTCCTCCTGCGGCAGCGTGTGCAGGACGACGAGGCGCTCGCCTTTTTTTCCGTCGGGCACAGCGGTGACCACGAACTTTTGTTCCGTGGCGCCGGCGATTTCGTGCAGGCGCTCTTCGACTTTGATGTGCGGGACCATTTCCCCGCCGATTTTGCTGAAGCGGCTCAGGCGGTCGGTGATGGTGAGGAAGCCGTCTTCATCCTCGGTGGCGATATCGCCGGTGACGTACCAGCCGTCTTGCAGGGCCTCCGCCGTTTTTTCCGGCTTGCCGAGATAGCCCTGCATCACGTTGGGGCCGCGCACGAGCAGCAGTCCAGGCGCGCCCGCGGCCACCGGCTCGCGCGTATCCGGATCGACGATGCGAACGCGGATACCCGGCAGCGGATGCCCGATGCGGCCGCGTTTTCCGCCAACCTGGCGAAAGCCGGGCGCGCGAAAATCGCGCGTGTTCACGGCGACCACCGGCGCGCAGTCCGTGGCGCCGTAGCCTTCGAGCGGCTTCACGCCGAAGCGGTCCTCGAACGCCAGCGCGAGCCGCTCCGGCAATTTTTCCGCGCCCACGAGAACGAAATCGAGGCTGCCGAAATCTTCCGGCGAGCAGCGCCGCATGTACGCTTGCAAAAAGGTGGGCGTGGCCATCAGGAACGTGACGCGATAGTCGCGCACCAACTCGCTGATCGCGGCGAGATCGAGCGGGCTCGGATGATAGACCACTGAGACGCCGAGCACGGCCGGCAGGCACAGC
>DATJRU010000127.1:0-9299 GCA_035504455.1 Vulcanimicrobiaceae bacterium
TCCTGCGCCACGGCTTCCGCCGGATGATCGCGCCGCTCACGCTGCTGCTCACGCAGTTCTTCTGGTTCGTCCTGCCGACGCTGCTCGAGCTGCGCGCCACCATCCCGCAAACGCGCTACAGCAGCGGCATTCTGGCCGTGCTGCACTCGGCGCAATACATCTGGATCACCAGCTACTACCATCAGCGCGACGCGCGCGCGGCGGGCCAACCGAATTGGCGCCTCGCCGGTTACTTCGTCACGCTCGTCGCGGGAGGCATCGCGCTCTTCATTCCCGGCCCGTGGATCGTCAGCTACCTCTTCCACTACGATTTCACGACGAGCTTCCTGATCTTCACGGCGCTCGTGAACATCCACCACTTCCTGCTCGATGGCGCGATCTGGAAGCTGCGCGACACGCGCGTTTCGTCCGTACTGGTTGCCGGCAGCGGCGATTCGAGCGCGAGCCAGACGCTTAAGGCAAATGCGCGGCCCGCCAAATCAAAGCGCGCCTATGGATTCTTCTCCTCTCCGGCATTTCGCGTGGCTGTCGTCGGCCTATTTTTCCTGTGGGGCGCGGCCGACCAGGTTCGCTTCGCCCTCGGCACCGATAACGAAAGCCTGCCGTCGATGATGCGCGCGGCCGCGATGAATCCCTACGACACCATGGTCCTCACGCGCATCGGCCACGCCCAGGAGACCGCCGGCCAAAGCGACAAAGCCATCGCCACGCTCACGCGCGCCGCAGACCTGAATCCCGGCAACGCCACTCTGCAGCAATCCTGCGCGCTGGCCATGATCGCCAGCGGCCGTTATCAGGAAGCCTACGACCGTTACAAGAAAATGCTCGCCGTTCTGCCGAATAATTCCGACGCGCTCGTCAACTACGGCCTTCTGGCCATGCGCCTCGGCCATCCGAGCGAAGAAGCGATTAACTCCTGGCAGAAGGCCATCGCCGCCGACCCGCGCCGCGCGGACGCATATCTCTACCTGGCACAGACATCCGATCAGGATGGCGAGGTGAGCACCGCCGTGCGGAATTGGCACAGCTACCTCGCGCTTGCCGCGGCGCCTGACTCCAATATCCCGCTCGAGCAGCGAATCCCCGCCACCATCCAAATGGCGGACGACGAAGCCCGCCTGAACCAATCCGCCGCGGCCCTCGCCGACTACTCTTTGGCCGTGTCGCTCGCCGAGGTCGGCAAAGGCGACCCGAAGCTCCAGAGCATCGCCCTGGGGCGGCTCGCAGATCTGCAGGAAAAGACCGGCGATGCGCGCGCCGCCGCCGCGTCGTATCAGCGCGGCCTTGCGCTGGATGCGCTGGTTGGCGACCCGCAGGGCGAGGCCTCGGACTGGTTCAACTACGGACAGTTCCTGCGGCGCCACGCGCTCCCCGACAACCTCGCCTACGCCTGCTTCGTTCGCGCGGAGAACCTGCTCGCCAACAACGCCGGGCAGGCGCTCGACACCGTGAAGGCCGCTCGCCGCCAATTCGACGCCCAGCTCGGCAAGAAGGCCGCCGCCGTCCAAAACGACGTCCAGTTGAATTTCGCCGCTTTGCTTGCCGGCGCCACCCGGCTCCCCGCCAGCTCTTTCCGCTAACCCGCGGGCGCTCGAGCCTCTCTGAAAACGCCCACATTTTCCGTCTCATTCCACGCTTTCCGAGGTGTATCTCCTTGGCCCATAACCACCCACGATTCGCCCGATACCTTTTTTGAATCGCGGTCTTACAGCCGTGCATCTTGTCAAACTCAAGGGAACGCGGTATAGATACCGGGTCGGGTTTGGCGTCATGGTTTGGCCTTAGAGCAGCCCGACGCGGCTAAGATCGCGTACTGACTGAGGAGGCTTCATGGCTGTTCCGCAGCAGCGTGAGGATTCTGCTTCCGCTCCGCAACCGTTCCGCCTGGATGTCCAGCTCCACGATCTCCTGAGAAACACTCCCGCTCCTAAGCCGCTGCTCGTTCCGCCGAAAGCCAGTGGCGCGATGACGCTGCCGGAGCCGGTGTTCCCGCAGCATCCAGAACTCCTCGCCATGGACGACAACTACGAGGAGAATCTCGAGCGCGCCCGTGCGGGCAAGCGCAAGTGGACCGCTCCTTTGGTAATGCGCGCAATGAACGGTTGGCTCTTCCCGTACGCGAAGTCGCGCGTCCTGCCGGGCGATTTTCATCCGATCATCGCGTATCTCTTCACTGAGTGGAAATGCAACCTCGACTGCCACTACTGCTGGGCTTTCGACAACCATGTGAAGGGGATGACCGAGGATGTCGCGCGCCGGTCGATCGACTGGCTGCATTCCACTACGTGCCGTGTGCTCGCGTTTATGGGCGGCGAGCCGCTGCTGCGGCCCCAGTTCGTGCACAAGATTTCGTATTACGCCGCGAAGAAGGACTTTTGGATTTACCTCGCGACCAACGCGCGCCTGCTCCGTCCGGAAGTCACCGACCGGCTGCTCGACGCGGGCATCGCGACGATCAATTTCGCGGTCGATAGCGTCGAAGAGCGGCCCAGCCTGCCGAAAGCTCTCAAGCCGGTGCGCTCGTACTTCGACTACCTGCTGCGCAAGCAGTACAAGTACGGCCTCGCGGTGTTCTTCAACATGAACATCTGCCGCAACAACGTCGAGGACATCAAGCAGCTCACCGAAATCGCGCACGACAACGGCATCGCTACCGACTACCACATCAACGAGTCGCCGATGCTCGAGCAGGACCACTTCAAGCACTACGACGACAACAGCACCTACATCACCAAGGAAGACTGGCCCAAGATCGACGAGCTGATCGACTGGATCATCGACAAGAACAAGTCCGGCTACAAGATGGTCAATTCGGTGAAGCGCCTGCAGGATATGAAGGAGTTTTTGCGCGGCAAAGTCGAGCCGTGGAACTGCCGCGCCGGCCAGAACTCCATCATCATCCGCACGGACGGCACGCTGGCGCCCTGCTTCCCGCTCTATTCGGCCACGCACGACTGGGGCGTGATCGAAGACCACAAATTCGACATTCCTCAACTCAACGAAATGAAGAAGTCGTGCCACACGCACTGCTTCTCGACCCTGAATCACAATCTCGGCTTCTGCTACAACGACTCTCGCGTCCTGCGGTGGGTGCTGAAACAAGGCATGCACGCTTTCCAGGGCGTCACCGGCAGCTTCGACGAATAGACTCGCTCGTCGACTCGACCCGTAACCCGCTCGCACAATTCACACGGCGCAGCCACAACCTTCGCAGTCCTTGCACAGTTCCTTGAGGGAGGAACAATGGCGACACCACTCGTACAGATTGAGCAGGATCGTGAAATCGCCGAGCGTCTCGCGGCGGAGAGGATTCGCCTGCGCAAGCTCGCTGGCCTGGATGGGCATTCCCATTTCCACAAGCCGATCGAGCGCGCCTTCACCGCTGAAGAACGCGGCCGGGTGACGATTCTGTTTGGCGGCTTTACCTGGAAGCACGAGGACCTGATTCGTGCTGTCTTCCAGGGCTGCGGCTACCGCTGCGAAAAGCTGCCCGTGCCCGATGTGCCGGCGTTCCAGCTCGGCAAGGAATTCGGCAACAACGGGCAGTGCAATCCGACGTATTTCACGGTGGGCAATCTCGTCCAGTACCTCCAGTTCCTCGAGAAGGAAGGGATTCCGCGCCAGGAAATCCTCGACAACTACGTGTTCTTCACCGCCGGTTCCTGCGGGCCCTGCCGCTTCGGCATGTACGAGGCGGAGTACCGCTTCGCGCTGAAGAACGCGGGCTTCGACGGCTTTCGCGTGCTGCTCTTCAAGGACAGCGACGGCATCAAGGCTGCGTCCGGCGAGCCGGGACTGAAGTTCACGGTCGATTTCGGGTTCGGCATGCTCAACGCCATGCACATGGGCGACGTCTTCAACGACCTGATCTACCAGATTCGTCCGTTCGAAGTGAACAAGGGCGAGACCGACCGCGTCTTCCGCGAGACGGTCGACGACCTCTGCAACGACCTGAAGAACCGCAAGTCGTTTGAGATCGAGCAGAGCGCACCCGACTGGGCCAAGCCGAAATTCAAGAGCAACAAGATCCTGCGCAACACGGTGAACGTCTTCGGCAAGATGCACGAGCACCTGTGGGGCAAGGACTACCTCGAAGCCTTGGCTGCGGCGCGCGCCAAGATGGACACGATCGAAGTCGACCGCACCAAGGTGAAGCCCATCGTGAAGATCACGGGCGAATTCTGGGCGCAGCTCACCGAGGGCGACGGCAACTTCAACATGTTTGCTTTCCTCGAGCGCGAGGGCGCGCAGGTGGTGGTCGAGCCGATCGCCACGTGGGTGGCCTACCTGATGTATCAGGCGAAGGCGCACGCGAAGGCGAAGTATCCGGTGACGCGGCCGTACCGCAATCCGCAGTGGTACCAGCTCAAGCAGCACATGGCCAACCAAATGTCGCTGCGCAAGAAGCTGCTGGGGATCGGCTTCGGCGAGAAGATGTGGAATTTCCTCTATCACCGCACGGCCGAAAACCTGGGCGGCATCACGCACCACCTGGTGCCACAGACGGAGCTCGCCGAGATGGCGCACCCGTTCTACAACCAGTTCGCGCGCGGCGGTGAAGGGCACCTCGAAGTCGGCAAGAACGTGTACTACACCGTGCACAAGCTCTGCCACATGGTGCTCGCCCTCAAGCCCTTCGGCTGCATGCCGTCGTCGCAGTCGGATGGCGTGCAATCCGCGGTGATCAACAAGTTCAAGGACATGATCTTCCTGCCCGTCGAAACTTCCGGCGAAGGCGAAGTGAACGCGCACAGCCGCGTGCAGATGGCGCTGGGCGAAGCCAAGATGAAGGCCAAACTCGAATTCGAGCAGGTGCTCAAGTCCACCGGGAAGAGCCTCGACGACATCAGGAGCTACGTCGCCGAGCATCCCGAGCTGAAGCGGCCCTTCTACCACGTGCCGCATCGCGAGGGCATCACCGGCACGGCGGCGCACTTCGTCCTGCACGTGAGCGATCGCATGAATAAGAGTGGCCGGCAATGGCGCCGCTCGCGTTCGCAGGGCGTCACTGTACCCAGCGCAGCCTAGGACAGCATCAGAATTCTCTTTTCTGCCCGGCGGGTTTTAATGCCCGCCGGCGAGCTTGAGGGAGACGCGGATGCACGGACACGATCGCGAGAATCGTTTCTTGGTGGGACTCGACGTCGGCTCGACGACGGTGAAAGCCGTGGTGATCGACGCCAAGACGGACGAAATCCTCTGGCAGGACTACCAGCGTCACGAAACGAAGCAGCCCGAAAAGACCCTCGAATTTCTCCGCCGCATGGAATCGGAAGTCGGCATGAGCCGCCATAACACGCGGATGTTCATGACCGGTTCGGGCGGCGGCCTGCTCGCCGATCTCGTCGACGCGAAATTCGTGCAGGAAGTCACCGCTGTTGCCCTCGCGGTCGAGAAGATGCATCCGGAAGTCTATTCCGTGATCGAGTTGGGCGGGCAGGACGCGAAGATCATCGTCTTCAAGGACGATCAGGACAGCGGACGCAAGAAAAAGATCCCGTCGATGAACGACAAGTGCGCCGGCGGCACGGGCGCCGTGATCGACAAGATCAACGCCAAGCTGAAAATTCCCGCCGCCGAGCTTGGCGACCAGGGATACCACGGCGTCAAGCTGCACAAAGTGGCGGGGAAGTGCGGCGTCTTCGCCGAAACCGATATCAACGGCTTGCAGAAGGTCGGCACGCCTCCCGATCAGCTGATGGCGTCGCTGTTCGACGCGATCGTGCTGCAGAACCTCAGCGTTCTTACGCGCGGCCACACGCTGCGTCCGCATGTGCTGCTGCTGGGCGGGCCGAACTCCTTCATCCGCGGCATGCGCGAAGCGTGGCAGGCCAACATCCCGAAGATGTGGGCTGAGCGCAAGGTGGAAATCCCCGCGGGGATGAGCCCCGAGCAGCTCATCAAAGTGCCGCAGAACGCGCAGTATTTCGCGGCGCTCGGCGCGATCGAGTTCGGCAAGAGCGAGGACGATTGCGTCGGCTGCTATCGCGGCTTCGACCGGCTCGTTCACTACATCGAATTCGGCCGCCAGGAAGAAAAGGCCAAGGCGGGCGGCTCGGGCCTCGTGAAGGAACCGAGCGAGCTCGACGAATTCAAGGAAGCCTACAAGCGGAAGAAATTCATTCCCGCGACCTTCCAGGCAGGGCAAACGGTCGGCGGCTTTGTCGGCATCGACGGCGGATCGACCTCGACCAAGGCCGTCCTGCTGGATGAGAACGGCGACATTCTTTGCAAGGCGTACCAGCTCTCGAACGGCAACCCGATTCAGGACACGATCGACATGTTCGAGAACCTGCGAGGCCAGGTCGAGAAGCAGGGCGCGATGCTCGAGGTTCTCGGCGTCGGCACGACCGGCTACGCGAAGGACATCCTCAAGGACGTGCTGAAGGCCGATGTGGCGCTCGTCGAAACCGTGGCGCATACCGAATCCGCGCTCAAATTCTACGACGACCCGCACGTGATCATCGACGTGGGCGGGCAGGACATCAAGCTGATCGTCCTGAAAGACGGGCGGGTGAAGGACTTCAAGCTGAACACGCAATGCTCGGCAGGCAACGGATACTTCCTGCAATCGACGGCGGAGGGATTCGGGCTGAAGGTCGAGGAGTTCGCGGACCTGGCGTTTTCGGCGAACTCGATGCCGATGTTCGGCTACGGCTGCGCGGTGTTCATGCAGTCCGACATCGTGAACTTCCAGCGGCAGGGCTGGCGCGCCGAGGAAATTCTCGCCGGGCTTGCGGCGGTGCTGCCGAAGAACGTGTTCCTGTACGTCGCCAGCATTCCCAATCTTGCGGCGCTCGGATCGCGATTCGTCCTGCAGGGCGGCACGCAGAACAATCTCGCCGTGGTGAAGGCGGAAGTCGATTTCATCCGCAGCAGCTTCCGCTCGGGCAACAAGCAGCCTGAAATTATCGTCCACGAGCATTGCGGCGAATCTGGCGCGATCGGCGCGGGCGCCGAGGCGGTGCGCCTCTGGAAGAACGGCATGCGCACCACGTTCATCGGCCTCGATGCCGTCCGCAAGATCGAGTACCGGCAAACCAGGAACGAAGACACGCGGTGCAATTTCTGCAAGAACACTTGCCTGCGCACGTTCATCGACATCAAGATGGCCGACGGCACGCACAAGCACATCCACGAAGTGGGCGGCAAGGAAGAGGAAGTCGAGACAGCCTGCGGCACGAACGCGCACGGACACGGGCACGGCCATGCGCACACTCACGAACACGCACATGCGCACGCCCACGCCAGCGACACGAAGGTGGACGTCAGCCTCGAATCGCTGATTCCGCTGGGCGTCAAGTTGCCTGCGTCCACCGTGGCTCCCGCGGCTGCGGCCCCTGTGGCCGCGGCGAAGAAGAAGGCGAGCAAGGTGCCGCTCGCCGTCAACGAGCGCCGGCTGATCATCGCGACCTGCGAGAAGGGCACGGTCGAAGACGTCAGCGACATGAAAGACATCAAGGCCGGGCTCGACGTGATCAAGGACGCGAACCCGAACTTCGTCGACATCGCCGCGCACGAAGTCTTCCGGCCGACCAACGCAAAATCGGTGGCCGACCCGATTCCGTCGCGCGCGTGGACCAAGGCCACGAAGGACCGCATCGCGCTGATGACGGCGCGGCCGAAGATGCGTGTCGGCATTCCGCGAGTGCTCAATGCTTACAGCTACGCGCCTCTCTTCAACGCGTATTTCGAGAGCCTCGGCTTGCAACCGGAAAACGTGGTCTATTCGGATTACACGACGCCCGAAATGTATCGCGCGGGCGCGAATCGCGGCGCCATCGATCCGTGCTTCCCGGCGAAGATCGGAATCCCGCACGTCTACAACCTGATCCAGGTGAAGCACCGGAAAAAGCCGCTCGACGCGATCTTTTTCCCGATGTACGACGTGCTGACGTCGCCGCTCGTGAACCTGATGGGCTCGAACGCCTGCCCGACGGTGACGGCGACTCCCGAGACGGTAAAGGCCGCCTTCACGAAGGAAAACGACGTTTTCAAGGAAGTGAACATCAAGTACGTCGATCCGATCCTCAACTTCAAGGACCGGAAACTTTTCGCCTTCCAGATGTTCGAGGCGTTCAAGGGAATCATGGGGCTCTCGCAGGAAGAAAACGACCGCGCGATCGAAGCGGGCTTCACGGCGCTCGAGAATTACGAGACGGGAATCCGCAAGCGCGCGCGCGAAGTACTCGACCAACTCGAGCGCGAGGACCGCATCGGCATCGTGATGCTGGCGCGCGTCTATCACCACGATCCGGGCCTCAACCACGAGATCCTCGAGGAATTCCAGAAGCTCGGCTATCCGATTTTCTCGCAGAATACGCTGCCGCTGGATGAGGACATGCTCGAGCGTCTTTTCGGCGAGGAAGTCCGCGCGGGCGTGGTGAAGCATCCGCTGGACATCACCGACGCGTGGAAGAATTCCTATTCGTGCAGCACGAACCACAAGGTGTGGGCCGCGAAATTCACGGCGCGGCATCCGAACCTCGTGGCGCTCGAAATGTCGAGCTTCAAGTGCGGGCACGACGCGCCGATCTACGGCGTGGTCGAAGGCATCATCGAAAATTCGGGCACACCGTATTTCTGCTTCAAGGACCTCGACGAGAACAAGCCCACCGGGTCGATCCGCATCCGCGTGGAGACGATCGACTACTTCCTGCGGCGGTATCGCGAAGTGGTGATCAAGCGGCGCGAGAGCGAGCAGGACATCGAGTCGCAACTCGCGAAGTACGAAGCTCAACTGCGTCGCGAGATGGAGCGCGGCGCGGGAATGGTTGCCGCGGACTAGGCGCGAGGCGCTCTTAGGTGGCAGGTGACGGGTTGCAGGTGACAGGCCTTGAAACCTGCAATAAGAGGGGACTCCAGGATCCCCCTAGCGGGAGCTTACAGCGGCTTAAGAGGGCGCTTTTGGCGGCCGTTGCCGCGTTAACTCCGACGCCGTTTTCCCGCCTGCGACACAAATCCTCACCGCTCAATCAGTTGGCAAGTTTCGCGCGAGCCATCAACCTGCAGGGACGGTTCGCGTGCGAGCCCATTCGCGGATGGCCCGCACTTCTTCGGCGCGCGTGACGCTGAGAGGCTGCGTCTGGCGAATTTCTTCGACCAGGATCGCCGTGCTCAATTGCTGCTTCCGATCGAAGGCGGTATAGAGCCCCGCGAGAATCACCGCTTCGATTTCCGCTCCCGAAAATCCATCGGATGCCGACCCGAGCGCGGAGACGTCGAAGATGGCCGGATCGCGCTGCCTCTTTTTGAGGTGGAGCGCAAAGAGCGCGGCGCGCTGCGGGGCGTCGGGCAGA
>DATJRU010000128.1:0-3438 GCA_035504455.1 Vulcanimicrobiaceae bacterium
GCGCTGGCGGAGTTTTTGTTCGACGACGAGCGCGCGATCGTGCGGCTCGACATGTCCGAATACATGGAGAAGCATTCTGTGGCGAGGATGATCGGGGCGCCTCCGGGATACGTCGGCTACGAAGAGGGCGGGCAGCTCACCGAGCAGGTGCGGCGGCGGCCGTATTCGGTGGTGCTGCTCGATGAGATCGAGAAGGCGCATCCGGACGTGTTCAACGTGCTGCTACAGATTCTCGAAGACGGCCGTCTAACCGATGGAAAGGGACGCACGGTCGATTTCCGCAACGCGGTGATCATCATGACGTCCAACGTGGGATCAAGCGCGATCTTCGAGCTGGCGGAGAAGGACCCGAAGAAGGCGCGCGAGGAAGCGATGGCCGCTTTGCGGGAGCTTTTCCGGCCGGAGTTCCTGAACCGGATCGATGATATCGTGTTGTTCAAGCCGCTCGGCAAGGACCAGATCGAGACGATCATCGAGCTGCAGATGCGGAACGTCGTGAAGCTGCTCGCGGAGCGCAAGATCACGCTGCGCCTGACGCCCGCGGCGAAGACGCTGCTCTTCCGCGAAGGCTTCGACCCGGCGTACGGCGCGCGTCCGATGAAGCGCGCGATCCAGCGGCTAATCCAGGATCCACTCGCGCTGAAGATTCTCGATGGCGAGGTGAAGCCGGGCGAGGAAATCGCCGTGGACGCAGATTCGAAGACCGGCGACATGAAGTTTCAGCCTCACGCCGTGAAGGCGGGGGTTGCCTAGGAAGGGCTCCGGGGGAACACAGATGAAGACGCTCAAGACGGCATTCCTGCTGACGGCGCTCACGCTGCTGCTGCTCTTTATCGGGCAAGCCTTTGGCGGGCGCAACGGGATGACGATCGCGCTCGGCTTCGCGATTGTGATGAACGGCGTGGCGTATTTCTTCTCGGACAAGATCGCTCTCGCGTCGAGCGGCGCCGTGCCGATCAGCCGCGAGGAGGCACCGCGGCTCTACGCGGTGATGGAACGGCTGGCCGGCAAGGCCAATCTGCCGATGCCGAAGCTGTACCTGATCCCGCAGCCGGCGCCAAATGCGTTTGCGACCGGGCGCAATCCGAGCCACGCGTCGGTGGCCGTGACCCAGGGGCTGCTCGAGCTGATGAACGACGATGAGCTGGAAGGCGTGATCGCGCACGAGCTTTCGCACGTGCGCAACTACGACATTCTGACGTCGTCGATTGCGGCGACGATTGCCGGAGCGATTACCTGGATCGCGTCGATGGGACGCTGGGCGATGATTTTCGGCGGATGGGGCGGCGGTGGACGCGACAACGAGCGCGAAGGCGGCGGAATCGCGGCGCTGTTCATGCTGATCCTGGCTCCGATTGCGGCAATGCTGCTGCAGCTTGGCATTTCGCGGCAACGCGAGTATCAGGCGGACGCCTCGGGAGCAAAGATGGTGGGGCATCCTTACGGCTTGATCAGCGCGCTCGAGAAACTCGGCGCGTACAACAAGCGCATTCCGACGAATATGCCGCCATCCACCGCGGCTCTTTGCATCGTGGCTCCCTTGAGCGCGCGAGAAATGTTCGCGAGCCTTTTCAGCACACATCCGCAGCTCGAAGACCGGATCGCGCGGCTGCGCGAAATGACGGTGACGCGTTAAGCGGCTGCCGTTTTTGGCAGGGCGGTGTCCTCGCAAGTACTTCCCGCAGGTACTGCACCATTTCCTAAGTGTCCAGTACGCAGAAAGCCTTATGGGCACGTAAAAATTGCAGGGTTTTGGCGCGGCCTGTCCGGCCTGGGCGGTGGTAACCCTCCCGTAACTCACTCCATTACAGCGCTTTACAATGGCGGCGGGGGCGTGCGACGTTTGGTTCAGGGCGTGCTCCTATGGCATCAAGCAAGGGGTTTCCACGGGAGGCAAAAAAGATGCTCGAAGAAAAGAACGTTGAAGTCATCCACGAAGACGCAGCACCGCGGTGGATCGGAATCGCAGTCGTAATTCTCGCAATCGTGTCACTGGCAGCCTTGGGAGTCGGCTGGACGGCTTCGACTCGGTCGCATGAACTGCAGCAATCGCTCGCCTCCGAAACGACGCAGGCGAAGCAAAACGACGACATCCTGAATCAGCGGCTGGCGAAGGCCGAGGACACCAACGCGCAGCTCCAAGGCGAGCTGAGCGTGGTGACCGACAAGATGAAGCTGACCGAGGGCGAGCTGAGCCGCGCCCGTTCGCAGACGAAGAAGATCAAGGACGAAGAGGCGCAGCAGCTCTCCGACCTCCAGAACAACGTCAACGGCCAACTGGCGACGAAGGCGAGCGTCGACGACGTGAACAAGCTGGGGACGGACGTGACGGGCGTCAAGACGGACCTCGAAACGACCAAGAACAACCTGAACATGGCGCGCGGGGAATTCGGCACGTTGATCGCGAAGAACCACGACGAGATCGACGAACTCCGCCGGCTCGGCGAGCGAGACTACTACGAGTTCACGATCAACAAGAAGGGCGAGCGCGAGAAGGTGGGCGACGTGATGGTCGAGCTGCGCAACGTGAACCCGAAGAAGAACCTCTATACGGTGGCGATCTACGCGGATGACCAGCGCTACGAGAAGAAGAACCGCTCGGTGAACGAGCCGATCTACTTCTTCACGAACGGCAGCCGCGCACCGATGGAGTTCACGGTCAATTCGGTGGGCAAGGATAAGATCAGCGGTTACCTGAGTGTGCCGAAGGCGGGCTCTACGCACGCGCAGGCCGCCGGCAACTGACGAGCATCGTTTGCCTGGTCCCTGGGGGCCAAAGCAGGCGCGGGAAACGGAAAGGGCGTCCCCGATCTCGATCGGGGACGCCCTTTTTCTTTGTGGCGAAGACTTATTCGGCCTTGCTTAGGGCGCGCTGCTTGCGGGCCAGGAATTTCTTGGCGAGAGCCGGAAGCTTATCGTGCGGGAGCTTGCCCTGCTCGTAGAGCTTCATCTTGGCCTTGGCCGTCTTGCGGCGGCGGCGCTGGCGTTTCTGGGCGACGTAACGCTTGTCGTATGCCATCCGATCCTCTTTCGTTTTCGCGTAAATTGCGTGACAACCGATTGTAACGGAGAGGCAACAGGATGCAAGCTCGCTGTATTTTCGCGGGCGGCATTCGAGTAGCATTTTCCCCAGGCTTTCCAACAATCATTCACGACGGATTGGGGAGACATGCCGACCACGGCCATCCATGCCAGCCGCATCCTGACGCCGGATGACGAGATCACCGACGGCGTGATTCTCGTCGAAGGCACGCGCATCGTGGGTCTCGGCCATCGCGACGAGATGCGCTTGCCGGCGGACTGCACCGACTTCGTTGCTACAGGGATGACAGTTGTGCCCGGATTTGTCGACGTGCACATCCACGGCGCGGGCGGGCACGACGTGATGGAAGGCGACGCGAGCGCGCTTGATCGGATCACGTCGACGGTAGCGCGGCA
>DATJRU010000129.1:0-4193 GCA_035504455.1 Vulcanimicrobiaceae bacterium
TCATCCCCACCACATTCGTCGGCGCGTTCACCGAGGGCAACGTGCTTCAGGTGCTGCTCGTCGCGGTGCTCTGCGCGTTCGCGCTCATCCAGGTGGGCGAACGCGGCAAACCGGTCGTCGATTTCATTGGCGCTGCGTCGCAAATGCTCTTCAAAGTCGTCGCGATCGTGATGTGGACCGCGCCGATCGGCGCATTCGGCGCGATCGCATTCACAGTGGGGAAATTCGGCGCGGGCTCGCTGGTGTCGTTGGGAAAGCTGCTCGGCGGATTCTACATTACTTGCCTCATCTTCATTTTCGGCGTGTTGTGGCCGGTGGCGCACGCCTGCGGTTTCAGCATCTTTAAGCTTATCCGCTACATTCGCGAGGAGCTGCTGATTGTATTGGCCACCACATCGTCGGAAACCGTACTGCCGCAATTGATGGAGAAGCTCGAGGATCTCGGCTGCGAGGAAAGCGTCGTCGGCCTGGTGATTCCGACCGGCTATTCGTTCAACCTCGACGGCACGTGCCTCTATCTCGCGACGACTACGATCTTCCTGGCCCAAGCCACGAACACGCACCTCAGCATCTGGCAGCAGCTCGGGCTGCTGGCCGTGCTGCTGCTGTCGTCGAAAGGCGCGGCGGGAGTGGCGGGCGCCGCGTTTATCGTGCTCGCCGCCACGTTGGCGTCCACGGGCACAATCCCGGTTGCCAGCGTCGCAATCGTGCTCGGAATTCACCGGCTCATGTCCGAAGGGTTGACGCCGACCAACGTCGTGGGCAACGCGGTGGCGACCATCGTGGTAGCGAAATGGGAGAACGCGCTGGATGAAAATCGATTGCGGGCTGCGCTCGACGAGCGGCCTCAGGCGGTTGCCGCGCAGGAAATGTAGCAGAAATGTGTCGCACCTACGGTGCTTGCTGAGGGAAGCAGAGGGGAAAGCACGTTATCGGCAGGTGGGCTTCGGTCGCAGCGCCTGGGCCTTGAGCGCGACATCCTCAGCGCCCTCTGGCGTCACTCTCGCGGCGCGCTAGCTCTTGGCACTGGCCTTCGCAGCGTTGTTCATGAATTTCTCGAGCTTGTCGAGCACCTGCATCGCGGTGTAGCACTGCTGCACGCTGGCGTTCGGCTCGCGATGCTCCTTGATCGCGGCGAAAAATTCGCGGTCTTGCAGCTCGATGCCGTTCATCGAGACGTCCACTTTCGACACGTCGATCGGGTTCTGCTCGCCGTCGACCAGTTCGTCGTAGCGCGCGATATACGTCCCGGTATCGCCGATGTAGCGGAAGAACGTGCCGAGCGGGCCTTTGTTATTGAACGAAAGCGAAAGCGTGCAGATCGCGCCCGAGGGCACTTTCATCAGGATCCCCATGTCCATCGCGATTTTCAGCTCGGGATGCATCGGGCCCTGCACCGCGTAGCATTCGGAAACCAGCTCGCCCGTCTGATACTGGAAGAGGTCCACCGTGTGGCAGGCGTGGTGCCAGAGGAGATGGTCGGTCCAACTGCGCGGCTTTCCAGCGGCGTTCATATTGGTGCGGCGGAAAAAGTAGGTCTGCACGTTCATCTGCTGGATTTTGAATTCGCCGGCTTTGATCTTCTTGTGGACGTACTGATGGCTGGGATTGAAGCGACGCGTGTGGCCGCCCATGCAGACGACGCCTGTCTCTTTCTGCACTTTCACGAGCGTCTCGGAATCGGCGAGCGTATCGGCGATGGGAATCTCGATGTGAACGTGCTTGCCGGCGCGCATGCACTGGACGCCATGGCTCGCGTGCAGGCCCGTGGGGCTCGCGAGGATCATCGCTTCGAGGCCGGGCTGCTTCAGGCTTTCGGCGAGATCGCTGGTCCAGTGCGGAATCTTGAAGCGCTTCGCGACTTCTTCCGTCGAGGCGGGATTGCCGCCCGCCAGCGTGACGACCTCGATGCCTGGAATCGCGCCCAGCGCCTCGATATGCTTCACGCCGAACGCGCCTTGCCCCGCGACGCCTACTTTCATAGCTTTCTCCCCTATGAAGACAAACCCGCCCGCCTAAAGGCGAGGCGGCCGCTACAAAACCTTGTCCCGTTGAAGATCGTTGAGAGAACGCGGGCGGGTTTGAAACCCGCCCTATACCGATCGAGCGCCGCCGAGAAACGTTACTGCGTGGCGCCGGCCTTCTCGAGTTCGCCCTTCGAGGCGCGCAGCTTGCGCAGCTCGGAGTGAATCCGGATCACCGCCATCCACATGCCCAGCGGATGCGCGCCCGCCTCGACCAGCGGATGAATCTGCCCGTCGCGGAACTTCTCGATGTCGTCGTCCTGCAGCGTCTCGAGAACTTTCGACTCCTCGGGCGTCATTCCGTATTGCTTGGCCACCGACGGCAAATCGTGAATCAGGCGGAGCCGCAGCTCGCGGCTGAAGCGGCTGTCGTAGAGCACCTTGTTGAGCTTGTAGGCCGAAGGCGACGGGTGCTTGTAGAATTCGAAGCCGCCCTTGAACTGATACGTCGCGGGCGCTTCTTTGCCTTCCTTCGATTGCCCGATGCCCTTGTGCGGCAGGAAGCGCATCACGGCGTGCCCGTGGTGCCAAGTCGGCTGGTAGGTGACCAGCTCGCCGGGCTGGTTGCCGATCGCGCCGAACATAATCATCCACGAAAGCATCTCGGTGTTGCCCACTTCGTCGAGCTGCTCGTTGGTGAGCTTGATCAGCGTTTCGAGATTGCCCTTTTCCATCTGGGCGATGGCCCAGTGATCGAAGTCGAAATCCGGCTTGGGGTATTTCCACGTGCCGGGGAAATGCGACATCCCGCCGCTGGCGACGATCGCCACGTTCTCGGGACGGCTCGCGATGATTTTCCTGATCGCCTTACCGAGCTCCGCGCAGCGCTGCGCGGTCGGCAGTGGCGGAAGGTACGCATTCACGAAAATGGGCACCACGGGAATCGGCCGCTTCTCGATTACCCATTCGTAGACGGCCGCGAACGCATGGCCCAGAACCGCGTCCTGCGAGTAGCCGAGGTCGAATCCGGCCTTCATCAGCTTGTCGAGCAAGTCTTCCGCGAGGCCCTGATGAATCGGCAGCTCGTACTTGCGGCCGGCGAATTCCGCGTGCGAATGCTCGCCCGAAAGGATGGCGAACGTCGGTACCGACGTTAGGAAGAACGTTTCGAGGTGGTCGCTGCCGATCACAATGACGGCATCAGGCTTAGCCTCCTCCAAATCCTTGCCGATCAGGCGCATCGCCGCGATATCGGCGTCTAGCTGCGCCGGGTCTTCGCTCGGCGGACGGTCGAAAAGTTGAGGGGCGTGTACCGTGCCCATTGCTGCGACAATCTTTCCCATGTGTGGTTACCTCTTCCTGGGGGAATGGGGGTGCCGAACGTAGCGATGTTGTGCGCCCAAACCCTCGCATTTCGCACAAACTGCCAGCAGGACTGCTGCGAAAATTGTGCGAAAAGTGCGGGTTTTCGTCAAGCGAAAGAAATCTTCCGGGCGAGCGCGGAGGAGCTTCAGCTCACGGTGAACGGGACTGAACCCAGCAGCGCGCGGACACCGTTCCACAGAATCTGCACGCCGATGCAAACCAGCAGAAACGACGCGAGTTGCATGATGACGCTCATCGCCGTCGGCCCCAGCACCCGCGCCAGCCGGTCCGAGAAGCCGTAGCAAAGGAAAATGCTGATCGCGATCAGCACCGACCCGATGATCGCCGCAATCGCCACCGCCAGGAGGTTGATCCCGTGATAGTGCGCGGCGTTGGCGCCCAGCGTGATCGCCACCGAAATCGAGCCTGGGCCGACCGTAAGCGGCAACGTTAGCGGATAAAACGCCTGCCGCAACGGGTCCTCGGGAGTCACGGTCTGGTGCGTTTTGGGCGGCTCGTTGTCTTGCTTTTGTTTCAGCATCGCCCATCCCGTCGAAGCCACCACCAGCCCCCCGCCCACCTGCACCACTGGCAGCGAGATCCCGAAAAACGCCAGGATGTGCGTCCCAATAAAGTAGGAGCCCACCATGAGGAAAAAACTGTCGATGGCGATCTGCCGCGAGAGCGCCATGCGCGTTTCCGTCGAGTATTCCCGCGTCAGGACGAGAAAAATCGGCGCGCCGCCCAGCGGGTCGACTATGGGAAAGAGCGCGCTGACCACCAGGAACAGGCTCTTTATGGCTGCCGCAATCAAGGGTGTCTCCGGCCCAGCATTCTAGTCAGAATCGGACAGACGTGCTCGCA
>DATJRU010000130.1:0-6408 GCA_035504455.1 Vulcanimicrobiaceae bacterium
GCTGCGGCGTAGTGCTGGTGATCGAAGAAGCGGCCGTAGATCGGCAGCAAAATCGCTACGACGGCGGACCATGCGCCTGAGCCGATTCCGGCGACCATACCGGTTTCTTCGCGCGGGTAGGCGCGGGCGGCAAGGTGCAGCGACGTGACGATGAAACCGACCGCGATGAACATTCCCCACGAGAAAAACGCCAGCGCCGCGACCGAGGAAGTGGTCCACGTGGTCATCGAAGTTGCCAGCGCGAAGATCGAGAGCAGCACGTAGAACTTCACGGGGCGAGCATCGTCTCGTATGAAGCGGTCCGCGATCCAACCCCAAAAGTAATATCCGAGTTCCCAGCAGACGGCGGGAATCCAGAGAACTTCGCCGAGTTGTCTCTGCGTGAGGCCCGAGACGCGGCTCAGGTAGAGCGGGCACAAATATAAGATCGGGCCGAGCGCCGCGCCGCCGAGCCCCATGCCCGCGACGAGCAGCCAGAAGCGGCGCTCGAAAACGTTGGGCAAGGCGAAGCGGCTTTTCACGCGCGGCATGGGGCGCAAGAGCGGCGGGCGCGCCACCAGCCACCACACCGCCAGCCACGCAACGCCCAGCGCGCCGGTGAGCAGGAAAGCGGCTCGCCATCCATGGCGCAAAGCGATCGGAACGATGATGAGCGGCGCGAAGATCGAGCCCAGCGAGGCGCCGCCGTAGGAAATCCCCATGCCGCGCGACTGCCGGTCGAGCGGCAGCGATTCGGCGGCGGTGCGCAGGCCGCCGGGAAACGTGGCGCCCTCGCCGAGGCCGAGTAGCGTGCGCGCGGCGGCAAAGCCGAGAAATCCGGCGACCCAGGCGTGCGAGGCGCTGGCGAGCGTCCAGAGGCCGACGGCGGCGAGCATCCCGACGCGCAGGCCGACGTAATCGAGCAGCGAGCCCCAGAGCGGATTCGCGATCATGTAGGCGATGGAAAAGGCGGAGACGGCGTAGGTATAGGCGGAAACGCTGAGGCCGGTGTCTTTGAGGATCATCGGCGAGATCACGGCGAGGGCCTGGCGGTCGATGTAGGAGAGGCAGGAGCACGTCATCATCACCGCGACGGGCACCCACATGCGCCAGCCGGGCGCGTATTCGGCGGCAGCGATCGTTGGAGTGGCGGTGGTTTCGGACGTGGATTCGTGCATAGTCATCCGATCGAAGACCAACCCCGACAACCTCACCGCAGAGACGCAGAGAAAGGCCACTGCGCGAAACACGCGCCAGAGAAGATTCGCCTAGTCGTAAAACTTGGGAGCCTTTTTCAGCTTGGCGTTGCCGGCGAAATCGTGCTCGATCCAGAGCTGCGTGTTCGTTTTTTTGCAGTAGTCTTCGATCATGGCGCGGCTGGCCAGCGTTTGCTTCGCGTCGTATTCGTAGGCGGTGACGCGGTTGAGCTTGCGCTCCTCGGGATAGTGGTACAGGTCGCCGGCAAGCATCACGTTGCCGGTGTGCGCGAGCTTGACGACGAGCACCTGGTGGCCGGCGGTATGGCCGGGCGCGAACTTGATGATCGCTTTGCCGTCGCCGAAGACGTCGTACTCGTCCGTGCTGATGATGATGGTTTTGCTGTCCTTGAGCTTGTCGTAGGTGCGCGGCGCGGCGATCTGTGGCGGCTTCTCGGCGAACATCGAATCGCGCTCGACCTGGCGCACGAGCCACGTGGAGCCCGCGAATTCGTTTGCATTCGCCGTGTGATCGGCGTGGTAGTGCGACATCGCGAGGTAGGTGATGTCGCTCGGCTGGTAGCCGATT
Organism: Vulcanimicrobiaceae bacterium; assembly: GCA_035504455.1. Taxonomy (GTDB): domain Bacteria; phylum Acidobacteriota; class Terriglobia; order Acidiferrales; family UBA7541; genus Palsa-295. The sequence continues at coordinate 1,765 of DATJRU010000130.1, forward strand.
TCGGCGAGTTGCGAGCGCAGCGTCCGCGTCGATGTAAAGTAGCTTTCGGTGATGGGAGTATGGTCGCCCTTGAAGTCGGCGTCGGGGATCGCGCCGGCATCCCAGATGAGCGTGCCTGTCGGGTCGACAATCAGGAAGCAGGGAACGGACATACGCGTATCGGCGAGCTCTTCGCGTTTGAAGTTGAAGAGCTTCGGATCCATGCCTGTGATCACGCCGCAATCGAAGACGTAGAGCCGCACCGCTTTCGGCGGCGCGGGCGGATGCGATTGCGCGATCACCGACCCGACGGCGGCGCAGAGCAAAATGGTCGCGACGAGAGACACGCGGGCCTTGAAAACCTGTGCGGCGGTTCTCATGTTGAGTCTCCTCCCCAAACCCCGGTTTGAGCCGCCCCATAATACTCAAAAGCGCCCGGAGGCCAAGCGCGAAGTTGGCGGGACCGTGGGCGGCGAGGCCGTGGACTTCGCGCAGCGCGTGGGTATAATGCGCCGGTTGGGGAAGCGCGATGGCGCGAAGGAGGGTGCGATGTCCGAGGCGGAAAATCACAATGAGGAACTGGTGAAGTCATTTTTCGAGACGCTCAGCACGGGCGACCTCGAGCGCGTGCGACCTCTGCTGCACAAGGACGCGACGTGGACTCCGATGGGAACCGGGATTCCCGGCGCGGGCGGCGCGAAGGGTCGCGACGTGATCATCGACGAGTTTCTCGCGCCGGTGCGCGGGCTCTTTATCGACGGCGACCCGAAAGTGAAGATGAGCACGATCATTTCGAAGGGGCCGCTCGTCGCGTGCGAGACGCAGGGAATCGGCATGTTGAGGAACGGGAAACAGTACAACAACCGGTACGCGTGGATGATCGAGATCAGGGACGACAAGATTTACGCGCTGCGCGAGTACATGGATACGTACCACATCAGCACGCTGGTGTGAGAGACAGTTGAGAGTTCAGAGTTGCGAGTCTGAAGCTGAGTTCGGTTACTGCCCGCAGCTCATCGGCGGAAAAGAAAAGTCAGAAGAAATACGACGAGCCTGAAATTCAGGAGCTTGAGCGCGTTGCGGGCCTCCTGCGGAGTGAGCTTGGCCGTCATCGGCATCGAGCCGAACACTTTGCCTTTCATCACCAGCTTGCCATCCTCACGCTCGAGCGACGTCACTTGCATGAGTTCCGAGTTGTCCTGCCCGTAGATTTTCATCATCGCCGTTTGTCGCCGCTGGGGATCTTGTCGAAATTGATTTGCAGGTCTTCGCACATTTTCATGGCCGTCGCGCGGCCCGCGCCGAAAACGCCGCCGCCCGGATGCTGGAACGGCCCGACGAGATAGAGCCGGTCGACGCCGGGCACGGTGTTTTGCCCGAGATCGGGCGTAGGGCGGTGCGAACCGGATTGGTAGAGATACGGCGCGGCGCCGTGGACGTCGCCTTTCTGGAAGCTGGGCGACGCGCGCTCGATGTCAAGCGGGCTATCGGCGACAGACTCGATGATGTTGGCGGACGTGATGTTGTCGACGTAGGGCGCCATGCGCGAAAGCATGGTTTGCGCGAACGCGCCTTTCGCCTGATCCCAGTGCTGCGGGCCGCCGTCCGGATGCGAGTAGGGGACGTAGTCCCAGACGTGCAGCGTGGCTTTGCCGGCGGGGCAGCGCGACGCATCGAACTGCGAAGGCGACACCAAGCCCAGCAGCGATGTGTCGGGCATGCGGCCGTAGCGCAGGGCGTCGAAAAATTCGCGCAGGACGTCCATGTGCGGCGGCATCAGTTCTGTGAAATAGGCCTGATTCACGTGCGGGCCGGCCTTGAAGCGCAGCGGCTCGTGGAGCGCCGCGTGAACGGTGAAGCAGGAGTTCGCGGAAAGCTCGACGCGCTCGGCGGCGCGCGTGACATTGCCGTTGAGTCCGGGAATAAAGCGGCCGAGCAGGTGCGGATGGATCGCGCCGATGACGGCGTCTTTGGCGAGGTATTCGGCGCCACCGGCAACGCGGACGCCCACGGCGCGGCCGTTCTTCACGATCACGGTTTCGACGCAGGTGTTGTTGCGAACTTCGCCGCCGTGATCTTGAATGCAACGGACGAGCGACGCGGTGAGCGAGCCGCTGCCGCCGACGGCCACGCCGATGCCGTATTGCTCCATGAAGCCGAGAAAAACGAAGATGCCGATGCCGGTTCCCTTTTCTTCGGGGCCGGTGAGATTTTCGGAGACCATGCGCATGAAGAACATGCGTACTTTGTCGTCCTCGAAATTCTCGAGAATGATGTCGTAGGGGCTCTTCTGCATGAGCGCGAACATCTCGCGCCCTTCGGCGCTCTGGTCGAGCATGGCGAACATTCCGCCGAGCGGAATGGGCGGCGTGTAAAGCGAGGCCGAGAGCATCGGAAGATAGCGCATCGACGTCTCGGCGAATTTCAGGAACGATTCCGCATCTTTCTTCGAGAATCGGGCGATGTCCTGATAGGTCTTGTTGCGGTCCCGATGCAGCGCGATCGTCGAGCCATCTTCGAAAACACAGATAAACGGAACCTGCGGGTAGATGTATTTCAGGCCATAGCGCGAGAGGAGGCCGAGCTCGTCCTGCTTGATCAGCGGATTGGCTTGAATGAAGATGTGCCCGGTGCTGAAGCGGTCGTGAAGGAAGTCGGGGCCGGTCAGTTTGGCGGTGACCACGCCGCCGCCGAACCATTCGTTGCGCTCGAGGACGAGCACCTTTTTCCCAGCGGCGGCCATGTAGGCGGCCGCGACGAGGCCGTTGTGCCCGGCTCCGATTGCGATGACGTCGTACGTGTTGGACATGGCTTTCCTTCCAAGCTCGTCGAGCGAACCGCGTTTCGCCGCTCGGGCCGGGCGAGCATAATACGCGCTTGCCGCCAAGGCAAACGGCGGGTTCTTGCGAGACGCGCCACAGCGTTTGACTCGCGCCCCGCCTGGACTTAAGATGCGCCCCAGAAATCGGGCCACGCACTCGCCGCACGGGATCGTCGGAGGTCCGGGCGGCGCTCAGTCGACTACTAGGGGACGCCAACCGGAGGCTCTCGTGTTCCAACGCATGAGAATTGCGCTCGTGATCGCCTTGATTCTATCGGCCGGTTTGTCGGACGGCGCGGCGCCGGCGTTCGCGCACCATTCGCAGGCGGCCGAGTTCGATCTTCACAACACGATGACGCTCAACGGCGTGATCTCAAAGGTCGATTGGATGAATCCGCACGTCTATCTCTATCTCGACGTGAAGGACGACAAGGGCCAGGTCACCACGTGGTCTCTGGAATCCTTGCCGACCCGCTTCTATCACAATCTCGGGCTTACGAAGGCGATGCTGGGCGAGGGCAAGCCCGTTACCGTGCTCATTCATCCCGCCAAAATCGAAGGCAAGCCGCTCGGGTGGGTTTTGAAGCTTACGTATGCCGATGGCCACGCGTACGAATTCAGCCACTAGGAAGGGAGGCGGCATGAACCGGACATTCAGCGCTTGCGCAATCGTTACCGCAGGTGCGTTGACGCTGCTCTACTTGACTCCATCTCCGGCCCGTGGCCAGGGGTCTCCCGCCGCGAGCAATCCGCAGCCCGATATCGCAAAACTCGCGACGAAGAAAACTCCGCGCTTAGCCGATGGCCATCCCAATCTCAACGGCATCTGGTATCGCCCGCTTCTGTTCCTTGGCGCCGCCGAGCAGGACGGAGATACTTTGAAAGCCGTCAACAAACCCGATCCGGCATTTGCCGCGGCAATTGCGCCGCTGCCGCCGATGTACAGCCCGTCCTACAAGCCTGAGCTTGTTGCGAAAGTGAAGGAATACAACGAGCAGCAGGTGAAGCTCGACCCCGGATTTTTCTGCAAGCCGCCCGGCGTGCCGCGCATTGGCCCGCCGCACCAGATCGTGCAGATTCCCGGACAGGTCGTGTTTCTCTATTCGGATTTGGCCGGAAATTTCTGGCGCATCATACCCACGGACGGCCGCCCGCATCGGACGGACGCGGACGAGTCTTATTTCGGCGATGCGGTCGGCCACTGGGAAGGCGACACGCTGGTGGTCGACACCAACAATTTCAACGACGACACGTGGCTCGGCGACAACGGACTTTTTCACAGCGACGCGCTCCACGTGATCGAGCGTTTGACCCGCAATGGCGACACGATCGATTACGAAGTTACGGTCGACGACCCTAAGGTATTCACCAAGCCGTGGACGATGAAGCCGCGAACGCTTACGCCTCTCACCGATCCCCTCGACGAAGCGCCACCATGCGTCGAGAAGGATTCGCCGAATATGGTCAATCTGGAGCATCACCCCAATCCGCGGTAACCGTCTGAGGGCTGGCGCGGCTACCTTTTGAGACCGAAAGCTCTGCTCCGGCATCGAATTCCGGTGGGCGAGCGCGTGTGCGTGTGCGCAACGCGAGAATATGCGAGCACGTCTGTCCGATTCTGACTAGAATGCTGGGCCGGAGACACCCTTGATTGCGGCAGCCATAAAGAGCCTGTTCCTGGTGGTCAGCGCGCTCTTTCCCATCGTCGACCCGCTGGGCGGCGCGCCGATTTTTCTCGTCCTGACGCGGGAATACTCGACGGAAACGCGCATGGCGCTCTCGCGGCAGATCGCCATCGACAGTTTTTTCCTCATGGTGGGCTCCTACTTTATTGGGACGCACAT
>DATJRU010000131.1:0-17270 GCA_035504455.1 Vulcanimicrobiaceae bacterium
ATCACCTAAAATCCATTGCGCCCTGTGGGCAGCGATGATAGCTTTGGCGCAGTCGAGCAAAAAAACGAGGACGCTGATGGAAGACAGTGTGGACCGGCGTGCGGCGCGGCGTTTTTCGATGATGCTGCCGTTGAAGGTACGGTTTTCCGCGAGCGAGGGCGTCATCGAAAAGCAGGGCGAGACCCGCGACGTCAGCTTTCGCGGACTGTATTTCCTGATCGAGGCGAGCGTCGAAACCGGCAGCTCGATCGAGTTCGTCCTCACGCTGCCGCAGCAGATCACGCTGGCGGGCGACGTCCACATCCGCTGCTACGCGCGCGTGCTGCGCGTCGAACCGCACAACGGGCGGCGCGGCGTGGCGGCGCGCATCGAGCGCTACGAGTTCCTTCCCGCAACCGCCTAGGCATCTGCTTCCCGTCGCGAGACCGCATCCATCGTGTTCCGGCACACGATTCGTAATCCGCCTAAACACAGAGGACACAGAGAACTGCCATAGGGGGCACGGAGAATCGGCGAAGCGTCTCCGTGCCTTCTGAGGTCCTCTGTGATTTCTGTGTTGAAATAGCCTGAACGCGCGCCCGGCTCTACGCATCGTGCGCACCTCGACCAAACGGCGCGGACCAGAATTCTCTTCTCTTATTTTTCCCGCTGAAGCAAGATTCTTGATTGGAGATTCGGCATGGCGCGCCACACCCTTCTCATCGACGCGGACGACACCCTTTGGGAAAACAACATCTTCTTCGAGAAGACGATCGATGATTTCATCACGCAGCTCGAGCATCTCGGCTACACGCGCGAATACATCCGGCACATCCTCAACGAAACGGAGCACCGCAACATCCGGCAGCACGGCTACGGCGTGCGCAGCTTCCGGCGTTCGCTCGAAGACACCTATCTGAAGCTGGCAGGGAATTCGGCGCGCCGCGACATCGTGAAAGAAATCGAGCGGATGGCGAAGGAGCTCGAGAACACGCCGCCGCACATCCTCGACGGCGTCCCGGAAACGCTCGCGTATCTCGCGAAGCATCACCGGCTGATCCTGCTCACCAAGGGCGAGCCGGCGGAGCAGGCGGCGAAGGTCGAGCGGTCGGGATTGCAGTCTTATTTTGATGCGATCGAAATCGTGCTCGAAAAAGAATCCTCCACGTACGGCCGCATGATCGACCAGTTCAAGATCGTGAAGTCGCACGGTTGGATGGTCGGCAACAGCCCGCGCAGCGACATCAATCCAGCGCTGCAATCGGGACTGAACGCCGTGTTCATCCCGCATTCGGCGACGTGGGAACTCGAGAAGGCGGAACTCGAAAGCGGCACGGGACGCCTGCTTATTCTTTCCGCGTTTCGCGAGCTCCGCGCGCATTTCTAGCAATCCGCCGCGCCTCAGTTCCCAAACTTTCACAGGCCAAATTGTCCATATTTCGCGGCACGGCGCATCTTCCCGCGGCCGTCGCGCGGGACTATGATTTTGGCATGAGCGAAGCCACCAAATTAGCCACCGATTACCGCACCGAGTTCGCCGACTTCGGCGACGCAGTCTACCTGAACGTTTCCTACCACGGCCCGCTGCCCCTGGCATCGATTCGGGCCGCGCAGGAAGCGCTCGAGTGGAAGAAGCTCCCATTCCGCATTCCCGATGGCGTGCACTTCGACTTGCCCGACCGCGTGCGCGGCAAGCTCGCCCGAGTCGTCGGCGCGCAGCCGAACGATGTCGCCATCACGACGGGCGCGAGCGCCGGCACGGCCAGCGTCGCGGCCGGAATCGACTGGCAGCCTGGAGATGAGGTTCTGATCGGGCAGCGCGAGTTTCCCCTGCATTTTTCGACGTGGCTGCCCTACGAGCGAGCAGGCAAACTTACCCGCCGCGTAATTTCGCCGGCCGGCCGTTTCATCACCGCCGACGACTACATTCGCGCGATCGGCCCGCGGACCAAGCTCGTCTCGGCCAGCTTGGTGCGATTCGATGATGGCGCGCGGCTCGACGCGGCGCGAGTGGCGGAAGCCTGCCACGCGGTTGGCGCGATGTTGCTGCTCGACGCCAGCCAGTGCGCGGGCGCCATGCCTATTTCCGTCACCGATCTTGCCGCGGACTTCATCGTCGGCAGCGGATACAAATGGCTGCTGGGACCCTACGGCGTCGCATTTTTCTGGGTAAAGCCTGAGGCCGGCGAGCGGCTCGTAACGGGTCCGCTCAACTTCATGGCTCTCGAGGGCGCGAGGAATTTCAGTGGGCTGCCGACGGAAAATCTCCGCGCAATTCCCGGCGCGCGCCGATGGGACGCCGCCGAGACCGCGAACTTCACGAACCTGGCCGCGCTCGATGCTTCTCTCGATCTCGTTCTGGCGGTCGGCATCGATGCAGTTGCCGACCATAATCACGCGCTCGTGAGCCAGATCATCGAACGCCTGCCCGGCAGCCGTTGCGTGCTCGCTTCGCCGGCCGAGCGTGAGCGGCGCGGGCCTTACGTTTGCATCGCCGCCCGCGATCCCAACGAAACACCGGCGCTTTTCGAGAAGCTGCGCGCGAATCGGGTTTACGCCAGCTTGCGCGAAGGCTCGATCCGAATCTCTCCGTACCTTTACAACACGCCCGAGCAGATTTCGCGGGCGATGGATTTGCTCTCGTAGTTTCGATACCGGCGCGCAAAAAGAAATGGCCCGGAACTTGGTTCGTTCCGGGCCGTTTTGTTTCTCCTGCTTGCTGCCTACGCGGCGACAGCGTGCTTCGCTGCGGCTGGTGCAATCGTCTTGATTTCGATCTTCCGCGGCAGGGCTGCCACGGCGACCGGTGCGGTGATTTCGAGCACGCCGTTCGTATACTCGGCGGTCAGTTTGTCGGCAGTCACGCCTTCGGGCAGCGTGAGTGTCCTCTCGAACATTCCATACGCAACTTCCTGCTCGATCGGCTCAACTTCCTTCGCGGTGCGGGTGAACTTCCTCTCGCCGTGAATCGTGAGCAGATTTCCCTGCGCGTGGACTTGCACTTCCTTTGGCTCGATGCCCGGCAGGACCACGCGGCACACATACTTCTTGGCTTCCTTGTCGACGTAGGTTTCCACTGCTGGGGTGAAATTGATTTCCTTTGTGAATGTGGGCGTCAACGCAGGCAGGGCGGCTCGCTCTGTCCAGGGCTTGCCGGCCAAGAACCGATTGAACAACTCGTCGAATTCACGACGGAAACCGAACAGCTCTTCGTACAGATTCCTCATAACTCCTCCTCCCGCCACACCGCGGCGGTCAACTTCTATCGGAGGCAGCGGCAAGACCCAAGCCATTTCCGGCCCGATGGCCGGTGCGTCGGAGCAGTTTGGCGCTTTACCTGTGCTTCAGGTCTCGCCGCCGTATCACGCGAGAAGGTTTTTCGACCCGCCAAGGTCAAGCCTCTTTTCGGTGCCTTGAGGTAGAGCCGGCGGCCGATCCGTTTTTTCTTTCTCCGGCGACCTTACCGCTCATTTCCTTTGGCGGTCCCCCTTCTTCACGTCCGTTGTAGGACCACGCGTACCAAAAATCGGTGATTGGACTCACGCCTCAGCGTGACCGGCGTCACGAAGGAGGGACGGACGCAACTTATTTCATTTGAAACAGTTTCTCGTAGTCTTTGTTGTTCTCGTCGCAGATATATTCCTGCAGATACCATTCGGGATGCAGCGTGAACGTGCCGACCTCGGTCCACGGCGCGGCGAAGACGTTGGGATCGTCGATCGTCGCCGAGTATTTCAGCGTGTCGTAGGCGGTGCGCTCGAAGCGTTCGACCACGTGATACGCGGTTGTATGCCGGTATTCGCCGACAGACACTTTGTCGTTGAACCCGATCGCGTCGACTACCAGCGTGTCGCCTTCCCAGTGACCCACGGAATTGCCCATCCAGGTAGGATCGAGATCCTTCGGATGATCGCGGCCGTCCGTCGGGATCACGCGAAAGTATTCGCCTGCCTCGTACAGCAACACCACTTCGAACGAATTCTGGACAATCTGTATGGGGTAGGGCTCGCCGATCACGTCCGGCACGCCGCGCGGCAGGCAGTGCTCGCCGAGCGAGAAAGTGTACTCGGGCCCGACGTGATATTTTTCCGCGCCCGGTTTCAGCTTGATTTCGCCGACGGTGTGGATCGAGTGATAGGGCGCGATATAGATTCCGTTGAGATCGGGGTGACCGTCGGGCATTCGCGGCACCGGCTTGTTCGCCAGCGAGTCGTCCGCGGAGGGCTCAGCCGAAACGGGCGCGGGAATTGTGCCCGCCACGACGAGCGTCACCGATCGCGTGTCGGCGACCTTGCCTCCAGGAGCCATGACGCGAAGGGTGTACGTGGTGGTGACATGCGGGGTCACCATGACGGTGTCGCGCGTCGCCACGATGCCCGTGCCCGGATCGAGCGTGACGCGGTCCGCGTTGACCACCGACCATGCCAGCGTGGCGGATTGCCCCGGCTGAATGGCGCCGGGACTCACCGTGAAGCTGTCAATGTGCGCCCTCGGCCCTACCGGAAAGCCGTCGCGTGGCAAAGGCTGCTGCGCGGGCGCTTGCCGGGCCGGCAATAGCAACGCTGCCCCAAGCGCCAGTGAAATCCCAATCGCTCTCGAAATTTTCATGGTGTCCACCCCGAATGCAGTCCTCTCGGGCAAAGGTGCCGTACCAACTTATTCCGAGCGCATCCTATTCTCTTGCGGTTCAGGACAGAAGCGAAAAAAGTGACGGATCAGCGGCGATCTTTGCGTGGCTTGCCTGCATTTTTCGTCAGATGCCAGGCGCGGCACCAGGAGCACACGTAGGCGCGAAGGTCCTTTGGCGCGTTGGTGCTGGCGATCTGGTACGCGGCAGTGGCCAGAGCTTCGCCTTCGGTGGCGTATTTACGCTTGCCGGTCACAGGGCATTTCGATTCGTAATCCACGTGAGTCTTCCTGGAACCCGACAGAATATCTCAATAAGTCAATCTCCCGATCAAACGGCTTGCCGATTCCTTGGAGTGTCACCTTTTCGAATCGGAAAGAAGATCGCGCCCTACTGACCGCGGCGCCGTACGCTAGACTGGCCTCGGAGCATCCGTGATGCGTATTGCCGATACGCTTGCCGCCGTCCTTGTGCTACTTTCTGTTGCGACGCCGTTGTCGCGCGCACAGGTTAGCGGGAACGTCATGCTGCACGCCGCCAACGGGGCTGTCGTGAACGCGGAAGGCGCGCCCGTTCCGTTGCGCTGCGTGAATCTGAGCCCGTGGCTCGAGCCGGAACCGTACCTGATCGGAAGGGCGCTGCGAGGGCTGACGCGGTCTCCGTCTGAACTGAAGCAAAAGCTCGCCGAACTTGTCGGGCCGGCGAACGCGCAGGCCTTCTGGCGACAATGGGAAGACGCATTCATCACGCGCGAGGATTTCGCTCGTCTCAAAGAGCAGGGCTTCAATTGCGTTCGGCTGCCGCTCAACTACAAGAATATCGTCGCCTCGCCGCCGGGCGGCTCGATCGCTCTCGATGACGCTGCGCTCGCGCCGGTCGACCACGCAATCGCCTGGGGCGCCGAAAACGGCATCTACGTGATCCTCGATCTGCACGCCGCGCCCGGCGGACAGAATCCCGTGTCGACCGTTTCGGATGTGCCTTCGGACGACACCCGTGCGCAGCTGTGGCAGGGGCCCAATGCGCGTGCGAATCAAAAGATGACCGTGGAACTTTGGCGCGCCCTTGCCGCGCGTTACGCGAAGGCGAGTTCCGTCGGCGGATACGATTTGCTGAATGAGCCCGCGCTGCCCTCCGGCGTAGCGAAGCAAAATCTCGTGGACCTCTACCTTTCGATCATCGCGGCGATCCGCGCGGTTGACCCGGATCACATGATCATTCTCGAGGGCGACACCTACGCGCACGATTTTTCGTTCTTCCCCCTGCCGGGCGACCCGAACCTGATGTATGAGTTCCACGAATATTCGCTGCTCAACGCCGCGTGGCGCACGCCGAACGGGAAGGCGCTGGAGCCGTTCCTGAAGCTCCGCGACTCGACGCACGTTCCTCTTTGGTTGGGCGAATTCGGAGAGGAGACCTTCGACTGGCAAGCGCAGATGGTGCGGTTGACGGAAGACAACCGCATTGGCTGGGCCGTCTGGCCGTGGAAGCGGATCGACCTCGGCAACGGTCATCCGGTGGTCGAGGCCATCGCGATGCCCGAAGCCTGGGAGAAGCTCTTCCGCTATCTCGTGGGCGCGTGGTTCAGCGGCAAACCGGATCGCGCCACGGCCGAGCAAGGGATGGCGCAAATGCTCCGCGCGGTCCGCACCGGGAATTGTTCGGAGAACAAGCTTCTAGTCAAGGCCCTCACAGGGCGATAACGGGCGCCATCCAGCCGCTTCCGTCTCGTGCAAACGTGAATCCTAATCTGCTAAACTGAATCGAATTAACTGTATCCGCGAGTTCTACCGGGCCACCAGGCGACTCTGCGGCAGCTACCTCAAAACAGGATGGAACTGAATTTGACGGCAGCCAACAAACCGCTGGTATCACCCGCTGCGCCCGGCGCAGACGGCCAGCTAGGCGAGCGCCTGCTCGACAAGATCGGCAATACGCCGCTGATCCGTTTTGCTCGCACCGGCCAGGAATATGCTAACGTCGAGATCTACGCCAAAGCCGAATGGTTCAATCCCGGCGGTTCAGTGAAGGACCGCCCGGCTTATTCGATGATCCGCGACGGGGAACGCAGAGGCGCCCTGCGGCCGGGCAAAGTGATTATCGACGCGACCAGCGGCAACACAGGCATCGCCTACGCCATGATCGGCGCTGCGCTTGGCTACAAGGTGAAGTTGTGCCTCCCCTCGAGCGCTTCGCCCGAGCGGAAGCAAATCCTCGCGGCGTACGGCGTCGAGATCGTCTACACGCCCGGCGACGAAGCCACCGACGGCGCGATTCGCCGCGTGCGCGAAGTTTACAATGCCGACCCCGACAAATACTTTTACCCCGATCAGTACAGCAACCCGGCCAATCCCGCGGCGCACTACACCACCACAGCTCCGGAAATCTGGGAGCAGACGCAGGGCCGCATCACGCATTTCGTCGCCGGCCTCGGCACCAGCGGGACTTTCGTCGGCACGACGCGGCGCCTCAAAGAGTTGAATCCCGGGATTCGCTGCATTAGCATGCAGCCCGATTCCGGCTTCCATGGTCTTGAAGGGCTGAAGCATATGCCCACCAACTTGGTGCCCGCGATCTACGATCCGAATCTTGCCGACGAAAACATCGAAGCTCGCACGGAAGATGCGCAGGAAATGGCCCGCCGTCTCGCGCGCGAAGAGGGAATCCTCGTCGGCGTGAGCGCCGGCGCGGCGCTTTGGGCGTCGCTCGACGTGGCGCGGCGCCTGCCAAAGGGAGAGCACGCGGTGATCGTCACCGTATTCCCGGACTCGGGAGAGAAGTACTTGACCGATCGATTCTGGAGCGAAGAATGAGCGTCGCGCCCCTGAAGGTGCGGGACGAGATGTTGCGCCGGATCCACGCGCACGGCGTCGAGACCTATCCGCACGAGTGCTGCGGCGCGTTGCTCGGCCGCGACGCCGACAGCGCCCGCGAAGTGATCGACCTGCTGCCGCTGGCCAACCGTCGCGATGATTCACCCCGCAACCGCTTCGAGGTCACGCCTGATGATGTCCGGCTGGCCGAAAAGACGGCCCGCGAGAAGAAACTCGACCTGATCGGGTGGTATCATTCGCACCCGGACGCGCCGGCGCGCCCCAGCGAATACGATCGCGACCACGCGTGGCCCTGGTACAGCTATATCATTGTCAGCGTTCAGAAAGGCGAGCCCGAGGACACCACGTCCTGGCGGCTGCACGACGACCGGGCCGGATACGACCCGGAAGCCATCGAGATCATCGCGCATACCTCGAGCATCTAATCCCGGCGAGGCAGCCCGATACCACAGGAGGAAGTGAATGGCAGTCAAGGTAATCATTCCGACGCCCCTGCGGGCGTACGCAGGAAAGCAGGAGAGCGTCGAGGTGCAGGCGAAAACGGTCGCGGAGGCGCTCACGGCTCTCACGGGCACGTTTGGCGAATTGAAGAAGCACCTTTTCTCGGATGATGGGCGCCTGCGGAGCTTTGTCAACGTCTACGTGAACGACGAAGATATCCGATACCTTCAGAAGGATCAGACGCAAGTGCGCGAAGGCGACACGATCAGCATCGTGCCGTCGATCGCGGGCGGCTCGCGAATTTAGCCCGCGCAAAAGAGGAGTTTTCCATGGCAACAAAAATAGGAATCGCCGCGCCATCTCCTGGAGACGAGAAGCCCAGAGTGTCGCTTTCCAAAGAAGAGGTGATGCGCTACAGCCGCCACCTGATCATGCCCGAGGTGGGCATGGACGGGCAGCTCAAGCTCAAGCAGGCTAAAGTCCTGTGCATCGGGACGGGCGGGCTCGGCGCGCCTCTTGGCTTGTACCTTGCGGCGGCGGGCGTGGGCCGAATCGGCCTGGTGGATTTTGATGTCGTCGATTCGACGAATTTGCAGCGCCAGGTGCTCTTCGGCACGAGCGACGTCGGCAAGCCGAAAATCCAGGCCGCGGCCGATCGCCTGCGCAATCTGAATCCCGACATCCGGATCGATACGTTCGAGACGCATCTCTCGAGCGAGAACGCGCTCGATATTCTGAAGGACTACGACATCGTCGTCGACGGTACGGACAATTTCCCGACGCGCTATCTGGTGAACGACGCATGCGTGATCCTCGGCAAGCCCAACGTTTACGGCTCGATTTTCCGCTTCGAAGGGCAGATCACGATCTTCGGTTACCCGGACGGCCCGTGCTACCGCTGCTTGTATCCCGAGCCGCCTCCGCCCGGCCTCGTGCCATCGTGCGCCGAAGGCGGCGTGCTCGGCGTGCTGCCGGGAATCGTGGGCACCATCCAGGCCGCGGAAACGTTGAAGCTCATCATCGGCAAGGGCGAACCGCTAGTCGGCCGTTTGTTGCTCTTCGACGCGCTGGCTATGAAATTCCGCGAGCTGAAGCTCCGGAAGAATCCGGATTGCCCGGTCTGCGGCACGCACCCGACGCAAACGAAACTCATCGATTACGCCGAATTCTGCGGAATTCGCGGCGAGGAGGCCCCAGTGACAGCGACCAACGTTCCGGAGATCACTCCGCGCGACCTGAAGGCGCGGCTCGACCGCGGCGACGATCTCTACATTCTCGACGTGCGGGAGCCGCACGAATACCAGATCTGCAACATCGATGGGCACCTGATTCCGCTCGGCGAGCTGGCGCGACGCGTCAACGAGCTCGACAGCTCGCGCGAAATCGTCGCGCACTGCCGCAGCGGAAAGCGCTCCGCCGAAGCCGTCCAGTTCCTGCAAAAGGCGGGCTTCCGCAAGATATGGAACTTGAAAGGTGGTATTCTCGCCTGGTCGGACGAAGTCGATCCGTCCGTTCCAAAATACTGATCGAAACTCCCTCGGAGGTTTGAATGGCCGCAACGAAGCTGACGGTTCGCAATGACGGTTCGGTGAAGGTCGAGGGAGACTTCGAAATCGTTGACGCGGAAGGGAAGGCGTTCGGGCTAGGCGGCAGGCCGAATGCCGCCCTCTGCCGCTGCGGCCATTCCGAAACGAAGCCGTTTTGCGACGGCTCGCACAAGAAGGTCAACTTCCAGAGCGTTATTCACGCCTTCGATCTGCCGCCCGTAACGCCGAAGGCATAGTTAGATTTGGGTAAAAAGCGCTCGGTCCTGTAACGTTTCTGCCCCGCCCAGGCCCCGGGAGCGAGCCTCTGCCGGTAACTGCTGGAGCTGTAGGCCCCTCTTTCGAGCTGTAGGTAAAGCACTTACGTAGTACCAGAACTAATCAATGGATCGGCCCCGGAGTTGCAGGTCTTAGCAACGGGCTGGTGTACGTTTTCTGGGGGCATTTGTGGACCGCAGGGGGAAACTGCGCGAGATCGTCTGGGTTCGACTCGGCCTTTCGGGGACGGTCGGGGCCGTGGTGTACTGCGTCCTGTTGGTCGCGCTGCGCCATTCCAGCTACCAGGCTGACCCGCTTCTCGGTTCCTACCTCGACATGGCCGGCAGTCTCATTGCCTTTACCTTTGCCGCAAACGCCATGCTGCGGTTCCGGGGCGCGCACGACCGCATCTCTCTGATTCTGGCCTTTGGATTCGTGATTGCCGGCCTCATCGAGGCCGCCACAAGCTTTTCGTTCTATCGGGGCATGCTGGTCACGCCCTCTGCCGGCTACGAGATTTCGCTCGCCTGGCTTGCCGGGCGCACGTTGCTCGGTATTTTGCTGATTGCCGCGCTGGTGGTCGAAAGCCGCATCCCGGTCTCGCGCGATCCGGGCAAAGAGATCGCCGGAGTCACCCTGACGGTAGGTGCGGTCGCGTACCTCACCAGCGTCTTTTATTTCATGCTGCCGCATTCCCCGAAGATCCAGCCGGGGGCGCTCATTCCGCGCCCGTGGGACCTGCTGCCGGCAGCGATTTACCTGATCGCCACCCTGGCCTATGGACGCCGCCTAAGCCGCGCGAATGCCGCGCTCGACCGCGCGCTCTTTATCGCGGCGGCGATGAACGTCCTCTGCCACATCGCGATCAGCCAGTCGCAGCGCGTGCTTGACGCAGCGTACATGTTCGCTCACGTCCTGATGGTCGCGAGCTACGCGGTGGTGCTCGGCGGCACGCTCATCGACAACGCGCATCTCTTCGATCAGATCAGCCGCCTGGCGATCTCGGATTCGCTGACGGGCTTGGCGAACCATCGCCAACTGCTCGACGTGCTCGAGAACGAAATCCAGCGTTCGCGGCGTACCGGCCGCAAGTTCGCGGTCCTGCTTTTCGACCTCGACGGCTTGAAAAAAATTAACGACAAGTACGGTCACCTCACGGGCAGTCGCGCCATCAAACGCGTGGGCGCCGCGCTTCGCGGGGGCAGCCGGGCCATCGACACGCCGGCTCGGTATGGCGGCGATGAGTTCGCCCTGGTGCTGCCCGAGGCAGCCAAGCAGGAAGCGGAGCAGGCCGCCGAGCGCATCTGCCAAGAAATCATCAACGACGGCGAGGACCCGCTGATTTCCGTCAGCGTGGGCTTGGCCGTGTATCCGGAAGACGGCGTTTCCATCGAACAGCTTTTGGGTGCTGCGGACCGCGGGCTCTACCAGATGAAGGGACGGGGAGAAAAGAAACTGCGTTTAAGCCAAGTCGTCGCTTGCCTCTAAGCGGAAAGGTGGGACATGGCGCTCAGCATAGGGACCCCAAAGCACTTCACCACTCCACGCCGCGAACCGCGGATGCCCATGGAAATCAGCGTTCAGATCGCGGGTCACGCGGCGATTCCCGGCAAGGAAACGACTTTCACTGAAAATGTGAGTTCGCGCGGCGTGCGAGTATTGAGCGCCCGGCGGTGGAAGACCAACGACCGCCTGACGATCACCACGGTGGCCGGCACGTTCCATTCGATCGCGCGCGTCGCGTACTGCAAGCCGGCGCCCGAGGCGGGTTTCGCGATCGGGCTCGAACTCCTGGAGCCGTCCGGCACGTGGGTCGTGGGCCAGCTGAACTAAGAAGAATCCGGCCGCAAATTCCTACTGAACGAACCCGACGTTGGGCGGCGCTCCCGGCCCGGGGCCCTCGGGAATCGTTCCGAACTGCGATTCGTACCGCGACACATTTTCCTGCAAGGCGCGAAGCAACCGCTTCGCGTGCATCGGGCTCACAATCAGGCTCGCCACCAGCTTGCCCTGCGGCACCGTAGGGAACATGTAGACGAAATTCAGCGTGAACTCTTCCGCATTGTGATGAATCACCGCGAGGTTCGAGTACTGGCCGAGCAGCTCCTTTTCGTCGGCTTTGATCTGCATTTGCTGTTGCGGTTTCGGCGCGTCGGCCATTCGCTCTCTCCCTGATCGCTGCGATCCGGACTCTCAACTACTATAGCAAAGCATAGATCGCCGCCTCCGGCGTTTCGCTCCAAGGACATGCCCTGCATTTGTATAATTGACGCGCCGCCTATATTAAGCATAGTTTATATGGGAGGTTTATTGCAGTTAACCTGATGGACGCGCCGACCAAGCCGCCGCACGATCCGAGTTATCGCCCGGCGCATCCGACCACGGAATCCGCCGCCGCATCGCCGTCCGCCGGCGCGCTTGCCGGGCTTGTCACCCACGAAGACGTGGACCGCGCGCGCGATCGCTGGGAAGTGGCGCGCGCCCGATGGAAAGGCCACGGTTCCAGGTTTTTCGGCGGCTTCGGGGTGCTTTGGCTGCTCATCGGCCCGGGTGTGCTGGTATTTCTCGGCGAGAACGACGCGCCGAGCATGCTTTCCTATTCGGCCACGGGCGCGCGCTTTGGAATTGGATTCTTTGTTCCCTTCGTGATTCTCACGTTCTTGATGGGATACGTCGTCCAGGAAATGACGGTGCGGCTCGGCGCCGTGACTCACCGCGGCCACGCGGAGTTGATCTTCGACCGCTTCGGGCGCTTCTGGGGATTTTTCTCGATGGCCGACCTGGTGCTCGGAAATTTCCTCACGCTCGTAACGGAATTCATCGGCGTACGCGCGGGCCTCGGCTTCTTCGGCATTCGCCCGAGCGTCGCCGTGGGAGGCTCGCTGCTCATCGTGGTCGCCGCGATCGCGACGGGCCGCTACTGGACGTGGGAACGCATCACCATGGGCCTCGCCATTTTCAACGGCCTGTTTGTCCCTGCGGCGCTGCTCGCGCATCCGGATTGGCACGCCACTGCCCAGTCGCTCCTCACCTGGAAGCCGCTTCCCACGGGCAGCGGTTACGACATCTTGCTGCTCATCCTCGCGGATATCGGCGCCACCGTGACGCCCTGGATGCTTTTCTTCCAGCAGAGTGCCGTCGTGGATAAAGGCATGCAGCCGCGCGACGTGAACGCGGGGCGTTTCGACACCATGCTCGGCGTGATCCTCGCCTCTATTTTCGCCATCGCCGCGATTCTTGCCACGACGCCCCTTTTCCATCACGGCATCAGCGCCAACGATTTCCAGGGCGCTCAGTTTGCCGAGGCGCTCGAGCCTTGGATTGGCGATCTAGGCGCGTCGCTTTTCGCGCTGGGGATTTTCGAGGCGGGAATCGTCGCGGCCATCACGATTTCGACTTCGTCCGCCTACGCGTTCGGAGAAGTGCTGCAAACCGGGCACAGTTTGAACCGTCCGATTCGCGACGCTTGGCCGTTCTATCTCACGCTGCTTGGTTCCGCGTGCGCGGCGGCGGCGCTGGTTCTGATCCCGCGATCTCCGCTCGAGTTCATCGTGCTGACAGTCAACGTGATCGCCGTTCTTGCGATGCCGCCCGCATTGGCCTTCCTCTTGCTCCTGGTCAACGACAGGGAAGTGATGGGCGACCAGGTGAACGGCGCGTGGGCAAACATCGCGGGCGTGGCCGTCACGATTCTGCTGGTGATCGCGGGGCTTGGTTTCGGTTTGGCAACTGTTTTCCCGAAATGGCTCGGCGGCTAAACTGGATGCGTGGATTTTGGACGACCGAAGGCACATTGCGAGGACGCGAGTGACATCAGAAGAGGAAGTCCCCATTCCGTACGAAAAGAATCTCGCCGCCAAAACGGTGACGCACCTTAATCTGAAAGATCCGGAAGTGGTTTTGTCGCTGCTCGAGGCCGATCAGGTAGTGGCCGCAAAGCGGCAATCGCGTTTTGGCCCGCGCAATCTTTCGCTGGGAGTTCGAGTGCTGCTATGGGGCTTGCGAATCTACGTGGTCGTGATGCTGATTCTCGTGGTCGTCTCCGTCTACCGCGCGGTGAGCGCGCCCTACTGACGTGCCAAGCGAACCAAAAAAGCAAAGCAACGCCACATTCTTCATCGTGATCTCTGTATTCTTCGCGGTTGCCGTCGGACTGACCGCCTACGCCGTCGTCCAGTGGAACATCCGGGCCAAAGAACGCAACGTGAAAAATCCGGTGCCGCCGAGCGCCGAAGCGATCGCCGAGGGCAGCCAGATCTACCAGCAGCACTGCCAGAGTTGCCACGGCGCCAAGGGTGATGGCAAGGGCGAAAAGGCTGCCGAGCTTTCGACCGCGCCGGGCGATTTTACCGACGCAAGGAAAATGAGCGGGTTGACGGACGGCGAGATTTTCGCCGAAGTCACAAAAGGGCATCATCCGATGCCCGAGTTCGGGGACAAACTTACGGTGGAAGAGCGGTGGGACGTCGTGGATTACGTTCGGACGTTCGCGGCGAAGCCATCTTCATCGCGCCCGGCCGCAACCGTCCAGGTAGCGAAATCGCTCAAGCCCTGAACGGCGCTGCCCGGCTGCAAAAGGCGGCTACTGCAACTTGGCGATCGCGTCGGCCACTTCCTTCACGTCCGGCACGCTTGGAATGTCGTAGTTCTTGAACCACGCGAGCTTGCCGCCGCGGTCCACCACGGCAATGGCGCGCCCCGTGATTCCCTTGTCCGCAAGGTACACCCCGAACTTGTCGCCCACGGCGCCGCGCGGCTGGAAATCGGCGAGCAGCGGATAGTGGATGCCCATCTTGTCGGCGAAAGCCTTGTGCGACCACACGCTATCGACGCTCAAGCCCAGCACCTGCGCGTCGAGCTGTTCGAAGCGCTTGAGGTCGTTGACGAAGCAAGCATGTTCGTTCGTGCAGACGGGACTCCAATCGAGCGGGTAGAAGACGATCACCACGTTCTTCTTGCCCCGGAAATCGGAAAGCTTCACGTCTTTCTGGTTCTGATCTTTCAGCGAAAAATCCGGAGCTTCCGCCCCCACCGAAATCGCCATGCCCGTCCTCCTCTTTCGCTCTCGCGATGGATGATTGCCAACGGCCGTTTCAGGTCCGATTCATGATAGCCCAAGCGACTCGGCCCGACAAACCGCGCGTCCAAAACAAAAGGCCCCGCATGTTCGCGGGGCCTTCGAGAGATTCGGAAACGCCAACTTAGTTCTGCGGTTTCGGAGTCGTGGATCGCGGCGTCGTTGACGGCCTTGAAGGCGCTGCCGTCTCCTTCACCGGATAGGCCTGGTCGTACAGCCGGATGATGTCCTGCGTGATGTCGATCTGGTTCGCTTCGTAGATGATCGGCGTCTGCTGCGAAGAGCTGTCGAGCACCACGGCGAAGCCGCCTTCTTTGGCGTACTTGTCCAGCACGTCGACCATCTTGCGGCCGATTCTGTTGATCAGATCCTGCTGCGCGTCGTTGAAGTCGTCCTGGTCTTCCTGGCTCTTGCGCTGAAGCGTCCGCGTCAAAACGGTGTATTCGCGGGTCAGCCGCGCCTGTTCCTCGTCGCTCAGAGTCGATTGTCCAGTGCGAAGGCGGCTCTGGTCGTCCTCAATCTGCTTCTGCATATTCTGAAGCTCCGCTTGCCGGGGCGCGAACTGCGACTGGAGTTGCGCTCCCGCCTGCTTGCCTTCCGCCGTGCTCGTAATGGCCGCCTGCATGTTGATCACGCCGATCTTGCTCGGCGCCGCCGCCGACTGCGCCCGCAGGCCGGGCGTCAACATGATCAGACCCAGGCCCAAAATCGTTGCTCGAATCTTCATTCTCACTCCTCATTCAGATATAGAGAAAATTCCGGCCAACGCAAACCGGGGATTATAGCCGCCATGTTGGAGCACGGTCAATCGTATTCGGGTTGTATGGCCCGGATATTTCTAATGCGGCAAGGGAACCAGTAGCACACGGCTGTTGTCCGGGTCAGCCAGCACCGCCAGGTTAAGCTTCGGATCGATCGCCACCGCATTCGCGCCGAGGATCAGCGGCGAGGTCTGCGTGCCGCCCAACCCGAGCACGGTGCGAACTTTCGGTCCTTCGCAGGGTGCGGCGCCGGCGTTCGGCGGGCACACGTAATCCAGCACGGACAGCGTGCCGCTCGGAGAGTTCGCCGTCACCAGCGTGCTCGTCTGGTAGTTGTAGTCGAGCGACGTCGGCGCGATCCCCACATTCACGGGCGTCGCCACGAAAGAGGTCGGGTCGACGATGAGCACGTTGTTGAGCAGGCTATTCGCCGCGAGGAACACCTGATTCACGGGATCGAACACGATGGAGCTGGGGTTCTCGAGCGACGCCGACGAATTCGACGAGTTGATGCTGCCCGCAGTCCCTAGCGTCGTCAAGTTGATGAAATCGATGCTGCTGGCCTGCGACGCGGTCGCGATCGCCGCGTAGCCGAGGTTCGGATCGACAGCCGCGGACACCGGATCGTGGTCCACATTGAGCGAACTGGATGCAGTCGAACTGGTCGCCGGCAAACTGAAGATGCTGACGCTCCCCGTGCTCACCGGGCTCGTGGGATTCGTGCTCGTAACGAGCGCTTGTCCAGTGTCCGGATTCACTGCCACGCCCGTGGGACCCGAGCAGCCCGAACTGGTGCACACGTCGACCGTGACCGGCGTCTGCTCTCCCGTCATGTCGACCACCGACGCGTTGTTGCTCCCGTTGTTGGCGACCACCGCCAGCCCTTGCCGCGACCAGACTGCGACCCCTTCGGGTGTGGTTCCGACCAGAACAGGCGAGCCTACCGCCCCGATGTTGCCCAGAGAAAGCGGCGACTCGGTGCTGACGGGCGTCAGCGAAACGATCGAAGCGGTGCCGTCCCCCGAGTTCGTCACGATGGCTGCATCGCGCTCCGTATCCACGGCAACACCGGCGGGCATCAATCCCACGGGGATTGCCTGGATCACGCTCAGATCGGTCACGTTCGACACCGCGCCGCCTGCTGCCCCGGTTCGCACCTGCACGATGTACCGCCGCGGAGAGTCGAGCATCGTTCCCGGCACCGTCGCGATGATCTTTCGAGCGCTTACCACATTCACATCGCCCGCCGGCAGGGCAGTGCCATCCAGCAGAACCTCCGACGTCCCAACGAATCCACTTCCGACGATCGTCAGCGTCGTATTTGCCGCTCCCGGCCCGCCGAAGACGATCGCTGGACTCGCCTCCGTGATTTGCAGCGGGTCGATCGTCGATCCCAGGGAGACGATCGTCACGGTGCCGTCTTCATGATTGATCACTACGGCTTCATTCGTCACGGGATCAACCGCCACTCCCTGCGCCATCGTAGAAGTTCCCAGGCCCCCAATCGTTTGCAAGACGACTCCGCTGGCGAGATCGATCACCTTGGCCGTGGAGTTCGCGTTCACCGCGATCCCCACGTCTTCGAGCGGGCTTGCTGCCGCCGCGCCAAATCCCGCTTCGTCGAGCGGTGCGCCGCTGCCCGGTTGTCCCGTACTCGGCAACGTCACTTGAGTCACCGTGTTGTCGAGCATCGTGAAAGTGAAAAGGCTGCCGGTATCCGGATCGGTGAGGAGCGCTTCGTGCGTCTCC
>DATJRU010000132.1:0-19397 GCA_035504455.1 Vulcanimicrobiaceae bacterium
TCGACTTATGGATTTCAAGCTAGGCGAAAAAGTCGTCTATCCGAACCATGGCGTCGGGCTCATCGAACAAATCAGTTACGGCTACGTAGACGGAAAATCAGAACGCTTTTACATGTTGCGGATTCTCTCGAGCGGCTTGAAAGTGATGGTGCCACAAGCCAACATCGAGAGCGTGGGTTTGCGCCCCGTGATCCGCTCCAACCAGGCCGGCGCGGTAATTTCGTATCTGGAAAAAGGCCGCTCCGCTTCCCACCACGATTGGAAACACCGTTTCAAAGAAAACTCAGACCGCATGCGCACAGGCTCGTTGATGGAAGTCGCCGCCGTGCTGAAGGGGCTTGTCGCCCTGAGCCGCACGAAGCCGCTTTCCTTCCGCGAAAAAAAGATGCTCGAACGCGCGAAGTATCTCCTGGTGAGCGAACTTGCGACGGTGCGTAATACTTCCGAGCAGGTGGTCGAATTGAATATCGTTCGCGCCCTCGCAAAAGCCAAGCTCCAGATGCCGGAAGCCGCGGCTCTGCCGCCGGACTGACCTTCCTCTCCCATTTCCGTCTGCGACGACCGGGCACAATCCGATGCGATTGTGCCCGTTTCATTTTCGGCGGACGTTTCCGCGAGCGCTTCGAAGGCGAAGCCATGGTTCGTCTTTCGCGGGGCC
This sequence comes from Vulcanimicrobiaceae bacterium, assembly GCA_035504455.1. GTDB lineage: Bacteria > Acidobacteriota > Terriglobia > Acidiferrales > UBA7541 > Palsa-295. Next base: position 659 of record DATJRU010000132.1, read on the forward strand.
AAGCGGCGGCAAAGTTGACGCGAAAGTTTGCGGCGATTAAGATTTAGGTTAGCAGCGCACACTCGCTGTTCCTCTCGGGTCATTGGGTGTGACCGGCGACGGCAGGAGAGGCTCACAAGGACGCATGAGTCCGACAGTCCTGCAACAAAAACGGCATCAACAGATTCTGAGCGATGTGGTGCGCACCTACATCGAGACGGGCGAACCGGTGTCTTCGCGCAGCGTGGCGCGGCGGCACATCGAGCCGCTGAGCCCGGCGACGGTTCGCAACGTGATGGCCGATCTCGAGGAAGAGGGCTACCTCTACCAGCCGCATACCTCCGCGGGACGCGTGCCCACGGCAGCGGCGTACCGGTTTTTCGTGGAGCAGGTGACGGCGCAGGCGACGGCCAGTCCCGAGGACCGACAGTGGATCCGGCGCGAGCTCGAAGCGGCGAAGACGCCGGAAGCCGTGATGGAGCGGGCGAGCCACGTGCTGTCGGCAGTGTCGCGCGGGCTGGGGATTTTCATATCGCCGCCGCTGGCCAAGAGCGTTGTCGAGCACGTGCGGTTTCTGCTGGTGCCGGACAACCGCGTGCTGGTGGTGCTGGTGAGCACGGGCGGCGTGACGCGCGACAAGCTGATTCGTCCTGAGCGCCCATTCCAGCAGGCGGACCTCGATCACATCGCCGCGTACGTGAACCGGCACTACGTGGGCTGGACGCTCGAAGCCATGCGCGCCGATCTTCGCACGCAGGTGGAGCGCGACCGCGAGCAGTATGGCCGCATCGCCAACGACGCGCTGTTGCTCTGCGATCCTTCGATACTGGCCGACGGCGCCGAGCGCAGGGTCTACGTGGAAGGCGCGGCGAATTTTGCGGCTTCGGTCGAGTTCACGAGCCAGGACCAATTGCGGGAGCTGCTCGAGGCGATCGAAGAGAAGGACCGGCTGATCGCGCTTTTGAGCGGCTGCATCGAGGCGCCTGAGCCCGTTCACGTGGAGCTGGGCCTCGATCAGATGTCGAATGCTGGAAAGCATCTCGCGCTGGTTTCCGCGTCGTATTCATCCAAGGATCAGGTGCAAGGGACGCTGGGCATTCTTGCGCCCATGCGCATGCACTACGAGCGCGTGATCACGGCCGTGGCCTTCATGGCTCAATTTTTTTCGGACGGGGAAGAGGAGAGTTAGTTCGTGTCGTCGCACAACAATCGGGACAAGGAAGGGAAGAAACACGAGCCGGAGGTTGTGTTTTCGGCTGGGCCGGCGGAGACTGGCGGAGAGCCGGCCGATCCCGCGGCGGTGGGCGCGGCGAGGCAGGAGGGCGGCCCGGTGGCGTCGTTCGACGAGCAGATTCAGAAGCTGCTTCTCGAAAAACAGGAGCTGATGGATACGCTCGTCCGGCGGCAGGCGGATTTCGAGAATTTTCGCAAGCGCGTCGAAAAAGAGCGGCATCAGGAGCGGCACCGCGGAGCGGAATCGCTGGTCGAGCACATACTGCCGGTGCTCGATGCGTTCGACCGCGCGCTGGCGGGTTCCGGCGACGGAGCGAACGCCGAGTATCGCAAAGGCTTCGAGCTGATCCGCAAGCAGCTTTGGGATGCTCTGGCGAAGCAGGGTCTGAAGCGCGTTGAATCGGTCGGCAAGGAATTCAACCCGCACTTTCATCATGCGATCGAGACCGTGGAAACTTCCGAGCAGCCGGATGGAGTGGTGATCGACGAGCTGCAGCCCGGGTATCTGTTTCACGAGAGGGTATTGCGGCCAGCCATGGTGCGCGTGGCGAGCGCTCCCGAAGGACGGTCCGCTCACGCCGTGCGGCGCGACAACTAAGATTTCCAGCAAGCGAAGGAAGAAATGCCAACAGGGAAACAAGTCGACTACTACGAAGTGCTCGGCGTGGCGCGCGACGCTTCGCCGGACCAGATCAAGTCCGCGTATCGCAAGGCCGCGCTGAAGTGGCATCCGGACCGCAATCAGGAGAAGAGTCCCGAGGCGGAAGAGAATTTCCGGCAGGCGACGGAGGCCTACAGCGTTCTTTCGGATGCGCAGAAACGCGCGACCTACGACCGCTTCGGCCATGCCGGCCTGGGTAACCGCGGCTTCGACGGAAGTGGCGGTTTCAACGCGACGATCTTCGAGGAATTCCAGGACATCCTCGGCGATCTTTTCGGTTTCGAGCAGGTATTTGGCGGAGCCGGAGCGCGCAGAGGCCGCGGCACGCGCGGCCAGCGCGGCGCGGATTTGCGTTACGACCTGTCGCTCTCTTTCGCGGATGCGGCGGCGGGCGTCACCGCGAAGATTCGGCTGGCGCGCCGCGAAAACTGCGAAACCTGCGCGGGGACAGGCGCGAAGCCTGGGAGCGGCGGCTTGACCACGTGCCAGACGTGCGGCGGCCGAGGGCAGATGTCGTATCAGCAGGGATTCTTTTCGATTACGCGCACATGCCCGGCTTGCCAGGGCGCCGGCCAGGTGATTCGCGAGGCCTGCGTCGATTGCAGAGGGCAGGGGCGCGTCGAACGCGAGCGCACACTCGAGGTGCCGGTTCCGGCGGGAGTCGAAACGGGAACGCGGCTGCGCATGACCGGACAGGGCGAGCCGGGGACGAACGGCGGTCCCGCGGGCGATCTTTATATTTTTCTCGACGTGAAGGAGCATTCGTTCTTCGAGCGGCGCGGCGCCGATCTCTACTGCACGATTCCGGTGAGCATTCCTCAGGCGGCGCTTGGAGCGAAGATCAAAGTTCCCACGCTGCGCGGGGAAGAGGCGCTCGAAATTCCCGAGGGCACCGAGTCGGGACAGATTTTCCGTCTAAAGGCCCACGGTCTTCCGAATCCGCATGGCGGCAAGGGCGATCTCTACGTGAATATTCACGTCGTGATCCCATCGAAGCTTTCGCGCGACCAGAAGCGGCTGTTCGAGCAACTCGGGCAGACCTTGAAGGTCGAGAACAAACCGGCCGAGCGGTCGTCGAGCTTCTTCGATAAGGTGAAGGATATTTTCGGCTAGCCCGCTCGCGCGGAAAGGCAACTGCCGGGCTGAAGCGCCCGGCGCTACGTTCAAACCTGAACCCACCTCGATGCGGCGGCGCTTTTTCGTCGAACAATTTGACTCGCAATCGGCTGTTTTGCGCGGCGATACCGCGGAACACCTGGGGCGCGTGCTGCGCGCCGAGCCCGGGCAGCTCTACGAGCTGAGCGACGGACACGCGGTGTGGCTTGCGCGCGTCGAGAGCGTGGCTCTCTCGAAGCGCGGCGACAGCCGCATCGACTTCGCGCTGGTCGAGCCGGTGACCGCGCGTGAACCCTCCTTGCAGATCGACCTGCTGATTTCGCTGGTGAAATTCGACCGGTTCGAGTGGTGCCTGGAAAAAGCATCGGAGCTCGGGGCGCGAGAGATCGTCCCGTTGGCTGCCGCACGCACGGACAAGGCGCTGATCGCGGCGGCAGTGAAGCGGCGTTCGCGCTGGGAGAAGATTCTCGCGGAGTCAGCGCAGCAGTCGCGCCGGCTAGGGCCGCCTTCGATTGCCGCAGTGGCGCGGCCTGAGAAAGCATTCGCCGAATCGAGCGCTGCGACGAAGATATTTCTGTCCGAGCGGCGCGAAGCGCCCTCGATTCGCGAGGCCCTGGGGGCGGCGGGCTCCGTGAATCCGCGTTCGTGCTCGCCGGCGACGCTCGCGATCGGGCCCGAGGGCGGCTGGACCGACGAGGAAATGGCCGCCGCCGCCCGCGCGGGATTCATCGAGGTCTCGCTCGGCGACAACATCCTGCGCACGGAAACGGCGGTGGTGGCGGCGATGGCAATCGTTTCTTTTGCTCTTGGCTGAGCCGCTTGGCGCGCGTCTTCGTAACCTGAGCCTTGTCTTCCAGTTAGCGACACTGCGACCCTGTTATCGCGAATGCAAAGGCCGCGTACTAAAACCGGTACAGCATATCCCGCGCTGCTCTAACGATTTACCTGTATGGGCGCGCCAATAGGTTTCCGCGATGATCGGGCTGCGGAGAGAGATTTCCGCTAGGCGCAAGGAGGGGAGGAGTCGAGGGGCCTTGAGAGAAATCAAGGCTTGCGGGCTGGGCCGATTCTTCCTCCTCCTTGCCAGAACTTCGCTCGCGAAGTGAGATGCGGCGAAGGGAAACGAGTTCGGCGTTCCTGATAAGGAATGGCCGCGCTGAAAAAATCAGCGCAGCCGCGGCCGAAACTGAGATGATAGTTTATAGCGACCGGTACCGGGCCGCGCGGGCTTTGGGTGACGTCCGCCGTTCGGCTCGCGAGCGTGCTTACCGGCAGATCGCTTATGGATTCCCAAACCCCATTACGGATTTTGATTGTCGACGATCAAACGCCGATTCGCGGCGCGGTTCGGATGCTGCTCGAATCCCATCCGGGATGGCGAGTATGCGGCGAAGCGTCCGACGGCCTTGAAGCGATCGACAAGACGCGCGAGCTGCATCCCGACATCGTTGTGATGGATTTGAGCATGCCCAACATGAGCGGGCTGGAAGCGACGCGCGAGATCCACTCCGCGTTTCCCGAAACACAGATTCTGATTTTGACCCTGCATTATTTCCCGCAAATGACGAAGGTGGTGCAGCGCGCGGGGGCGCAGGGCTGCGTTCTCAAATCGGATTCGAACCGCTACCTGATTCCCGCAGTGGCCAGCCTCAGCCAGTCGCAGCCGTTTTTCGCCACCTGAGCTTTTTCCACAAACCCATTCGCGTACGTGATCGTGCGCCTTCAAGTCAGTATTCCGTTGTATTCCGCGCGGATGGCCGCTCGTGTTTTCCTATGGCTGCGGCGAACACTCCAACGCCCGCAGTTAACGGAGGGCCAAATGAACTGGGACCAAGTCCAAGGCAAGTGGAAACAGACGAAGGGGCAGGTCAAAGAGAAGTGGGGCAAGCTCACGGACGACGATCTGGACGTGATCGATGGCAAGCGCCAGCAACTCGTCGGAAAAATTCAAGAACACTACGGGATCGCCAGGGAAGTCGCGGAAGAACAAGCGGACGAATTCGTGAAGAACCTGAAAGCAGAAGAGCACAGGGAGGCGCGGGCAAAGCGAGCCGGCCGCACCTGATGCGGCGATCGCGCACCGTTTCGAACTTCTCACGTTCATTCCTCGGTGCCTGCGTCTAGTTGTTCCCTTCGTGCGCCCGCCAAGACAGAGGGCCGTTTGATGTCGAACGGCCCTTTCCCGCCCGAAGGCCAAGACCTCCCCGAACCTCAACGCAATCGAACGAATGCACGGCCCTTTCCCGAGTTTCGCGAAGTCTTTCAGCGGCGCCGGTAGGACAACACGAAAGATACAGGTACAATAAGATGCCAGTCCGCACAGAGTATTCCTGTCCATGACTCCGAGCTCGACCGTAAGCCCGGCGGTTCAAGAACCTCAAGAGCCGATCCGCGCCGAACTTTTCAGCATCGAGCGCCTCGAACAGCACGCCGAAAGCCTGGCCGCGGCTCAGCTCGTCACCGACGACCGGCGCGCCGGGCGGCCGCTGATTCCTCGCGCCGCCGAAAATGGGCGGCTGCTGCTCGAGTATTACCGCGCGATCGCGCGCGCCGTCCAGCAGGAGCACACCATCACGCCGGCCGCCGAGTGGCTGGTCGACAATTTTTTCATCGTTGAAGAGCAGCTCCGCGAGATTCGCGACGATTTGCCGGCCGGCTACTACCGCGAGTTGCCCAAGCTCGCGTCGGGCCATCTCGAAGGCTATCCGCGCGTGTACGGTATCGCCTGGGGCTTCGTGGCACACACGGACAGCCGCCTCGATCCCGAAGCGCTTCGCCGTTTCGTGAACGCCTACCAGCGCGTGCAGGAACTGACGATCGGCGAGCTCTGGGCCGTGGCGATCACGCTGCGCATCGTGCTCGTCGAAAACCTGCGGCGCGTGGCGGAACTGATCGTCCACAGCCGCGAGGCGCGCCGCGAAGCCGATGAGCTGGCGGACAGGCTGCTCGGCACGGGAACGAACGCGCCAGTCGATGCGCAAACCGCGCTTCGCGAGTTTGACAAGAAGCCGCTGCAGCGGGCGTTCGCCGTGCAGCTCGTGCAGCGTCTGCGCGACCTCGATCCGAAGGTAGGGCCGATTTTGCGCTGGCTCGACGAGCGGCTGGCCGCGCAGGGCACTACTTCCGATGAGATCGTGCGCGCCGAGCACCAGGAGCAGGCCGCGACCACTGTCACGGTGCGCAACATCATCACCAGCATGCGGCTGACCTCGTCGTGGGACTGGCACACCTTTTTTGAGAGCACCAGCCCGGTGGACGCGATTCTTCGCGAGGCGACGAACTTCGATGAGATGGAGTTTGCCACGCGCGATTCGTATCGGCACGCGATCGAGGATCTGGCGCGCGGCTCGAAACGCTCCGAGACCGAAGTGGCGCGCAAGGCCGCCGAGCGGGCGCGGCTCGCCGCACCGGACGGCACGAATCACTCCCCGGATTCCGCCGATGCCTACCGGCGCGCCGATCCCGGCTTCTACCTGATTTCGCAGGGACGCATCGCCTTCGAACGCGAGCTGGGATTCCGCATGCCGTGGAGGCGGCGCCTGCTGCGCCTTTACGTCCGCGGCGCCGTGCAGGGGTATCTCGGCAGCATCGCGCTGCTCACGGCGATCGTACTCGCGTTTCCGCTGCTTCGCGCGCATGAGCTGGGCGTCTCTACCTGGATTCTCGTCGTGCTCGGCATCCTTGCGGCGATTCCCGCGTCCGATCTGGCGATTTCGCTGATCAATCGCGTGGTCACCGATCTTTTCGATCCGCGCACGCTGCCTCGGTTGGAACTGAAAGCGGGCGTGCCCGAGCATTTGCGGACGATGGTCGTCGTGCCAATTTTGCTTTCCTCCGTCGAGGACGTGAAAGAACACGTCGCGCGCCTCGAAATTCACTACCTCGGCAATTCAGAAGGCGATCTGCGATTTGCGCTCCTTACGGATTGGGTCGACGCACCGGAGCAGGCGATGCCGGGCGACGACGAACTCGTGGCGGTGATGGCCGAAGGCATCGCAGACCTCAACGCGCGCCATGGTCCTGCGCAGGGCGGCGGCGAACGCTTTTTCGTCTTTCACCGCAAACGGATGTGGAATGAGTCGCAGCAGAAATGGATGGGCTGGGAGCGGAAGCGCGGGAAGCTCGAAGAGCTGAACCAGTTTCTGCGCGGCTCGACGGAGACCACGTTCATTCCAGTGGGCGGGCGGCCGCCGCAGCCGGTGCCCGGCGTGCGCTACGTGGTCACGCTGGACGCGGATACGCGAATTCCGCGCGGGGGCGTCGCGCGGCTCGTGGGCACGATGGCGCATCCGCTCAATCGGCCGTCGTTCAACGCAGCCGAAGGACGCATCGTCAACGGCTACGGCCTCGTCCAGCCGCGCGTGAATCACACGCTGCCTGGAGATGGCCAGGGCTCGGCGTTTCAAAAGATTTTCGCAGGACCCGCCGGCATCGACCCGTACGCCTCCGCTGTTTCGGACGTGTACCAGGATCTTTTCCAGGAAGGTTCGTTCACGGGAAAGGGAATCTACGACGTCGACGCCTTCAACGCGGCGCTCGGCGGGCGCGTGGAAGAGAACACGCTTTTGAGCCACGACCTGCTCGAGGGCGTTTTCGTCCGCTGCGCGCTTGGCACGGATATCGAGTTGTTCGAGGAGTACCCCTCGCACTACGAAAACGCCGCGATGCGCCAGCACCGCTGGGTTCGCGGCGACTGGCAGCTGCTGCCATGGATATTGGGATTCGGCGCACGCACGAAGGACGGCCGCCGGCGGCCGCGCATTCCGGTCGTCGGCCGCTGGAAGATGATCGACAATCTCCGGCGCAGCCTCTCGGCTCCGTGCATGTTCCTCACGATGCTCTTGGGCTGGATCGTCCCGAATGAGTCGCCGTGGCTGTGGACGCGGTTCATTCTGGCGACCATCGCGGTTCCGCCGCTGCTGCCTTTTCTCGCGGGGATCGTTCCGCGGCCGGGCGGGATTTCGAAGCGCAGCTATATACGCGACGTGCTGTCGGATGCCTCGCTTGGCGCATCGCAAATCGGGCTGAGCGTCACGTTTCTCGCGTATCAGGCGTGGCTCATGTCCGACGCGATCGTGCGCACGCTCGCGCGCCTGCTGGTCACGCGCAAGAACCTGCTCGAGTGGGTGACCGCCGCACACGCCCGGCATCGGCTCGACCTTAACATCGCGCATATGTATCAGCGGATGGCGGGCACGGTGGCGCTCGCTCTCGGCGCGTTCGCGATCATCGCGGTTGCGAGTCCTCATGCCATGCCGGTCGCTCTGCCGTTCCTGCTGCTGTGGGCGGCGTCGCCGGTGGTGGCGCGGACGATCAGCCTGCCGCCACCTCCGCCAACCGCGAAGATTTTGTCTTCGGAGGATGCGCTCGCGCTGCGTTCCATCTCGCGGCGCACGTGGCGCTTTTTCGAGACGTTCGTCACGGCTGCCGATCACTGGCTGCCTCCGGATAATTTCCAGGAGGACCCGAACCCGGTCGTGGCGCACCGCACGTCGCCGACGAACATGGGCCTGTCGCTGCTGACCGTGCTTTCGGCGCACGACCTGGGCTGGATCGGCACGTGGGAAACCGTGGAGCGGCTCGAAGCAGCACTCGCCACGCTGCGCCAGCTCGAGCAATTTCGCGGTCATTTCTACAACTGGTATAGCACCAGCACCCTTCAGCCCCTCGATCCGAAGTACGTTTCGTCGGTCGACAGCGGCAACATGGCGGGCGAATTGATCGCCCTCGCGAACGGCTGCCGCGAACTCACGCGCGGATCGCTCGGCGGAGGCAAGATGCGGGCCGGTGTTGACGACGCGATCCGTCTTCTGCGCGAATCGCTGGCAGCGGTTCCGGATGAGCCGCGCAGTGGAACGGTGACGCGCAAGCAGATCGCCGATGCCGTCGATGCGCTCGCTGCCTGCGTGGAAATGGAGCCGGTGAGCGCGACGGCATGGTCCAGGCTTTTCGGCGAAATCGCCGAGCGCGTCGATACGCTCGCGGATATGGCTGAGGCCTTCGCGCAAGGACGCGGCGACGCGGCAAGCTCCGAAATGCGAACGTGGGCGGAGGCTGCGCGGGCATGCCTGGAGAGCCATGCACGCGACGCGCGGACGTTTCTTCCCTGGACGCGCCTGAAATCGTCGCATGTGCTGGAGATGGCGAGGCGCCCCGCCGAGCAAGCGCCGGAGTGGACCGCGCTGCAGCCGCTTTTCCCCGCGGCGCCTGCGCTGGCGGATGCTCCAGAGCGCTTTGACGCGGCGCGCGAGGAGCTCGCCAGGCTGCGCGACCATCTTTCGGGCGATCCCTCCGCCGACGCGGAAATACTGGAGCGAATCGACTCGCTTACCGGAGCGCTGCAAAGCGCGTCGATCGAGGCGGCCGGATTGGTGCGCCGGCTCGCGGCCATCGCGGATACGGCCGAAAGCATGGCCGACGCCATGGACTTCACGTTTCTCTACGACCGCACGCGCAAGCTCCTCTCGATCGGCTATCGCGTCGCGGAGGGTATGCTCGACGAGGCCTGCTACGACCTGCTGGCGTCCGAAGCGCGGCTCGCGAGTTTTGTGGCCATCGCGAAGGGCGACCTTCCCGTCGAGCACTGGTTTCACCTGACGCGCGCGCTCACGCCGGTCGGCCGAGGCTCCGCGCTCGTCTCGTGGTCGGGGTCGATGTTCGAGTACCTGATGCCGGACCTGCTGATGAAATCGCCCGAGGGCAGCCTGCTCAGCCAGACATACGAGCTCGTCGTTCACCGGCAGATCGAATACGGCGAGGAACGAGGAGTGCCCTGGGGAATCTCCGAGTGTGCGTTCAGCGCGCGCGATATCGACCTGACGTATCAGTATCAGGCGTTTGGCGTGCCGGGGCTGGGACTCAAGCGCGGGCTCAGCCAGGAACTCGTGATCGCGCCGTACGCGACGGCGCTCGCGGCGATGGTCGATCCGCCGGCGGCGGTGCGCAATCTCGAACGCATGGCGGCGGCCGGAGGCAAAGGCCACTACGGATTCTACGAAGCGCTCGATTACACGCGCTCGCGATTGCCCGAGGGGCAGAGCGTCGCGATCGTCCGCACATACATGGCGCATCACCAGGGTATGTCGCTGCTGTCCTTCGCGAATGCGCTCACCGACGGCGCCATGCGCAAGCGCTTTCACACGGAGCCGTCGGTCAAGGCGTCCGAGCTGCTGTTGCAGGAGCGGACGCCGCGGGAGGTGCTCGTCGCGAGGCCGCGCGCCGAGGAAGTTTCGGCGGCGGCGAACGTCCGCGAGCTCGTGCCGCCGGTGGTGCGCGAATTCGATACGCCGCACGACGCCGTGCCGCGGACGCAGCTTCTCTCCAACGCACGCTACTCGGTAATGCTCACGTCGGCCGGCTCGGGCTACAGCCGCTGGCAGGATATCGCTGTCACGCGATGGCGCGAGGACTCAACGCTAGATTGCTGGGGCCCCTACATTTATCTGCGCGACGAGCAGTCGGGCTACGTCTGGTCCGCGGGCTACCAGCCGGTGTGCGCGGAGCCCGATGACTACTCGGTTTCGTTCTACGAGGACCGCGCGGAATTCACGCGCCACGACCGCTCGATGAAGACGACGCTCGAGGTCGTCGTATCGTCCGAAGACGATGCGGAAGTGCGCCGCCTGACGATCACCAACACCGGTTCGCGCGCGCGCGACATCCAGGTGACCTCGTACGCCGAGATGGCGCTTATCGCGCAGGCCGCCGACGTCGCCCATCCGGCCTTCGCGAATCTCTTCGTCGAAACGGAGTTCGTTCCCGCTCTGGGCGCGCTCCTCGCCACACGGCGCAAACGGTCGTCGGGCGAGACGAGCGTGTTCGCGGCGCATACGGTTACGGTCGAGGGCGAATGCAAGGGCGACTTGCAGTACGAGACGGATCGCGCGAAGTTCCTCGGCCGCGGGCACTCGGTTCGCGAGCCGGCCGCCGTGATGGAAGGGGCTCCGCTTTCGCGCTCGACGGGCTCGGTGCTTGACCCGATCCTGAGCCTGCGGCGCACGGTGCACGTGCCCGCGGGCAGCACGGTGCGGCTCACGTTTGCGACGATGATTGCGGCGACGCGCGATCAGGCGCTCGACCTAGCGGACAAATACCGCGACCCCTCCGTGTGGGAGCGAACGCAGACTCTTGCGTGGACGCACGCGCAGGTGCAGCTCCACCACCTCGGCATCGATCCCGACGAGGCGCACCTCTTTCAGCGGCTGGCGAACGCCGTGCTCTATTCCGACGCGGCGCTGCGCCCAAGCTCGGACGCGCTGAGCCGCACGCCGCTCGAAATTTCGTCACTGTGGGGGCAGGGAATTTCCGGCGATTTGCCGATCGTCCTGGTGCGCATCGACGATCCGGACGACGTGGACATCGTGAGGCAGCTTTTGCGCGCGCACGAATACTGGCGCAACAAGAATCTCTCCGTCGACATCGTGATTCTGAACGAGAAGGCTGCCTCGTACATCCAGGAGCTGCAGGGCGCGCTCGAAGCGCTGGTGCGGACGTCGCAGCACCGCTCGTCGCCCGATTCGACTAGCGTGAGCGGAAAGATTTTTCTGCTGCGCACGGATTTGATCACCGCCGAGATTCGCGACCAGCTCCAGTGCATCGCGCGCGTCGTCCTATTCAGCCGCCGCGGCCCTCTATCCGACCAGGTGAGGCGGGCGCAGCAGCGGCCGCCGATGCCCGCGCCGTTGCCAAGGCCCGCGCATAGCGGCCGGTCGATGAACGTGCCCCTGCCGCGCGAGCCGCTGCTTCACTTCAATGGATTCGGCGGATTTTCGTCCGATGGGCGGGAATACGTGATCACGCTGGCGGAAGGCTTGCGCACGCCCGAGCCGTGGGTCAACGTGATCGCCAATTCTTCCTTCGGTTTTCTCGTTTCGGATTCCGGCGCCGGCTTCACTTGGTCGGTGAATAGTCACGAAAACCAGCTCACACCGTGGTCCAACGACCACGTCACCGAAGCGCCCGGCGAAGCCATCTACCTGCGCGACGAAGCCACCGGCGAGATTTGGACGCCGACGGCGCTGCCGATTCGCGACGAGACGGCAACCTACGTCGCGCGGCACGGCCAGGGCTACTCGAAATTCCAGCACGGGTCGCATGGGATCCTTGCCGATCTCGTGCAATTCGTTCCGCGCGAGGACCCGGTCAAGATTTCGCGGCTCACGCTGCAGAACGACTCGGGGCGCGTCCGCCGGATTTCGATCACCGCCTACACGGAATGGGTGCTCGGCAGCTCCCGCGCCGCTACAGCGCCGCACATCGTTTCGGACTTCGATTCACAATCTCGCGCCATCTTCGCGCGTAGCGCCTGGCGCGGCGAGTTTGGCGGGCGCGTCGCCTTCGCCGATCTCGGTGGAAAACAAACCTCGCACACCTGCGACCGCAGGGAATTTCTGGGCCGCAACGGCTCGGTTTCGTATCCCGCGGCGCTCGCGCGCGGCGGCCAACTTTCCGGCAACACGGGACCCTGCCTCGATCCATGCGCGGCGCTGCAAACATCGGTCGAGCTGCGTCCCGGCGCGCGGGTGGAGATCGTGTTTCTGCTCGGACAGGGCGAGTCGAGCGAGCAGGCCCGCGAGCTCGTCGAACGCTACCGCGCCGCCGACATAGAAAAAGTTCTCGCGCTCGCCGCCGACCGCTGGAACGATATCCTCTCCGGCGTGCAGGTCGAAACGCCCGATCCGGAAATGGATCTGCTGCTCAATCGCTGGCTCCTGTACCAGACGCTTTCCTGCCGCGTGTGGGCGCGAGCCGCGTTTTACCAGTTGAGCGGCGCGTATGGATTCCGCGATCAGCTCCAGGATGTGATGGCCGTGACGGTGACGAAGCGCGACGTCGCCCGCGAGCAAATTCTTCGCGCCGCGGCCCGCCAGTTCGCGGACGGCGACGTCCAGCACTGGTGGCACCCGCCCTCCGGACGCGGCATCCGCACTCGCATTTCCGACGATTTGCTGTGGCTGCCTTACGTCGTCAACTACGTGGTCGAGACCACGGACGACATGGGCATCCTCGACGACCGCGTTCCATTTCTCGAGGGCGATTCGCTGGCGGACGGGCAGAACGAATCGTACTTCGAGCCTCGCGTCTCCGAAACACGCGCCTCGATCTTCGAGCACTGCGCGCGCGCGATCGATCGCAGCCTCGCCGTGGGGCGGCACGGCCTTCCTTTGATCGGCACGGGCGATTGGAACGACGGAATGAATCGCGTCGGGCTGCGCGGGCAGGGCGAAAGCGTGTGGCTCGGGTGGTTCCTGATCGACGTGCTCACGAAATTCTCGCGCATCGCGGACGCGCGCGGCGAGCACGAGCGCGCCGAGGCTTGGCGGCTGCACGCGAACGCTCTGAAAGTGGCGCTCGAACGCGAGGGCTGGGACGGCGAATGGTACCGCCGCGCGTTTTTCGACGACGGCACGCCCATCGGCTCGGCGGAGAACGCCGAGTGCCGCATCGACTCGATCGCGCAGTCTTGGGGCGTGATCAGCGGCGCGGCGGAACGAGGCCGCGCGACGCGAGCGATGGCGGCGGTGGATCACCTGCTCGTAGTGCGCCCCGATGGCGTTGTCCGGCTGCTCACTCCGCCGTTCGACAAGACGCCACTCGATCCGGGCTATATTAAGGGCTACGTCCCGGGCATTCGCGAAAACGGCGGCCAATATACGCACGCGTCCGTGTGGGCGCTGATCGCGTTCGCCGCGCTCGGCGACGGCGACAAGGCCGGCGAGCTTTTCCGCATGCTCAATCCGATTCGCCGCGCCAGCACGCGCGCGGGCGTGCAGCGTTACAAAGTGGAGCCGTACGTGATGGCCGGTGACGTCTACGGCGAGCCGCCGCACGTGGGCCGCGGCGGCTGGACCTGGTATACGGGCGCCGCCGGATGGATGTATCGCGCGGGCGTTGAGTGGATGCTCGGCTTTCGTCTCAAGGGCACGACGCTCTTCATCGATCCGTGCATTCCGCGGAATTGGCCGGGCTACACGCTTCGCTTCCGCTATCATTCGGCCACCTACCAGATCCGCGTCGATAACCCGTCGAGCGTGGCGCGCGGCGTCGTGATGACCGAAATGGAAGGCCGGCGCTTCGTGGGCGTGTCCGGCATCCCGCTCGTCGACGACGGCAAACTGCATCACGTCCGCGTTCTGCTGGGGTAATCCCGCAAGAGCGACATAGGAGCGAAAAAGACCCTATTCGCCAACGCGAAACAAAGTGCAAAAAAGCATGCCGCGCGAAGCCCGCGCCTGCCCTAGAATGGGTGCATGGCCCGGGGATGGGAAAGCAAAGCGGTGGAGGATCAGGTCCAGCAGTCGGAAGCGGCAGCTCCAACCAACAACGAAGCGAAACAAGGCAAAGAAGGCAAGAGCAAGCAGAAGCGCCAGTTGACCGCCGCGCAGATCGAGCTTCACCGCCAGAGGGAAGTGCTGATCCTTTCGCGCGTGCGCGTCCAGCAAAACCTGAAAGCCAGCGGCAATCCACGCTACACCGAACAGCTCAATCGCGCGCTCGCCGATATCGAAGCGCAGCTCGCCGCGCTGCCAGAACCTGAAGGCGATTAGGGCGTATCGCCGCCGTCCCGCGGCTCCTCTCGCTGTACGATTCCTCGAAAGAAGAACGCCGGTCGAAGGCCAGCGCTACAAATGCGGACCTAGTCGCGCGGCGTTTCGAGTCCCGCGTCTTCGACGAATACCACGCCCACGCCATTCTGATTCTTCTCGCGCCCGCCTTCGCAGTAGACCACCGCTCCGCGCAGAGAAAGCACGCTCGAATGCGATTCGTCGCCGGTCGCCTCGATCACCACGCGCAATTCGGACTGCAGCCGCGGCCTGGAGTGCAGGTACAAATACGCGCCCTGGATGCTGAGGTCGCGCACCACGGCCTTTTCCTCGAAAACCTTGCCGTCGTCGCACAGGCCGCTCACGGTCGCCGTAAAACGCAGGCGGCGGCGCTGCCCAAGCCGCGCATCCGGCAGCTTCAGGTCGACGCCACGATCGCTGAGATGGATGGCCATCCCTTCCATCGCCGCCCACGTCCCCGGGAACTCCTGCCTCGCGGCGGAGAGAAAACCATCAATCGTGCGGCTTGAAGAATCGGGATCGTGGTGGAAAAGCACGAGGTGCCCGACTTTCGTCTCGCGCGCGATTTTCACTCCTTCGAGCCAGCTCGAATGGCCCCAGCCTTTGCGATTCGTCGCAAGCTGCTCGGGCGAATATTGCGCGTCGTAGATCAGCACGTCCGCGCCTTCGGCGAGCTGGCGCAGGCTTTCGTCGAGTTCCGGCACGCCGGGTTCGTTGTCGGTGGCGTAGACCACCGATCCGGCCGACGTATCGAGTCGGTAGCCGAGGCAGCCTTGAGGATGATTGAGCCAAGCGGTGCGGATGCGCGTTCCTTCGACTTCCCATTCTTCGCCGCCCGTCACTTCGCGGAACGTGCGCATCGACTTCATCGTTGTCACGTCGATGGGGAAGTACGGCTTGGCAAGCTGCGCCTCCAGCACTTGCCGCAGGCTGTGGCGCCCCAGCGATTCCGACTCGAAGCTGCAGAAATGGAAGCGGTTCTGTACCTCGAAGAACGGTTGAAAGAACGGCAATCCCTGGATGTGGTCCCAGTGGTAGTGCGTCACCAGGACGTGCGCGTCGATGGCTTCGTGCGCCTCGGCCCAGTGGTTATTCGGCGAGCGCAGCTTGTTGCCGAGCATCCGCAGGCCGGTGCCGCAGTCGAGGATGAAGCGCGCGCCACCCGGCGCGAGAAATTCGAGGCAAGCCGTGTTCCCGCCGTAGCGCCATGTGTCGCGCTCGAGCGTCGGCGTAGAGCCGCGGACCCCCCAGAAGACCAACTTGGCTGTGTTTTGCGTCATCCCAGGGCGAACTGCGACGCCTGAACGCCTTCCCCTGAAATCCCCCAAGAGCTAGGAACTATTCGATGTTAGGTGGCCCTTTGCACGCGAGTCAAATCCGATTCGGATTGGCGCGTCTTATCCGTACTCGGGTCACGTTCCGCGCCACCCGGCAGCGACTCTCGGGCATTCGGTGTCGCCAGCTAGCATCCGCAGAGGCCACATGCAATCTGGAAATCCTGCCGGACCTCGGGGTAGTGTAAAACGTTGGCACAGGGGAAATCTTCAGGACCAATGGAGACCGTTGAATCGCAAGGGCGACGTCGAGCTGCGGGCAGCCGGAGGACGTGGCGAAGGTCCCGTGGCTTTTGGTGGATTGTGGGTGCGGGCTGGATC
Organism: Vulcanimicrobiaceae bacterium; assembly: GCA_035504455.1. Classification (GTDB taxonomy): domain Bacteria; phylum Acidobacteriota; class Terriglobia; order Acidiferrales; family UBA7541; genus Palsa-295. The sequence continues at coordinate 16,867 of DATJRU010000132.1, forward strand.
CTCGCCTTGTCAGCTCTGTTCGTGACGTTTCCGACCGTCGAGCTACTCGTGACTCGATATCCGTATCTGCGGGCATACAGAGTTCCGTCCGGATCGATGTGTCCCGCGATTTGTGCGAACGAACGAATCGTGGCTGATATGGGTGCATACGAGTCGGCCATGCCACGCCGTGGAGACATCGTCGTGCTAAGCAACGAACAGACTTTATTCATCAAACGAGTGGTCGGAACGGCGGGAGACGTCGTGGAGCCGGGACCTCACAACGAAGTGCTCGTAAACGGAGTCCCTTTGCCTTCGAGGTCCGTGTGTGGAAAGCCCGTTCTACAGCCGTCAAGCGACGAACTACCGCGCTTCAAGCCGACAAAGGTGCCGCCCGGTTTCTTCTTTGTCGTTGGCGACAATCTGGCCAACAGCAACGACAGTCGTTTTGAGGAGTTCGGGATGATCGGCGCCAATCAATTGCGAGGCAAACCGTTGCTCATTTATTGGTCGCCCGGGCACGGGCGTATCGGTTGCCGAACACAATAGAGACTAGCCGGTGCGCTGAGCCGATTCCACGGGTAGAATTCACTCGATGCACATGCATGTCCACGGCGAAGCGGAGCCGCCGCACACCCATCGCCACGAGCACCACGGGCATGGCCATGGGCACAGCCACATGCACGCGCACGGTTTGGGCGACGCGGCGACCAGCATTCTCGGCGCGGCGGTGGTCGCCACATTTGTGCTCGTCGCGGCCGAGCTTGCAGCGGGGTATGCCGGCCATTCGATCGCGCTGATCAGCGACGCGGTGCACAACCTCACCGACGTGCCGACGCTCGTGATTTCCTGGCTGGCCACGCGCTGGGCCAAGCGCCCGCCGACCCCCGAGAAAACCTACGGCTACCATCGCGCCGGGATTCTTGCGGCATTCGTGAACGCGATCGTGCTCGCGCTCGCGGCGCTCTTTGTGATCGGCGAATCGATCGAGCGATTCCGCGAGCCCGTCGCGGTGCACACCGGCGCGATGATCTGGGTTTCGCTGCTGGCCCTCGCGATCAACGGCGGCATCACGCTTTCCGTCCATCGCGGGCGCGGCGACCTCAACGTCCGCACCGTGTGGATTCACAATCTCGGCGACGCGCTATCGAATGTGGCGATTCTGGTGGGCGCGCTGATCGTACGGTCGACGGGAGCGCAGTGGATCGATCCGTTGCTTGGCGTGGCGATCGGCGCGATGGTGCTCTGGTCCGGCACCGGAATTCTGCGCGAGAGCGGGCACATTCTTCTCGAAGGCATGCCGCGCCAACTGCGCCTCGAGGACGTGGCTGCGGCGCTGCTGCGCGTCGAAGGCGTCCAGGAAGTGCACGACATCCACGTCTGGACGCTCGGCGACGAATTGAACGCCCTCTCCTGCCACGTCCGGATCCCCGACATGCACATGGACGCCAGCGAAAAAATCCTTAGCTGCATCCGCGAGGTGCTCGCCAGCGATTTCCAGATCACGCACACCACGATCCAATTCGAGCGCGCCGGATTGCCCGCGAAAGCTGGCCTCTACATGCCCGAACCCGCGCAGCCCTCCGCCGAATAGGCGCCAGGTGGTAGGTCTAGACGTTGCCCGGCCCGGAGTTTTGCGGAGGCCTTGCTGGCACCTACAACCCGCCACGCCTCACCTGCCGCGCAGAATCTCTCTTCCGGCGGGCTGCCTTACGTGGCGCTTGCTGGCACCGGGGACAAAAGTGCGAACTCCGCCCCGCAACAATCGCGCGCCGGATCTTCGCTCTACAGCGGAAGCATTTCTTGCCCTCGCGCTGGTAGACCCGGTGGCGCGCCTGGAATTCTCCGCGGCGGCCCTCCGAGTCCACGTAATCCGAGACCGACGAGCCTCGCAGGCGGATCGCCTCGTTCAGCACGTCGCGGACCGCGCGATACAGCCGGCGAACTTCGTCCCGCTTGAGCGTTGCCGCGAGGCGCATCGGATGAATCCGCGCACGCCACAGGCTTTCGTCGACGTAGATGTTGCCCAGCCCGGCGAGAATACCCTGATCGAGTAGCACCGCCTTGATCCGCGCGCGCCTGTCGCGTAGCGCCGCCGCGAACTGCTCCTGGGTCGCGACGAGCGCGTCGATGCCCAGCGCCGCGAACGCTTTCTCCTTTGCGCCATCTGCCAGCAGCCGCATGACGCCGAAGCGGCGAATATCCGTGTAACGGAATTCCTTGCCGTCGTCGAGCGCGAAGAAAACGTGCGTGTGCGGCGCAATCGGCGCGTCCGGCGATCCCACCACGATTTGGCCGGTCATGCCGAGGTGAATCAGGAGGGCAAGAGGTTTTGCGTCGTGGCCGGTCGACTCCAGATCGACGCGCAGGAATTTGCCGTGGCGATCCACGGCCTTGACGCGCGCGCCCAGCAAATGGGTTTCGAGCGCCGCCGGATTTTCGATGAAGTCGGTCTTGCCGAGGCGCACTTCCAGGATGCGCCGGCCGGGCAGCGCTTCACGCAATCCGCGCGCGACGGTTTCGACTTCCGGAAGCTCGGGCATCGCTGTCTG
>DATJRU010000133.1:0-14325 GCA_035504455.1 Vulcanimicrobiaceae bacterium
GGCGAAATGAAGAAGATGGTCAACCACCATTCCGGCCGCGTGCGCATGGAGTTCAGCATTCCCTCGCGCGGCTTGATCGGCCTGCGCGGCCAGCTTCTCACCGATACGCGCGGCACCGCCCTGATCCATTCGCTGCTCGAAGGCTGGACGGAATACGCCGGCGACATGGCCATGCGCCTCACGGGTGCGCTCGTGGCGGACCGCCCCGGCGTTTCGGTTGCGTACGCGATCTGGGGCATTCAGGAGCGCGGAGAGATGTTCGTCGGCCCGGGCATCGAAGTCTACGAAGGCATGATCCTCGGCGAAAATGCGCGCGAAGACGACATGAACGTCAACATCACCAAGGAAAAGAAGCAGACCAACATGCGCTCGTCCTCCGCCGACGAAGCCATTCGCCTGATTCCGCCGCGCGAGATGACTCTCGAAAAAGCCATCGAATTCATCGCCGACGACGAATACGTCGAGGTCACCCCGAAATCCATCCGCCTGCGCAAGAAAGTTCTCGACGCCAAGAAGCGCCCCAAGCGCTGGCAGGAGATTCGCGCCAGCGCGGAAGCCTCGAAAACCACCTAAGTGGTATCATTTGCCGAATAGCCTACAGGGAGGCAATCGCACATGGCTGAACCGACAAAAGAAGAATTGCTCGCGCGCATTGCCGAGCTTGAAAAGCAGACCACCGGCCGGCCGAAAGGCAGCCTCGAATTCCGCGTCGGCGAAAAGGGAGGCGTCAGCGTCTACGGCCTTGGCCGCTTCCCGGTCACACTCTATTACGAGCAGTGGATTCGCCTGCTGGACGCTTCCGAAAATCTGCGCGCGTTCCTCGAGGAAAATAAGCCGCGGCTGAAGCTGAAAACGCAGGGCTAGGCCTTGATCTTCCGGGTGCTCCGCTCTCGCTTGTGATGGTGGGCCTTTGGAAGCAACGTCACCGCTTCGCTACGTCGCGGTCCCGCTTTCCGCCTGCGTTTGGACGACCGCCGGATGGTCCGCATTCGCCACCGGCGTTTGCTCGCTCGCCTGGATCGCCACGCGATACGCGTTCAAGATGTCCGTCAGGTAGACTACGCCCAGCATCTCGCGCACGTTGAACCGGCTCACCACCGGCAACACGCGCAAACCCGAAGCGCCCATCCGTTCGAGCGCCGTCTCGAGAGCCTGATCGCTATGGACGTGCGGGAACGTGCCGGCTTCGATCGCCTCGGCAAGCGGAAGCGCGCCCTTGCCTTCGGTTTTCAGCCGTTTGAGCGTCTCCGCGGAGACGAGCCCGACGAGGCCGAATTCGTCGCAGACCGGCCACGCCGTCATCATGCTCTGCCCCGCGAGGGCGTTCGCTTCGTCCACCGTCTTGCTCGCCGCAAGCTCTTCCTCTGCCCCGTGCATCACCTGGCCCACCACGCGAGCGTCTGGACGGACACGCGCGCCTGCGACCGGCAGGTGGATTCCGTCCTGCGCGGCGAGATCTTCGTACAAGGTGTCGTGCTGAATCTTGCGCGAAATGAAGTAGCTCACGAGGTTCGCGATCATCAGCGGCACGATGATCGTGTAGTCGCGCGTCACTTCGAAGACCAGCACCACCGAAGTCATCGGCGTCCGGATGATGCCCGCGAACGCCGCGCCCATTCCGACCAGCGCGTACGCTCCGGGGCTGGCCGTCACCTGCGGCCAAAAATGATGCGCCACGCCGCCTACCGCGCCGCCCATCATCGCTCCGATGAAGAGCACCGGCGCGAAAATGCCGCCCGCGTTGCCGCTGCCGGCGCTCGTGGCGGACGTGATCAGCTTCAGCACCACGAGCAGCGCCGCGATCTTGATCGCCATGTGCCCGTTCAGCAGCGCGTTGATGTAGACGTAACCGACGCCCAGCACCTGCGGCGCGAAAATTCCCGCCACGCCGACCAGCACGCCGCCCGCCAGCGGTTGAATCCACTTGGTGCTCGCAGGAAATTTCTTGAACTGCAGGCGGATCCACAGCAGCGTCTGCAGGAATGCGCCGCTGACGATTCCGCCCACGATTCCCAACACGGCGTAAAACGCGAACTCGATCGGGCTCGCCAGCTGATACTGCGGCACGTGAAAGAGCGGATTGTCGCCGAGCATCAGCCGCAGCACCATCCACGCCGTCGCCGACGCCAGCACCACCGATCCCAGTACGGGAGCGTGCAGGTCGCCCACGATCTCTTCGAGCGAGAAGAGCACAGCCGCGATCGGCGTATTGAACGCCGCCGCAATCGCCGCGGCCGCGCCCACCGGAATCAACGTGCGCACTCTTTCGGTTTTCAGCCCTAGCGCTCGCCCCAGCACCGAGGCGATCCCCGCGCCCACTGCCACCGACGGCCCTTCCGGCCCCAGCGGAATGCCCGATGCCAGCGTCACCGAAGTGCAGAAGAATTTCCCGATGATGCTGTGCATCGTCATGCGCGCGTCCGGCGAATACAACGCGGACTTCGTCTGCACGATGCCGTTGCCCCGCGCGTCGGGGAAAAATCGCGCGAGCACGAATCCCATGGTGAGCGCGCCGGCGATCGGCCCGAGCAGCCGCCGCCACACCGATACGCCCGGCGGGTAAATGCGCGCGCCCAGCCGTTCCGTGAGCAGAATGAACGCGACGACGGCCAGTCCTGCGAGCGCGCCGATCACGATTGTCAGCACCAGGAAAAATCTGCCCTCCTGGTTCGCCAGTTGCGCCTTCCAATACGCCAGGTGATAGATCGCCGGCCGATCCTCTGGCGGCTTTACGTTGACGGTTTTATGAAAAGAATTCATCCACTCTATTTTGCTCCTGATTCGCCTCATCCCAAAATACTCAGTCGCTTTTTCTGTTCGTTCCCGCCTCTTTTTTCCCTGAGGCGCCGGAGCCAACTGTCATATGCTAAAGGGCGCTTTTGCGGACTCATGTGGGGGAGGAGAAGAAAATGGCGAAGATCGCTACGCAGAAAGTCACGTTGTCGGTTTCCGATGGCACCTCGATGAACGCCTACGTCGCGCGGCCGGAGGAGGCGGGAAAGTTCCCCGGAATGCTGGTGCTGCAGGAGGCGTTCGGCGTGAACGCACACATTCGCGATGTCACCGAGCGCATCGCGCGCGAAGGCTACGTGGCCATCGCCCCCGAGCTTTTCCACCGCAGCGCCGGGCCGGGTTTCGAGAGCGGCTACGACAATTTTCCCGCGGTGATGCCGCACCTTCAGGCGCTCACCGAAGACGGACAGTCCGCGGACATCCGCGCCGCCTATGATTGGCTGCGCGCGAGCCCGCAGGTTTCAGCCGACAAGCTCGCGAGCATCGGCTTCTGCATGGGAGGCCGCGCCTCGTTCCTGGCGGACTCGATTCTCCCGCTGCAAGCCTCGATTTCGTTCTACGGCGGCGGCATCGCGCAGACGCTGCTGCCGCGGGCGAGCGCCCTGCACGCGCCGATCCTGCTTTTCTGGGGCGGCCTCGATAGCCACATCACGGTGGAGCACAGGCGCGCCGTCGAAGACGCTCTGACGGCAGCGAAGAAGCCGTTCATCAACGTGAACGTCTCCTACGCGGACCACGGATTCTTCTGCGACGCCCGCGCCAGCTACAACCCCGTCGCGGCGGCTCTCGCGTGGAAGCTCACGCTCCAATTCCTCGACACCTACGTGAAAGGCACCGCCGCCACCGCGCACGCATAAGCTTCAGGCTTTGGAGTCACACCAGCGCGGGACGCGCGGCAGAAGTTAGCCCAGCCCGGCAGGGCTGGGAAATGAAAGCAATAGCGGCGCAGCGCCGTAGGTGCGGCACGACGAACGTCCGCGCTTCGCAAATCTTCAATCGCGGTAGACGAATTCCATCTCGATGCCCGCGACGGCGATCACGTCCCCGGCCTCCAGCTTCGTCGGATGCGAGATCGGCGTCCCGTTGACGCTCGGCACTTTGTCCGCCGCGCCCAGGTAATACTCGTTGCCTTCGCGGCGGCTGATCTGCGCGGCCGCTTTCGGCGCGAACCACCCCTTCAACTTCACCGTTGCCATCGCCGACTTGCCGACCACCGTCAGCTTGTCGCTGAGGGCGTATTCCTTGCGATCGGTCCTGCCGCTGCGCACCACCAGCGTCGCCACCTTCACGCGAGCCGGGGCGATCTGCGAGCTTTCTCCGCCCGCCGCCACTTGCTCGAGGAAATCGCGCCGCGCCTTGGTATCGAGCATCACCGTTTCGTTGATCTTCGGCGCCGCCGGCCGCGCCTCTCCATGCCACGTCACCAGGCCGCCGCTTGCCTCGCGCGATTCCGTCACCACGATCGTGTGCTTGCCCACCATCACAGAATCGCCCGGCTTCAGCGTCACCATCTTCACGCGCTGCCCGTTGACGAACGTCCCGTTGAGGCTGCCGAAATCCTCGAGCATCAGCCGCCCCTCTTCCTGAAACACGCGTGCGTGATAGTGCGACACCGCCGGATTGTCGATCACCAGTCCGTTCTCCGGCGAGCGTCCGATGCTCACCTCGCTCGTTCCGACTGGAACTTCCTTCAGCACCGAGTTTTCGAATTTCAGCACCAGCTTCGACATTTCGCCCTCCGCCTTATCGAGTCTCGAATCTGAAACTTCAAATCTGAAATCTGAAATCTGAAATCGTCTCCAACCCTCTATCCCGAATCCCGAAACCATTTCCCAATCCGCGCCAATGTCCCCGCCGGCTTGGGAGCCCACCGCACCACGATCACGGTCACGTTGTCGCCGCCGCCCGCCTGCTTCGCCAGTTGCACCAGCGAATCGGCCGCCTGTTGCGGGTCTTCGCTCTCTTCGAGGACGCCCGCGATCTGCTCGTCCGAGAGCTCGCGCGTCAGCCCGTCGGAACAGACCAGCACCGTGTCGCCCTCCACTAGCAGCTCTTCGTTCACGTCCACGTCGACGTCGGCTTCGATCCCGATCGCGCGAATCAGCACGCTCTGCAGCGCGCTGCTGCTCGCCTCTTCCGCCGTCATGCGCCCGCGGTGCACTTGCTCGGCGACGAACGAATGATCGCGCGTCAATTGCTCGAGATTTCCGCCGCGTAGCCGGTAGATGCGGCTGTCGCCCACGTGCGCTACCGTCATGCGCTCGCCCTGGAAGCGCACGGCCGCCAGCGTCGCCCCCATCCGCCCGTCGTTGCCGTTCTGTTTGGCCGCTCCGTACACCGCTTCATTCGCCAGCCGGATCGCGCTCGCCAGTCGGTTCGACGCCTCGGAAGCCCCGTCGATGCGCGCCCCCACCAGCCGCAGCGACGGATTCGCCGCCGCCTCGCCGCAGTGCTTCACCACCGTATCCACCGTGAGGCGGCTCGCGATCTCGCCCGAGGCCAGCCCGCCCATGCCGTCCGACAGCACGAACAGATTTATCTCCGGCGCGACGCGGTAGTTGTCTTCGTTGTTCTCGCGAACGCAGCCGACGTCGCTGCGCGCCCCGAATTCGATCTCGATCGCCATGCGTTTCTCTGAATCGGCCGTCGCCTCAGCGCCGCCAAACAACCTCATTCGTTCGGCGTCTGATTCTGGCCGCGCCCTTGTCCCGATCGTCTCGTCTGGTTGCCGCGCCCGACCATGTCGAATGTCGGCAGCTTGAATTCGTGCGCCGACGCGAAACCCTGCGCGTGCAGCCAGTCGAGATTGTCCGCCAGTGCCTGCCTCTTGACCCCCGTCCAGACCACGAAGAATTGGCCGTTGTCGCCCCATCTCGGCGCCACGCGCGCCTCAAATCCTCCGAGGTCGTGGATCTTTTTCGCGGCGTCGCGCGCAGCCTTCTCACGCTCGAAGTGCCCCACCCAGATGAACGCCCACCCCTTCGGCGCGGTCCCCGGCTTTTCGTTTCCGCCGAAGGCCTTGTCGGCGCGTTGTTGCACGCTTTGCGACGGAGCCGCCGATTGATCCGCGCCGGGCGCTTTCGGCGCTATCGCCTTCTCCGCTTTCGGCGGAGCCGGCTTTGGCTTCGCAACGGGAGCCGGTGCGACTTGCGGCGGCGCGGTCGCGCGAGGTGGAATCACGAAAGCGAATTTCGGCGGCTTCGGCGCATGGAGCGGCGCAGCAGGCGGCAGCAGCGCTTCGGCCTCTTTTTTGATCCGGGCCGCGCGTCCCGCGGCAAGCACCACGAACCCCACAAGCGCCGCGAGCAAAATCCACACGAACGGCGAAATCCCCTTCCGAGCCGGTGGCGCCGGCCGCAAATCCTGCGGCTGCAGCCGCACCGTCGGCTGCGTCGGATTGGTCGAACGCGCCGCGGACACCGCCGCCGGCGCGGCGCCCGTCGCCGTGCCTCTTCCCGCCGCTTCTCCGCGGACGGCGTTCTCAAGATCCCCGATCGATTGGAAGCGCTTCGACGGCTCCTTCTCGAGGCATTTCAGGATCGTCCGCTCGATGGGCGCGGGAATCTGCGGATCGACTTCGTGCGGAGGCACCGGCGCCTCGCGCATCTGTTTCAGCGCGACCGCCACCGCGTTGTCCGCGCGGAACGCTGCTGTGCCCGTAAACATTTCGTAGAGGATCAGCCCCAGCGAATAAATGTCGGTGCGATAGTCGACCGGCTTTCCGCCCACCTGCTCCGGCGCCATGTACGCGGGCGTGCCGACCATTGATCCCGTCATCCGCGTCACCGCTTCCATCGAGCGCGCGATGCCGAAGTCCATGATCTTCACGTTTCCGTTCGCGTCGATCATGATGTTCTCAGGCTTCAAGTCGCGGTGGACGATCCCTTGCGCGTGCGCTTCCTTCAGTCCCGAGCAGATTTGCTGCGCGATGTCGGTCGCTTTGCGCACCGGCAGCCCGCCGAAGCGGTTCAGCACCGAGCGCAGGCTCTCGCCTTCGACGAATTCCATCGAGGTGTAGGCGATCCCGCCGAGGCGGTTGAATTCGTGGACGCGACAGACGTTCTTGTGGGTGATTTTCCGCGCGAACAGGAGCTCGTTCTTGAAGCGGTCCATCATCGCCTGGTCGGAGGCGATTTCCGGCTTCAAAAGCTTGAGCGCGACCACTTCCCCCGTTTCCCGGTCCCGCGCCTTGTAGACGTTGCCCATGCTGCCGTGCCCGGCTTCGCCCAGAATTTCGTATCGCTGCGAAAGTGCGGCCAGGGCGGTCGAGCTCAAATGCGGCAGGTTGGGCGCCGTGGGAGCAGCCTCCGGCATCAACTCCGCGGCTTCCGGAATGTCGCCCAACAGGATGGTATCCCGCGGGCCGCGCGCGGCCGGCTTCGGGGGCCCCGAAGGTCCAGACGGCCCACTGCCCGGATTGGTTGGTTCGGCCATAGTTCGACTCACTTAGAATAGGAGAGAAGCGGGCGAACGTGGGCAAAACGCCTGAAAATGTGAAGAAAGAGTATCCTGTACCGCCGTTCTAAGAATTCTCTCGATTCAAGCAATGCGCCGCAAATATTGTGTTGGAAGGCCGACCCGTCTCCCTCAAAATAGGGATTTGCAAGTCCGACCTGTAAGAAACCTGCTGACCGGGAGAACGCGTTGAAAATCTCTGTGATTGGATCTGGCTACGTAGGCTTGGTGACGGGAGCGTGCTTCGCCGAGATCGGCCACACCGTCATCTGCACCGACAACGACAAGTCGAAGATCGACACCCTCGAGAAGGGCGGCCTGCCGATTTACGAGCCCGGCCTGGAAAAAGTGATCGAAAACGCCCGCAAGAAGAAGCTGATCAGCTTTTCCGCGAATCCCGCCGAGACCATCGATCCGTGCGAAGCCATTTTCATTTGCGTCGGCACGCCTCCGCTTCCCAGCGGCGATGCCGACCTCAGCGCCATCGACCACGTCGCTCGCGTGATCGCCGCCGAGGCCAAGTCGCCCAAGCTCGTCGTCGAGAAGAGCACCGTGCCCGCGCGCACCGGCCAGGAACTCAAGCGCGCTCTCTCCGTGTACAGCCGCAAGTCCGGCACCACGTTCCGCGTCGCCTCAAATCCCGAATTCCTGCGCGAAGGCACCGCCGTCGGCGACTTCCTGCATCCGGATCGCATCGTCGTCGGCGTTGACGACGAAGCCGCCGAAAAGCAGCTCCGCGAAGTCTACGCGCCCGTTCTCGACCGCAAATTCAAGTGCCCCATTCACTCCAACGGCGACTGCCCGAAGGGCCCGGATCCAACTTTCGTGGTGACCACCATCAACAGCGCCGAGCTGATCAAGCACGCCTCGAATTCGTTCCTGGCCATGAAGATCTCCTACGCCAACATGGTCGCCGATTTGTGCGAGCGCCTCGGCGGAGACATCGGGGAAGTGACGCGCGCGATGGGACTCGATCCGCGCATCGGCGGCAGCTTCCTTTCCGCCGGCCTCGGATTCGGCGGCTTTTGCTTTCCCAAGGATTTGCAGGCTTTCGTCCGCTTGGCGGAGCGCACCGGCGTCGATTTCGGCATGTTGAAGGAAGCGGAAAAGATCAATAAGCGGCGCATCGATCGCGCTTTCGACAAGCTTCGCGAGGCTCTGTGGGTCGTGCGCGGGAAACGCGTGGGCCTTCTGGGCCTCGCCTTCAAGCCCAATACCGACGACATCCGCTTCGCTCCCGCCATGGATCTCGTCCACAAGCTGCTGAACGAGGGAATGATCGTCCGCGCGTACGATCCGGAAGCCATGGACCGCGCGCGCGTCGAGCTGCCTCAAATCGAGTACGCGAAATCGCCCTACGAGGCCGCGGACGGCGCCGAAGCGCTGATCATCGCCACCGAATGGGACGAATTCCGCAAGCTCGACCTCGATCGCGTCCGCGACACGATGGCGCGCCCCTTCATCCTCGACGGCCGCAACCTCTTCTCGCCGCGCGAAATGAAAACTCGCGGCTTCGAGTACCGTTCCTTCGGCCGCTCCGAATAGCTCTTCTGTAGGGGCGCTCGCTCGCTGCGCCCCTTTCGAAGCTCCGCGCCAAACCCGCCTCGCGTGCTCTTAGTCGCACTACTTCGCCGCGTTTACCTGTTTCCGAAAGTAGTCGTACGTGACCTTCAGCCCTTCCTCCAACCCGATCTTCGGCTCCCACTTCAAAATGCGCTTCGCCTTGGTGATGTCGGGGCAGCGCTGCTTAGGATCGTCCTGCGGCAAGGGCTGAAACACGATCGGGGCCTTCGCGCCCACGAGCGCGCGCACGCGTTCGGCGAACTCCAGAATCGTGATTTCGCTGGGATTGCCGATGTTCGTGGGCTCGTGCTCGTCCGACAGCAGCAAGCGGTAAATCCCCTCGACCAGGTCGGACACGTAGCAGAAGCTCCGCGTCTGCTTCCCGTTTCCGTAGACTGTGATCGGCTCGCCCACCAGCGCCTGATACAGGAAGTTCGGCAGCGCGCGCCCGTCGTTCAGGCGCATCCGCGGCCCGTACGTGTTGAAGATCCGCACGATGTGCGTGTCCACGCCGTGATAGCGGTGATACGCCATGGTGATCGCCTCAGCGAAACGCTTCGCCTCGTCGTACACGCCGCGCGGCCCCACCGGGTTCACGTGCCCCCAGTAAGTTTCCGGCTGCGGGCTCACTTCCGGGTCGCCGTAGCATTCCGACGTCGACGCCAGCATGAACTTCGCCTTCTTGGCCATCGCCAGCCCGAGCGTGTTGTGCGTGCCGAGGGCGCCCACCTTCATCGTCTGTATCGGGAATTTCAGGTAGTCGGGCGGGCTGGCCGGCGAAGCGAAATGCATCACCGCGTCCACCGCTCCGTCGATCTCGATGAATTGCGATACGTCCTGCTTCTGAAACTTGAATCGCGGATGCGACAACAAATGCGAAATATTCGAATCGGCCCCGGTCACCAGGTTATCGAGGCAAAGAACGTCCCAGCCCTTTTCGACGAAATAGTCGCAAAGATGCGAACCCAGGAATCCAGCACCGCCGGTTAGTACGACGCGCAATTGAACCGTCCTTATGCCTTAGATTTCCCTCAGGATTGCGGCCTTCATTATCGCCGAAAACGCCTGTTCGATGAAGGCTTCGCTATGCGCCGTTGCGAGGAACTAGGTGATAGGTCGCAGGTGGCAGGTGATGGGAAGCTGCCGCCCCGCCGGCCACCTGAAAACCCGCCACCTACAACCTGCCACCTGCATAATTCCTTGCCAACCTGGCCGCCTCACGCCAGAATGATGCGCTTCAATCGCGTATGCCCAAACCGCCGCCTCCTCAACTCCCGCCGCCCACGATCGACGGAACTCTCCGCTGGCTGCGCATCTGGTATTCCGTCCTCCTGATCGCCATGGCGCTCTACGTCGCCGTTTCCGAGCGCGCCCAGCACCAGCTCATCGACATGAACCGCGCCTTTCTCTCAGGCCTCGGCGTGATCGCCGCCGTCCTCGTCGGCATCGCCTTCTACGTCCAGGTGAAGGTGATTCGCCCCGCGCTCGAGACGCTCCAGGCTAAGCCCGGCGCCGCCGACGCAATTTCGAGTTGGCGCTCCGCCTCTCTCGCGAGCTACGTGATCGCCGAAGCGATCGTCCTCTTCGGCCTCTGCCTTCGCTTCCTGGGCGGCGCCCGCATCATGTCGATTCCGTTCTATTTTGTCGGCATCGCGCTCATGCTTTTCCTCTTCCCCCGCCGTCCCTGACCAAGGGAAGCGAGCAACGGCGCCTCATCCTGAGCGAAGCGAAGCCCGCCTGCCGGTTGACAGGGGTCCCTCTTCGCCCGAATGCCGGTGTCGCCACGCCTCTTCCGCCTTCCTCAGTTGCCTCATACGCTAATGCCTGCGGTCTTTGTTCCGCCTGCACCCCCGCTTTTATGGTCTAAAGGGTAAGGGTCAGAACCACGGCAGGGCAGGGTTGGGGAGGATTGTCCATGGGCGGGCGTACTGCGTTCTCTTTCATTCGCTATCTATTGGTTTTTGCGGCGCTTGGCATCGCCGGTTGCGCCGGCACTCCGTCGGATTTCAACCAGGTCGTCCTGCACCCCAGCGCGACGCAGGTCGTCGCCGGCGGCACCGTCACGATCACCGCGAGCGTCCCCAAGGACACGAATAACGAGGGCGTCACCTGGGTTCTGACGCCCGGTCCCGGCGCGCCCGTGCCCGCGGGCACCTTCATGTCGACCAACGCGGAAGCCACCTTCACGGCTCCCGCCACGGTTACCGGCTCCTATTTCGTCACCATCACCGCGACGTCCGTCGCGTTTCCCACGGAAACGAACTCGGTCAAGATCACCGTCCAGCCGCCGCAGCCGCTGAAAATCACCACCACCAGCCTGCCCAACGGCACCTTGAACGTCGTCTACGCTGGCGCCACTTTGAAGGCCACCGGCGGCGTCGTGCCCTATACGTGGTCGCTCGCCGCGGGCTCGGGCCCGCTACCCACCGGCCTGAGCTTGTCTAACAGCGGCACGATCAGCGGCACTCCAACCGGCACCACCACCGGCGTCTTCCCGATCACCGTTCAGGTTCAAGATTCCGAGGTTCCCGCGATGACCCAGACCGCGGCCCTCAGCATCACCATCACGAACTTGCTCAGCGGAAACTACGCCTTCGAATTCAGCGGCTTCAACGCCAATGGTGTGGTCGTCGCCGCCGGCTCCTTCGTCTCCGATGGCGTCAGCAAGATCAGCGGCGGCGTCGAGGACTACAACACGATTGCCGGCCCGCCCAACAACAGCACGCTGGAAACCTTCTCCGGCACCTACACCATCGGTTCCGACGGCCGCGGCACCCTTACGTTCAGCACCACCGAGTCGGGCACGGTCGTCTATGCCTTCGCGCTCGACTCGCAGGGCATCCACGGCCGCATCGTCGAAACCGATTCGAGCGGCGTCACGGGCTCCGGAGAAATCGCGCAGCAGAACGTCACGAGTTGCGCATCCAGCACTCTTTCCGGCGCGAATGGCACCGGCTACGTCTTTGGCGCCACCGGCTACGCGGCCGCCATCGGAGGCAATACCGCCGGCCCCGTCGTGTTCGTCGGTCGGTTCACCGCCGAAGTGCCTGCGAATTCCTCCACGCCCGGCAACATCGATACGGGCGAGACGGACGCCAACATTCCGGGAACCGACACGAGCAACACGTTCCAGCTCTCCGTCTCCGGCACCTTCGCAACGACGAGTCAATCCGATCGCTGCACGATGACTTTCGAGCCCAGCACTCTCGCCACAGACACGTACAGTGTCTATCCCGTCTTCGCCACCGCGGGCGTGGTCACCGAAGCCTTCGTCGTCGAAACCGATACGATCAGTGCGACGAACCCCTACGTCACGGTCGGGAAAATGTACCAGCAGGTGGGTTATCCGTTCGGCAATGCGGAGGCCTCGCTCGACGGCACCGTCAATCTCGTCGGCGGACTGACCGGGAACATCATCAACAACACGATGACGGCTTATCTTCCCGATGTCGCGCTCGTCTCGCTCACCGGGAGCGGCAGCAGCAATTTCACCATGACGGTGCTCGAGAATCAAGCGGGTAGCGTTCTCAACTACGGTTCGCTCGACGCCAGTTTCGATAACGTCGATACCTTCGGCAGGCTTGGGAGCAATCTCCTCTCCCCGATCGGCCCGACCTTCTACATCATCAACACCAACGAGGCCCTCTGCATCGGCGAAATCAACGACGAGCCGTTCTACGGCCTTCTCGAGCCGCAATCCGGCGCGCCTTTCAGCGGCGCCTCGGCTCTCAACGGCTCCTTCATCGAAGGCACGCTCGCGCCCACCGTCAACACGCAGCCGAATTTCTCCGGCGCGCTCGTCCTCGCGAACACCACCACGACCAGCGGCACCGTTTCCGGCACAGAGGACGCTAGCGGCTTGCTCAATCAGGGCGTCACCGGCACGTTCAGCAGTTTCGTCGCCGCGACCGGCGCCGGCACCGTTTCGCTCACTGCTCCAACCACGTTCACGGGCGCGTTCCTGGCCGTCTCGCCAACGAAAATCGCCGTCATATCGACAACGCCGGCCAACGCAAATCCCACAATCACCATACTCGGCGACCAAACCGACGACTTCGGTGTGAACTGAGGTTGTCTTGGAGTTCCAGGTTCTCGTGGAAGAGTGAGGCTTCAGAGTCCGTGTGGCAACTCGCCGCGCGTAACGCCGGGATCCTCGCCGGCCATTACCGGTCCGGTTCCTGGTGGACGCGCGAATGCGCGACGGTTTATCGGCGGAAGCGTGGGCCTTCAGGCCCACGAAAAGCCGCGCCCGAAGGAGCGGCTTCAGCCGCGGGGTTTCCGGCCTTAGGGGGTCGGAGCTTCAGCTCCGACATCAGAACGACGGCGCGAAGCGCCTACCTTTGCGCAGGTTCACCAGCAGCATGTAGTGTTTTCCTCGCCGCACATTCAGGCAAACGCACCGATTTGTTTGCGCCGTGTTGTCACACAGCCTCTTCAGCCTCGCGAAACAGTGAGTGCTTTGTGCAGGGTTTCCCCGGGCCGTCCATCCGGCCGTGGACTTGACGACCCGTCTCGATGTCGGGTCCCATTTTCTAATTTCAGATTTCCACTTTCCGAATTCTAATATCCCCACCGCATCAAAACGGCC
Source organism: Vulcanimicrobiaceae bacterium (assembly GCA_035504455.1). Classification (GTDB taxonomy): domain Bacteria; phylum Acidobacteriota; class Terriglobia; order Acidiferrales; family UBA7541; genus Palsa-295. Next base: position 13,400 of record DATJRU010000133.1, read on the forward strand.
CCGGTCGTATACCCGGCGCCCACCGCGATCACCAGCACCAGATCGCCCTTGCGCAGCCGCTTCTGCTCGATCGCATCGACCAGCCCCAACGGAATCGTCGCCGCCGTCGTATTTCCGTAGCGGTCGATATTGATCAGAATCTTCGAATCATCGACGCCCAGCCGCTCCTGCATCGCCCGAATGATGCGCATATTCGCCTGGTGCGGCACCACCAGCGCGAGATCGCGGCTCGAAAGCCCGTTGCGCTCCAAAATCTGGCACGCGAGCTCGCTCATTCGCCGCACCGCGTACTTGAAAACCTGCTGGCCCTCCTGGTGGACGTAATGCATCCGCTTCTCCACCGTCTCCTGCGACGCTGGATGCAGCGATCCGCCCGCGGGCATGTACAGATTGCATCCGCCCGATCCATCCACGTCGTGAACGAAATCCAGAATCCCCTCGGAATCATTCGTGGCCGGCTCGATCAGCACCGCTCCCGCGCCGTCGCCGAACAAAACGCACGTCGCGCGATCCTTGAAATCGAGGATCGACGTCATCACGTCCGCGCCAATCACCAGCACTTTCTTGTGCGCCCCGGACGCCACAAACTGCGCGCCCACCGTCAGCGCGTACGGAAACCCCGAGCACGCCGCCGAAAGGTCGAATCCCCACGCCTTCGTCGCGCCGATGCGGTCTTGGATCAAGCACGCCGTCGCCGGGAACAGCATGTCCGGCGTCACCGTCGCGACCACGATCATCCCGACCTCTTCGGGATTCACGCCTTTCGCAGCCAGCAGCTTCTTCGCCGCTTCCGCTCCCAGGTGCGACGTTGCCACGCCCGGATCGGCATAATGCCGCTCGCGGATTCCCGTCCGCGTGCGGATCCATTCGTCGTTCGTATCGACGATCTTCTCCAGGTCCGCGTTCGTCACCGTCCTCGGCGGCAG
>DATJRU010000134.1:0-11138 GCA_035504455.1 Vulcanimicrobiaceae bacterium
TGGCCAGCGTTCCGTCTATGTCCCGGTCCAGAAACAGGGCGGCAACAGCAACACGATCGCGGTCGTCAACGGCATCCGCGCTGCGATCAAACACCTGCGCGACATCCCCTCGCAGCTTCACACTCACGTCGTCTTCGATCAATCGCTCTTCGTGAAGCAGGCGATTTCGACCGTGCTCCGGGAAGGCGGCATCGGGCTCGTGCTCACCGCGCTGATGGTGCTGATTTTCCTCGGCAGCCCGCGGGCAACCGTCGCGGTATTCCTTTCGATCCCGCTCTCGGTGATGGTCACCTTCTTCGTTCTCCACATCGGCGACGCCACCATCAACAGCATGATCCTGAGCGGCCTGGCGCTCGCTTTCTCGCGCCTCATCGACAACTCCGTGATCGTGCTCGAAAACATCTTCCGCCATATCGAGCTCGGCGAGCAGCCGATGGTCGCATCCGAAAAAGGCGCGAACGAGGTCGGGCTGGCCGTTTTGGCAATCACCATCGTCACGGTCGTCGTCTTCTTCCCGGTCACGCTGCTGTACGGCGTCAGCAAGTTCCTTTTCACCGCGCTTGCCCTCAGCGTCGTGATTTCGCTGTTCGCGTCCTACTTCGTGGCCGTTTCCGTCGTGCCGCTCTATTGCGCCACGCTGCTCAAAGGAATCGTTCATCACGGAGCGGCCCCGCATCTCGAAGTCAACGAAACCGGCGGCGAAACCGCGGCCGTTGCCGTGGCCGCGAAAAAATCCTGGGGCGCGCGCTTCCACGAGCAGTTCAACGAGAACTTTGACCGCCTGCTCGGCCATTACGACCAATGGGTGAAGCACGCCCTCGATCGGCCGAAGGCCGTCGTATACGGTTTCATCGCCGTATTCGCCCTGAGCCTCCTGCTCTATCCCTTTGTCGGCCTCGCGTTCTTCCCGCGCACGGACGCCGGCCAATTCATCATCAGCGTCAAGGCGCCCACCGGCACGCGCATCGAGGTGACCGAAGACTACGTCAAGAAGGTGGAGAATATCGTGCGCGAGGTAGTCCACCCGGCCGATCTCAACGCGATTGTTTCGAATATCGGTCTCACGCCCGATCTCTCCTCTCTTTCCACTCCCAACTCCGGCATGCACACGGCGTTCGTCGAGGTCGGCCTCAAGGAAGACCACAAAATCGGCAGCTACGTTTACATGGACGAAGTTCGCACACGGATCGCGCAGCAGCTTCCCGAGCTCCGCACCTTCTTCCAGTCCGGAGGTCTCGTCGATTCGGTCCTCAACCAGGGCATGCCCGCGCCGATTGACGTGCAGGTCAGCGGCAACGATCTTCACGCGGTCGACGATATCGCGCTAAACCTCGAGGACAAATTCCGCGCTCTCCGCGGCGTCTCGGACGTGTACGTCCCGCAGGACATGGACTATCCCGCCCTGCAGGTCAACGTCAATCGCGACCGCGCCAGCGAGCTCGGCCTGAGCCCCAAGGAAGTGATCGACAATCTCATCACCTCGCTCACCTCGGACGCCATGATTGCGCCGAGCTACTGGGTCGATCCGCGCACCGGCAACAACTACTTCGTCACCGTCCAGTATCCCGAGAATCAGGTGAAGACGATTCAGGATCTCGAGACGATGCCGCTGCACGCACCCAGCCTGAAGCTCCCCACCTATCTCAATCAGGTGGCCGATATCTCTCCGATCCTCACGCCTACCGAAGTCGATCACTACCAGTTGCAGCGCACCATCGACGTCTACGTCGCGCCCTCCGGCGAAGATCTCGGCCGGCCGTCGAGCGAAGTCGACAAAATCGTCGCCGCTACCGCGCTGCCGCCGAATATCCGCATCAACGTTCGCGGTCTCGTCAACACGATGAACGCTTCTTTCCGGAGTTTCGGCTTCGGCTTGATTCTCTCGATCCTGCTTGTCTTTCTCGTCCTGGTCGCACAGTTCTCTTCGTTCATCGATCCGTTTCTGATCGTTCTCGCGATTCCCACCGGCCTTGTCGGCGTCATGCTCACGCTCGCTTTCACCGATACCACGCTCAACATCCAGTCCCTGATGGGCATCATCATGCTCACGGGCATGGTCGTTTCCAATAGCATCCTGATCGTGGACTTCGCCAACCGCCTCCGCCAGGAAGGCGAATCGGTTCGCGACGCCGTCTCGCACTCCTGCCGCATCCGCCTGCGCCCGATCTTGATGACGTCCCTCGCCACCATCGTCGGCTTGCTCCCGATGGCGCTGAAGCTCGAGACGGGCAGCGAGGCCTATGCGCCTCTCGCGCGCGTCATCATCGGTGGATTGATCGTTTCGGTTCTCTTGACGATTTTCGTCGTGCCCGCAGCTTACCTCCTGATCTACCAACACAGAGGTCCAGCACAACCTCTGTCGGCCGAGGAGCGAGTCTGATGAAGATATCGCGCACATTAGGCTTGCTCCTCGGCTCCCTCCTCGCTGCTTCCGGCTTATTCGCACAGCAATCTCCGGCGCCGTCTGCGCCGGCTATGACGCCTCCGCAAACGCCGCAGCCGTCGCAAGCCGCGCAGCCTCTCACGCTGCAGCAGGCCCGGCAGATCGCCATTCAGAATCATCCGCAGATTCAGGCCGCCAGATTTCTCGCTTCCGCGGCCAAGGAACAGGTCATCGAAGAGAAGTCCGCCTACTATCCCACCGTCTTCGGCAGCATCACCGGCGTCGATTCCGAAAACAACAGCCGCATCACGGCCGGCGCGCTGAACAACCCGATCATCTACGAGCGCGAAGGCAACGGCCTGCAAGTCAATCAGCTCATCACCGACTTCGGCCGCACGCACGAACTCGTGAAAAGCGCGAGCTATCGCGCGAAGGCCGAGGCCGAAAACGTGGTCACCACGCGCGCCGACGTTCTCCTCGCCGTCGACGAAGCCTATTACGCGGTCCAGAAAGCGCAGGCAGTACTCGTCGTCGCGCAGGAAACCGTCAAGGAGCGGCAGCTCGTCTCCGATCAGGTGACCGCGCTAATGCAGAACAAGATCAAGTCCGGCCTCGACGTCAGCTTCGCGAACGTCGACTTGGCGCAGGCCCAGCTCCTCCTGATCCAGGCCCAAAACGAGGTCGACGCGTCCTTCGCGGAGCTTTCCGAAGCACTTGGCTATTCGGACGAGCGCAATTTTCAGCTCGCCGAGGAGCCGCTGCCGGCCGCCCCGCCGCTCGACGTCAACCAGTTGATCCAGAACGCCATGACTGATCGCCCGGAGTTGATTGGCCAGCGCCTGAATGTCGATTCGGCGCGCAGCTACGCTACCGCAGAGCGCGACCTTTGGTTCCCCACGCTCTCCGCCGCGGGAGTCGCGGGCGTCACTCCCGAAGGCGCGAACCAGCTCGCTCCCCGGTACGCCGCCGCCGGATTCAATCTCAATATTCCGATTTTCAACGGCCGCCTTTTCAACGCGGAGCATTCCGAAGCCAGCGAGCGAGCGCGCGCCGAGAATGAATCGCTCCGCGATCTTCAGGATCGCATCACGCGCGACGTCCGCACCGCCTGGCTCAACGCCAACTCCGCCTACCAGCGCCTCGCTGTCACCGACCAGCTTCTCGCGCAAGCCAATCAAGCGCTCGACCTCGCTTCCTCGCGTTACAAGCTCGGTCTGAGCTCCATCATCGAGCTGAGCCAGGCCCAGCTCAATCAAACGCAAGCGCAAATTCAGCAGACCAGCGCCAAATATGACTACCAGACCGAACTCTCGCTCCTGAACTACCAAATCGGCGCCCTCCAGTAGCGACGCCCGAGCATCATTCCCGGTATAATCAAGAACGGCGGAGAACATGCCGCCCGCCTTCGCAGGCGCACTCGTATTTCGCGCCAATTTCGTTTCTAGACCCTCCACGCTCCCGCAGCATTCACCCTCAACACCCGTCGCACCCGAGCTGTCGATGCCCGCATCCGAAAAGCAAACCGTCCTCACGATCAACCGGGGCTCCGGCACCCTGAAAGCCGGTCTGTACTTGGCGCAGGCTCCGCCGAAGCTTGTCGTCTCGATGAAAGTTGACCGAGCCGGAACGCCCGGCTCCGGCATCAAAGTCGTCGACGCGTCCGGAAAAACCCTCGTCGAGTCGGCCATTGAAGACACCGCCGCCAACTCCGATCTCGCCACACTCCTCCAGTGGCTTGCGGAAAATGGGCACGCGTCGCGGCTGGCCGGAATCGGCCACCGGCTCGTACACGGAGGGCCCCGCTACACCGAGGCTCAGAAGATCACTCCCGAGGTTCTCTCCGAGCTCGAAAAAATCGCCGAGCTCGATCCCGATCACACGCCGCAGGCGATTCAAAACATCCAGTTCTTCACGGCGCGTCTTCCCAATGTTCCGCAGATCGGCTGTTTCGATACGGCGTTTCACGCGAGCCTCCCCAAAGTCGCGCGAATGTATGCTCTGCCGCGCAAAATGTATGACGAAGGCCTGTGCCGCTATGGTTTTCACGGGCTTTCTTGCGAATCCATTGTTCAGCAGCTTCGTTCCCGGCACGCGGGCCTCGCGATGCGACGCCTGGTTGTCGCGCACCTCGGCAATGGCGCCAGCATGACCGCCGTCAACAACGGAAAGAGCGTGGACACCTCGATGGGTTTTACACCGCTCGAAGGGCTCGTGATGGGAACGCGCTCGGGCGATCTCGATCCCGCGGCCGTCGTCTACCTTCAGGAACACAAGCGGCTCTCGCCGCGCGATATCGACACGCTCCTCAACAAGCAATCCGGATTGCTCGGCGTCTCGGGCGCGAGCAGCGACATGCGCGATCTTCTCGACCGAGAAGCCACGGACCAGTGCGCCGCCGAAGCGGTCGCGCTTTTCTGCTATCGCGCGAAAAAATACGTCGGCGCGTATGCAGCGGCCCTCGGCGGCCTCGACGCCCTCATTTTCGCCGGCGGCATCGGCGAAAACGCCCCGCAAGTCCGCGAACGAATCTGCTCCGGACTGGAATTCCTCGGAGTCGAAGTCGACCCCGCCCTCAACCGTAGTAACGCGCCCGTAATTTCCGGCGCGCGCAGTCATGTAACGATACGAGTGATTAAGACCGATGAGGATATTGTGATCGCGCAGCACGTTCTCGCGGTGATCGGCGAGACGAATCCCTAGGGGGTGTAGCCATGTTTGTCTTCGACGAAAAACTCTCGACCGTTGTGGACTCCAAGAATGGCGATAGTTCCGCTTCGCGATCCGCCCAGGGGCCTCTTTCGCCCGAACTGCTCGAAAAGATGAACCGCTACTGGCACGCCGCAAATTACCTCACGATCGGGCAGATCTACCTCCAGGAGAATCCGCTGCTCCGCGAGCCTTTGCGGCGCGAGCACATCAAGCCGCGACTGCTGGGCCATTGGGGCACTTCACCGGGTCTCAGTTTCATCTACGTGCACCTGAACCGCTTGATCGTCCAGAAAGACGCAAACCTTCTTTACATCGCCGGGCCGGGCCATGGCGGACCCGCGCTGAATGCGAACTCCTATCTTGAAGGAACGTATTGCAGCGTTCATCCTGCGATTACCGAAGACGCGGCCGGCATGCGGCTCCTCTTCCGCCAGTTTTCGACGCCGGGAGGCGTCGGCAGCCATTGCGGGCCGCACGTGCCGAATTCCATCCACGAGGGCGGAGAACTGGGCTACGCGCTGCTGCACGCGTTCGGCGCCGCATTCGACAATCCCGATCTGATCGTCGCCTGCGTCGTCGGCGACGGCGAAGCGGAGACCTGCCCGCTCGAAGGCAGTTGGAAGGGAAGCGACTTCCTGAATCCGGTCACCGACGGCGCTGTTCTCCCGATCCTTCATCTCAACGGCTACAAAATCTCCGGGCCGACCGTTGGTGCGCGAACGAGCGACGAGGAGCTGCGCCAGCTCTATTTCGGACGCGGCTACAAGCCCTATTTTGTCGAAGGGGACGATCCCGGCTTTATGCACCAGGAATTCGCGCGCATGCTCGACCAGTGCTACGCCGAGATTCGCGAGATTCAGACCAGCGCGCGCTCGCACGGATTCAAGAAGCGCCCGTGCTGGCCGATGATCGTGCTCCGCACTCCCAAAGGCTGGACCGGCCCAAAGGAAGTCGACGGCGTGCCCATCGAAGGCACTTTCCGCGCTCACCAGGTCCCGCTCGCCAACGTGCGCGACGACCCGAAGCATCTCGCCATGCTCGAAACCTGGCTAAAGAGCTACAAACCCGAGCAGCAGTTCGATGCCGACGGGCGTCTTGTCGCTGAACTCAAAGAGATCGCTCCAAAAGGTACGCGCCGCATGGGCGCGAGCCCGCACGCCAATGGCGGCCGCGTAATGGTCCCGCTCGACCTGCCCAATTTCATCAACTACGCTCTTGAAGTTCCCGCGCCCGGATGCGTGGTGGCGGAGCCTCCGCGCAAGCTCGGCGAATTCCTGCGCGACATCATCCGCATGAATCCCGAAATATTCCGTCTGTTCTGTCCGGACGAGACAAATTCGAATCGCCTCAACGCCGTATTCGAAGCCACCGACCGCCGCAGCGTCGCCGAAACGGTTCCGATCGACGACCACGTGAGCCCGCAAGGCCGCGTGCTCGAAGTTCTCAGCGAGCACTGCTGCCAGGGATGGCTCGAAGGCTATTTGCTCACCGGCCGCCACGGCATCTGGTCCTCGTACGAAGCCTTCGCGCAGGTGGTCGATTCGATGCTCACGCAGCACGCCAAATGGATCGAAGAGGCCCACGAGTTGCCATGGCGCAAGCCGATTGCGTCGCTCAACGTTTTCATCACGAGCCACGCCTGGCGCAACGATCACAATGGCTTCAGCCACCAGGCGCCCGGCTTCGTCGACAACGCGCTCGCGCGCCGCAGCACCGTGATTCGCACCTACTATCCGCCCGACGCGAATACTTTGCTGAGCTCGATCGACCACTGCTTGCGCAGCCGCAACTACGTCAACGTGGTCACCTGCGGCAAGCAGGAAACGCTTCAGTGGCTCACGATGGACGAAGCCATCGAGCACTGCTCGAGGGGGGCGTCGATCTGGAAATTCGCGAGCAACGATGGCGGCAATCCCGACATCGTCCTCGCGTGCGTCGGGGACGTTCCGACGCTCGAAACCGTCGCGGCCTCGTGGATTCTGCAGAAGCATCTGCCGGGAGTTCGCGTTCGCGTTGTCAACGTGGTTGACCTCGCCGTCCTGATGAGCCCCAACGAGCACCCGCACGGAATGGACAATCTCTATTTCGAGGAGCTCTTCACGGAATCCGCGCCGGTGATCTTCGCGCATCACGGCTACCGCTGGAGCATTCACAGCATGATTCACGGGCGTCCGAACGAGGCGCGCTTCCACGTGCGCGGCTTCATCGATCAGGGCAGCACTACTACGCCGTTCGACATGGTGGTGCGGAACAAAATCAGCCGGCTGCATCTCGCGCTCGACGCGCTTAAGTACATCCCGAGACTACGCTCCGCCGCGGGCGATCTCGAAGAGCTGCTCAACCGCAAGCTCTACGAGCACAATACGTATATTCGCGAGCACTTCGAAGACCTGCCGGACATTGCGCTGTGGCGATGGACCAGCGATTTCAGCGAATCCACCGAACCGTTGCGGCTCGCCAAGGGCCAGCCGCGCTCGGCCGTCTTCACGGATAGCTGATTTCCCACCCGATTTTCAGCTCCGACGGCAGCAACGATCTCGCCTTCGACGGGGGCTTTTGCCTGCCAAGAATTGCGGATTTGGGCGCGTTTTGGCGTCTTCTTGCTTTAGGCCGGCGCGGGTGACTCCACTCACGCGCAAAAGTGACCGCCGTCACAGTAGGCTCCTGCCTATCTATTGCATTGTGTGTTCAGTAGGAGGGGCCATGACAACTGTGAAACAGGCGGGCGCAAGAGTGACACTCGACAACATCCTCTATCTCACGGATTTCTCGGAACCATCGGAAGCCGCACTGCCTTTTGCAGCGGCCGTCGCTCGCGAATACGGAGCGAAACTCTACCTGTACCACGCATTGATCCCGGGCGCGTTCGTATACTCCACGCCCGAGTTGATTGCGGCCGGCCTCGCGGCTCAAGAAGACACGGCTGAATCCAACATGAAGCGCGCGGAAGCGCAGATTTCCGGGCTGCCTCACGAGACGGTGATCGAGCGCGCCAGCGGCGTTTGGCCTTCGCTCGAACAGGCCATCAAGGACTACCAGGCGGACTTGGTCGTGCTGGGAACTCACGGCCGCACGGGCGCGGAAAAACTGCTACTCGGATCGGTCGCCGAAGAAGTGTTCCGGCGGGCCCATGTACCGGTGCTGACGATCGGGCCCGGCGCGCGCCGCGGCACGCATGCCGGCGCGAAGTTTCGCAGCGTTCTTTACGCAACCGACTTTTCGAAGGAGTCGCTCGCGGCCCTGCCGTACGCTGTGTCGATGGCGGAGGAAAATCAGGCGCGGCTGATTCTGCTCCACGTGATGAAGCCGTCCAGCACGCCACTCAGCGCGAGGGAAGAGCAGGACTTGATCTCGAACGCCATTTTCCAGCTGCATGAGTTGCTGCCGGTCGGAGCTGAATTGTGGTGCACCGCCGAGGCCATCGTTCGCGAGGGCAACCCCGCGGAGAAAATCTTCGAAGTGGCCCAGGAGAAAGGCGCGGACCTGATCGTGCTCGGCGTGCGCGACAGGGGAACGCATATCGGAGCGGCAACGCATCTCGAGCGCGCGACGGCGCACAAGGTCGTGGCGCATGCGACTTGCCCGGTCCTGACCGTTCGGGATTGAAACACCGGACAAATTGCCTCCCATGGTTGAAAAAAGGGCCGTCGCCGCCGATAGTGTGGACGTGATCCAGGACCCGAGCGCGGCGAAACACAAGGTCCCGCTTCGCGACGCGCACGAAGCGGGACCGCTTTCCCTCGACCCGATGTTCCGTCCGCATTCGGTGGCGGTGATCGGCGCGACCGAACGCGCCGGCAGCGTAGGCCGCACCACCCTCGCCAATCTGATCAATCCTTCGTTTCACGGAAAGATTTACGCCGTCAATCCGCAACATTCCGAGGTCCTCGGCCAAAAGGCGTATCGCTCGATCGGAGACGTGCCGGGACCGGTCGACCTCGCCGTGATCGTGACGCCCGCCGCGATGGTCGCGGGCGTCGTCGGCGAATGCATCGACGCCGGCGTGAGGGCGGCGGTGGTGATCTCCGCCGGATTTCGCGAGCGCGGCGCCGAGGGCGCGGTTCTCGAAGAGCAAGTCGCGGAGCAACTCCGCCGCGGTCGCGGCCGGATGCGCCTGATCGGCCCGAATTGCCTCGGCGTGATGAACCCGGTAATCGGCCTGAACGCGACCTTCGCGCAGACCATCGCGCGGAAAGGAAACGTCGCGTTCCTCAGCCAGAGCGGCGCTCTGCTCACGGCGATTTTGGATTGGAGCCTGCGCGAAGAGGTCGGCTTCAGCTCGTTCGTTTCGACGGGGTCGATGCTCGACGTAGGCTGGGGCGACCTGATCGATTATTTCGGCTATGACGCGAACACGCAGAGCATTCTGATCTACATGGAGTCGATCGGCGACGCGCGGTCCTTTCTTTCGGCGGCCCGCGAAGTGGCGATGACCAAGCCGATCATCGTGATCAAGGCGGGGCGCACGGAAGCGGCATCCAAAGCGGCGTCCTCGCACACTGGCGCTTTGACCGGGAGTGACGAGGTCTTCGATGCGGCGCTGCGCCGCTCAGGCGTCCTGCGAGTGCAAAGCATCGCCGACGTTTTCCACATGGCCGAGGTGCTGAGCAAACAGCCGCGCCCGGCCGGCCCGCGGCTGATGATTCTGACGAACGCCGGCGGACCGGCTGTGCTCGCCACCGACGCGCTGATCGCGAGCGGCGGGGAACTCGCCCAGCTTTCCGACGAATCGCGGCAGGCTTTCGACAAACTCTTGCCACCGCATTGGAGCCGCGGGAATCCAATCGACATTCTGGGCGACGCCGACCCGGAGCGCTATGCGCGGGCTCTGGAAATCGCCATGCGCGATCCGGGAAGCGACGGGCTGCTGGCGATCCTGGCGCCGCAGGGGATGACTGACCCGGCGAGCGTAGCCAGCCGCCTGGCGCGCTATGCGAAAGGGCAGGGCAAGCCTCTGCTCGCGAGCTGGATGGGCGGAGTCGAAATCGAAAGGGGGCGAGCCGTTTTGAACGCAGCCGGCATACCGACATTTGATTACCCGGATACGGCGGCGCGGGCGTTCGAATACATGTGGCGCTACACCTACCATCTGCGCGGGCTCTACGAGACGCCGTCGATCGCCGATGATCCGGCCATCGCGCAGGAGCGCGTGCGCAAAGCGCGCGAGCTGCTGGCGGCGATTGCCGCACAAAAGCGCACGCTGCTCACCGAGTTCGAGTCCAAACAACTGCTCGCGCTGTACGACATCCCGGCAACGCCGACGAGAATCGCGCGAACGGCCGACGAAGCCGTAAGCATCGCACGCGAGATGAACGCGCCCGCCGTCCTGAAGCTGCACTCCTACACGCTGACGCACAAGACGGACGTCGGCGGAGTAAAACTCGACCTGCGGACTCCCGAGGCGGTGCGCAAAGCGTTTCGGGAAATCGAAGCGGGCGCCGGGTCGCGCGCGGGCGCGGAGAGTTTTCAGGGCGTCACGGTGCAGCCGATGGTGCGCCTCGAGGGCTACGAGCTGATTCTCGGCAGCAGCGTCGATCCGCAATTCGGCCCGGTGCTTCTGTTTGGGTCCGGCGGGCAGCTCGTCGAGGTGTACCGCGATCGCGCGCTGGCGCTGCCGCCGCTCAACACCACGCTCGCGCAGCGATTGATGGAGCAGACGAAAATCCATAAGGCCCTGCACGGCGTGCGAGGAAGAAAGCCCGTCGATTTGCCGGCGCTCGAAAGCCTGCTCGTGCGATTCAGCTACATTCCGGTGGAGCTGCCGCGCATCAAGGAAATCGACATCAATCCGCTGGTCGCGTCGCCGGATGGCATGGTGGCGCTCGACGCGCGCATCGTGCTGTTCGACGCGAACGTCGCCGACGCCGACCTGCCGCGCCCGGCGATCCGGCCGTATCCCGCACGGTACGTCTGGAACTGGAAAGCGAAAAATGGAGAGGGGATGTTGATCCGCCCGATCCGCCCCGAGGACGAGCCGCTGATGGCGCGGTTTCACGAATCCCTTTCCGAGCAGTCCGTCTTTCTGCGCTATTTCCACATGGAGAAT
>DATJRU010000135.1:0-69754 GCA_035504455.1 Vulcanimicrobiaceae bacterium
GTAGAACTCCGACATCAGATAAAAGACCTCGGTTTCGTCTTCCAACGTTAGAAACCCGTGAGCGCAATTCTCGGGTACGTAGGCCATGTTCCGTTTTTCAGCGGTCAGGACGATTGCCGTCCATTGTTTGAATGTCGGCGAGTGCGGCCGCAGGTCGACGATGACATCGTAAATCGAACCGTGAGTGCAGCGAACGACCTTGGCCTCGGAGTAGGGAGGCACCTGATAGTGGACGCCGCGCAACGTTCCTTTTCGCCTGTTGAACGAGATATTGCACTGCGCCGTCCTTGCGTCCAAGCCATGAGCCTCGAATTCCTTGCGGCACCAACTCCGCGCGAAGAAGCCTCGGTCGTCCGCTTTCGGTTCGATCTGAATCTCGAAGACGCCCGGCAACTTCGTCTCCTCGAATTTCATGATCCCTGCGCTGGGGCACTTGCGGGCGATTCGTAGAGCCGCCTTTCGCTCCGCTGAAAATAGGCCAACAGAAAAAGGAGCGGCAGCAAGCCGATTATGAAGAACACGACACCGCCGTGCCGGTGAAGATTGCCGTACAAGAACCCAGGATTCACATAAATAGCCAGGGCGGAAAGAGTTGTGATGCGCAATCCGTTCTTGAAGACCGCCAACGGCACGACGAGCGCACACAGAGCGACCTTTCTCCAAGTGGTTCTGAGGAACAGATGACTGGCCAGCACCGTCGTGATAAGGAGGGCGAGACTCGAGCGTATGCCGCTGCACTCGTCGGCTACCCGGATGGTCACTCCCGGAAGCGCAAAAACGAAATCTTGACGGAGATAGGGAATACCGCTGAGCTTGAAAAACCACTCCGCGACATCGGCGCTGCCTTCCTGCAAAACGGAGGTCACTCTCGAGAGCAACGGTTCAGGAACGGGCACGGCAAAAATCAAGAAGAGCATGGGAAAACGCGCTGCGCGAAGGGCGCTCGTTCCGAAGAACAACGCAAAAGCACCGACCCAAGCCAAAAGGATGCCGAAGATAAGGAGCGAGCACTGATTTGTCTCGCCGAGGTTCCAGACGTTCAGCCGCGCTAGCAAGACGAAGACCAAGCCTGGAACACCCATCGCGGCGCCTGGAGTCCAGCCGAATGAAACTTCCGAGAAAATGGCCCGCCTGTACAGGAACATCAGGAAAATGCTCACCAACGGGATCAGGGGAGCTTCGGAAAACGTCCCGTTATCAGTTACCAGTCTCGCGATTTGACTTAAAGAATCCCACGCCAAGACCAACGGCACGCCGCAGAAGAAGAGAAAGGCGATCGCGCGTGAATATCCGACTCCCGGCGCGGGAAAGCTCGCGACGTCCATACTTTTGTCATTCATAGAATCGAATTATGCCCGCTCGCCTTGCCAGTGACTGACCGGTTCCCAGATCCAAATTGCACGATACTCTCAGCCCCGCTCTTCGGCTTTGGCCTTCGACAGTACAAGCTCTTCGTGTTGAGCTTTACCCAGGTCCTGAGTGGGTTTCGGGTGCAGCGTCGCTGGCGTGTTGCTCAGAGCTTTCCGGTATGCAGCCAGGAGGTTCTTCACGGAATATTCCCACGCGAGCTCTTCTCGGACTCTTCTCTGTCCGAATTCGCCCATTCTCTTCCTCGCGTCCGCGTCCTCCAAGAGCGACAAAATCTTCGCGGCGAAGTCTTCAGCTCCGCCGTCGTTTCGAGCATAGACGGACGCGTCTCTGGCGCTGAATTTTCCTTCTTTCATGTCGAATTGCACGATCGGTTTGCCAAGCGCCATGTACTCCATGATCTTGATCATTGTAGAGATGCTGTTCATTTCGCATGGCTTGTCGGGATTCACGCAGACGTCGGCTGTCGAGAGGACATCCAGTAACTGGGCATCCGGAATTCTTCCCGTGAAATTCACCATATCCTGGAGGCCTTTCTGCTGGACCATCTGACGAAGCTCGGCCAGGGCGGGTCCTCCGCCAACGCAAGTGAAATGAATGTCGTTGCGCCCGGCGTTCTTGAGGTGCAGGGCTGCATCTAGCAGGATATCCAGCCCTTCCTGAATGCTCATTGTTCCCACGTACCCGACGAGGTACGGTTTGCCATATTTCAAAGCGGGGTTCGGCGGAACGGGTTTGAAAGTCTTCAAATCGGGGCCGTTGCGCACGATGAAGACGTCGTCCGGATTGAAGGCGCCGCGCGTCACCACGATATTCTTGTAGCTCTCGTTTGTGGCGATCACGACATCGCTGGTCCGGAAGGTCATTTTCTCGAGCCAAACGAGAATATCGTAGAGCCTCCCCTTTCTTTCGTATTTCGCGATGTACAGTTCCGGGTTCGCATCATGGAAGTCGAAGATGTATTTGACTCCCAGGAGCTTGAACGGGAGCGCCACGAGGAAAATGTTGTCCGGCGGATTGCAGGCCTGGATCACGTGGAAGCCGCGGCGCAGGAAGATCCAGAAGGAGTAGAGAAACTCCCAGAAAAGAGCGCAACCGTATTCGCGCAAGTAGCCGAGAGGGCTGTTTCCCTCTTCCGGCAGCGGATGGCGATAGATGTGGACGCCATCGATCACTTCGTGATTGCGCTCGTAGCCTTTGCCTCGCGGGCAGAGCACGGTAACTTCGTAACCATTCTCGTGCAAGGAGGCTGCTTCCTTCCAGACACGCGTGTCGAAAGGAACGGGCAGATTCTCAACGATGATGAGTATCTTCTGTTTCACGGCTGGCCTTCGCTTTCTTACAGGAGTTGTTTGTACAGACCGGCCAGAGCGCAAAGCATCGTCGCCTGGCCCCAGTGCAACGTCGGAGTTGTGTTGACGATGCCGAGCTCATACCGGCGGTAGTAGAAATAGCCAGTTCGGTCTTGCATGTTATCGATGGTCCATTTGGCGACTCTCAGGGCCAGGGGAATGGCCGAAGAGTCCAGGTCGCTGAACAAAACCAGGGTGTCGATCGCCTGGGACGAGCACTGAATATCAAGCGGCAGCTTCTTGTAATCGTAGTAGCGCGGTGTCCCATCCGGCAGGAAAAAGGTTTTCTTCCAGTATTCGTAACCCGCCATGAACTTGCCGTCATAGCGATGGTCGCCCGTCGCGGACATGTAATGTTTGAGGCAGTCCAGGTTGTAGGCCGTGTGGAAGTTGTCGACCCAGTGCAAGTTCTCTTTCTCGCCGTAGTACCACGAAGCATTCGCCCGCTGATGATTCGCACAGTACTGCACGGCTTTCTGCGCGAGAGTCCGATACGACTCGTTTTTGTTGTGAGAGTACACGCGAGCCAGCAGACTGGCGCCGAGCAGGCTGGAGTTGTGAATGGGGACATTTTTTGTCGGGATGTAACTAATGCAGACGCCGTCGCCTTCGATCGTGAGCTCGAGGTCTTTGACGATGTGCTCGCAGGCGCTCGCGGCAATCTGCAGGTAGATTTGTTTCCCGAAGTGCTCGTACGCATCGACGAACGCGTCGCCGATGTGCGCAGTCCAAACAATCGTGGGAACGTCTTTGGGCAGATAGAAGCTTCTGGACTGGTAGTCGAAGTGGTTTCCCCAGCACGCGCCTGAGTAGCCCTTGGATTGGTGGTCGATCAGCCACTGCAACGCCCACTCGGCCTTGTCGGCGTAAAGCTTTTCGCCCGTTGCCTCGTGGAGGCGAATGAAACCCTTGGCGAAAAATCCCATGGCTTTGCTCGCGTGCTCTTTCTTGATTCCGAGCAAAGGACGGGTGTTGATCGGGAATCGGCGAACGCCCTGCTGAAGCACGGTCCGGAGGAAGTTCGACTCGAAGGTCAGCGGGCGAACGAAGGCAGACAGGCCGTCGAAGGTGTCGTAGCCTTTGTAGTCGTTTTTCTCGAGCCAATCGTAGAGCCTGCCGATCGACGCGAAAACCTGATCCTTGGAGAGGGCGCCGCCACTCTGGGCGCCGAGCTGGCTACCAGCAGATGCCGTCGTACTTGCCATTAGTACTCCTGTCGTTGGTGATTCGAACGAAATCGACGAGCCTCTGATTAGAGCGCAGACGCCCGGGCACGCTCTGGAAGTCGGGATCCTTGTTGCCAATCACGACTGTTTCCGCGTGACTCAGCACTGCATCAATGCCGTCAACCATCAGCCGCGATATATGGGGAATGTGATTCAGAATGAAATCGCGGTTGGCGCCGACCAGGCTGGCGAGATTCACGTTCTTGTCGAAGATTTTAAGGTCGTAGCCTTTGCCGATGAGGTGTTCGATTACGTCGATCATCGGACTTTCGCGAAGGTCATCGGTGCCGGCCTTGAAGCTGAATCCTAAAATGCCGATTCGCTTGTGTCCGTTGCCTTTCCCACCGTTGCCGAGAATCAGTTGCACGCCCCTGGCGATCTGCAACTCGTTGCTTGGCAGGATCGACGTCATAATCGGCAAGTCCAAATCGTGCATTTTGGCCTTGTAGGCGAGAGCGCGCAGGTCTTTGGGCAGGCACGAACCTCCGAAGGCGAAGCCAGGCAGCAGATAAGCGGGCGAGATGTTGAGTTTCTTGTCTTGGCAGAAAATCTTCATCACTTCGTGCGCGTCGATCGAGAAGGACTTGCAAAGATTACCGATCTCATTGGCAAAGCCGATCTTGAGCGCGTGCCAGCTGTTGTCGACGTACTTGACCATTTCAGCCGTTTCCAGAGTGGTTCGGATGAGTGGGGCGTCGAGTTTGGCGTAGAGCCCGGCCAGCAGATCGCCGCTGGCGCGGTCCGACTCGCCGATCACCGTTTTGGGAGGCGCGTTGTAGTCCTTTACCGCCGAACCCTCCCGCAGAAACTCGGGGTTATTGCAGATGCCGAAGCCCTCGCCGGCTTTCTTGCCCGAATATTCCTCGAGGATCGGGATGACGATCTGGCGCATCGTGCCCGGCAGAATTGTGCTCCGAATGACGACCGTGTGACGGCCCGGCTTGGTCTTCAGCGTCTTGCCGATTTCTTCGCACACGCGGCGAATGTAGGTCAGATCGAGATTGCCGTTGGCCTGGCTCGGCGTGCCGACGCAGACGAAAGAGACGTCGGTCTCGCGGACGGCCTTCTCCTGATCGCACGTCGCGCGCAGCCGCCCCGATTTGACGTTCGCGGCGATAAGCTCGCCGATCGCTTCCTCGATGATGGGCGCCTGGCCGGAATTGATCAGGTCGACCTTCGCCGGGACCGGATCAACGCCGATCACCTCGTGCCCATCTTGAGCGAGGCATCCTGCCGAAACCGTTCCGACATAACCCATTCCAAAAATGCTGATTCTCAAAGAATGCTCCTTTCGATCGAGCGCACCGCTTTTCATCCGATGCCAGACTTCTGACTCGATCCCGCCGAGTCACCGTCTTGAGGCTGTTTCTGTCTGGGTCGGAATCGCTTGGGGCACGAAGCTTCGAGGGGAGGCTCCGGTCTAGTCCAAGCTTAGCAATCGGGGCGGAATTGAGAGAAACTGGAGACGAATCCCATCCGTATCAAGCAATGCGGCTTTAGGTTCGCCGACGCGGGCGGAGAACAATGACGGTCGGGTGCCGCTCATCGTCGTACTGGTTTTTCTCTATCACGTTGAATTCGTCTTCCATAATCTTGATCATGGCTGCTGGCCGGGGCTTTTCCTTGCCGCCACTGTCCTTGTCGGCCGTGAACATTCTCACCATGAGGACGCCGCCGTCTTTGAGGTAATTGGAGAATCGGTCCAACGTGTCCTTAATCTTGCTCATCGGCACGTGATAAATGGATTCCCGGAAGAGGATCACGTCGAATTTTTCGAGCGGAGTATAAGTAACAAAATCGCTCTGGACGAAAATGTTTTTGCCTTCCCGCCCATTCGTGATAGTTCGCTTTCTCGCTTTCTCGAGGGCCGTTTCGGATATGTCGATGCCGACGTAATGCTGATAGACCTTGGGATCGAGTTCGTTGGCGGTGTTTCCCGGTCCGCATCCGAGGTCTAAGATGCTCCCGTTTCTGGCCCACTTCTCGAGATTTTCATAGACGCAGTCGCCCATGGTGTTGTCGATGAAATCCCATTGGCCGCCGGAAAACTCCTTCTCCCAGAGCAGCTTCTTAATTCTCGATGGCCCGTAGCTCTTAAGAAATGAGGCGATCTTGTTCTTACTCGGGGTTGTGATGCTCATGTAGGGTCTCTCCATGTAAGGTCTGACAAGGTTTCGGCTCCGTATGGAGCCTCGCTCCGGACTACCTCGATACATCAACGATCATTTCGTTCGTGAATACCAAATGATGCAGCCCCTCTAGGCAGCAGGATTGACGCCGTGCTTCGCGAGGATGGCTTTAATCTTCTCCACGTTGCGGAAGTTATCCGGCACGATCTCTTCCACGTCCATGAAAACGCTGTAGCGAGACTCGAGCGCGGATACTAGGGCGGTAAGGTCGAGCGAGTCCAGCACGCCTCGCGCGAAAAAGTCGTCCGTTCCGGAAAAGTCCTGCCCCGGACGGATTTCGTTGAGAATTGAAATTACCTCATCCATTGTTTTGATCGAGCACCAAACGGCGCTCAGTTCTCCTCTCTGACGCTGACTAAGGATGGAACGCCGACTCGCTCGGGGTCGATGGCGGGACCGCCGGCCGCGGCAAACTTCGTCGCAAAAAACTCTCTCGCAGGGGCGTTTCGAGGTCCTTCGACCGGAGGGGCCTGAACGCAATCGGCGCCGGCCGCTTTGGCTCGACCCACGGTATAACCCAGTAGGGCTTCTTCCACACGCTTGCCCATCACGCGGCAACTCATTACGAAATCGACGATCCGGGCCTCGGTGCCCTGCATGGAAAGGCTGGCCAAGCCCGTGAGACCGAAATCGCCGAAGCGATCCGAAACGTGGAAAACGTAGGCCGCATTGCCGGGCTCGGCCGCCCAGTCCCAGAAACTCTTCTCATCGAGTCGACGCAGGCTCAGGTTGAACTGATTCGTCTTGTTGAGCAGCTGCGTTGCTCTCGCCAAGTTCTCGTGGCGCAAGGGAACTGCCCGGACCTGGATCTGAAGAGATCTCAGCCAAGCCTCCACGTCGCCACTCAAATCGAGGGACTCCTTACGACCACGCTCCGCCTGGTACATATCGGTTCGTTCCAGATCTTCGCGGCCCAAACCAGGCGTCTCAAAACAATTGAGTGACAGGACGAACGGTGCGAGTTCGGAAGGCGAAACAGGCAGGTCGGGTGTGTAGACCTGCGGCAGCATCTGGCGAACCTGATCGCGTTCCTGCGGGCTATCGTCGAGGAAGACGAACGAGTCGAGGCCCAAATTCAGCTCCTCGGCCAGAGCCATCAGGTTACCGGCTTTATCGTTCCAGTTGATTCGCCAGCCCACGAAGTCGTTCTTGCGAAGAACCATCGCAGGATGATCCTCGATCACGGAGAGTGCGTACTGCTCGTCGTTTTTGCTGCAAATCGTCAGGAGGACGCCTCGCGATCGCAGGCCCTTCAGCGCTGACTGAAAAGCCTGAAAACACTCGCCGACCGGATCGGGCGCGCCGAGCTTGATGGCGTCGGCGCCATCGTCTCCAACCACGCCTCCCCAAAGAGTGTTGTCCAAATCGCAGACCACCACTTTCTTGGTTTGGCCCAGCATTCCGCGCATTACGGACTTCATCTCAGCCGCGGCTTTCTCGAAGAAGGGTTGCGAGTAGAGGATTTTGGCCACGGCATACATGCGCGGGTCGTGTGCAGGCCGACTCAGACTTGCTTGCCAGAAACTGGTGTCGAGGAGCACGACGTTCGATCGACCTGCGAGTTTTTCGGCGAGCACAAGGTTCGCTCGCGCAATCACGTTCGCCAATCCCACACCCGGCCGCCACGTAAGGGTTTGAATCCAGCGCTCGTGGCTTGGCAGCGTCCACGTCGGAACGAGCACAAGACCGACACGGTGAGACGCTTGTAGAACCGCATCCGCAAATTGTTCGGCCTCTCGAAGGGCGTCCTCGTGGGTAGCCGGCTCGAATCGCATGAGCTTACCAACCGAGGGCAACGTGAACTGGGGTGCCGTCCAGGCCACGAGGCAGTCCGGCTGGAAGGTCCACGCCGGGTGATTGCCATCCAGCAGTATCTGGTAGATCTGGCCATAGGGTGCAGCCGAACAGATCGCACTTGGTGCGTCCGACCCGCGCTCGAGCAAGCGTCCTAGGGGATCCAAGGTGGTGTCGCCCACCAGCAGCACACGCCGCAGCGGCTTGCTCGCGGTATCGCTCGAAACGGCTTTCATCGCTCCGACTCCGTTGCGGGCTGCCCAGAGCCGGCGAAATTCTCGCCGACGGGTGCCCGGCCGTAGATGGTGACTCCTCTTCGAGCGGCTTCCACCAAGCGTTCGGTAACGACGCCCGCCCGCGGAATCAGGAACATCGGCACACCGTGGAAACGCCACTCCACAAGTTCTTCCTTCGATAGCAGAGACCAGAGGATGCGCAGATCCAGTTTCCTCGATCGGTCGGGAAGTCCCAGCTGGTATTCGATTCGCGTTCCGTCATAGTCGACGAGGGTGACGGGAGTTGTTCTCTTTACAAATTTAATAGGGAAGTCATCACCGAGTTCGTTGGTCGCCGTGTGAACGTGAGTGAGACATCGGAAGTATTCGACACCGAGGCCCAGAATCGCGGTTGGGCGGCGCGTCATTAGCCCAAACGGGCTGTCGGACCCGAGAGGGGCTCGCGCGGAGTGATGATTCGTTGTGAGCGCGGAGGCCAGCGGTCCCATGGCGCAAACACTGCACGTGGGGTGAAGGCTGCGTAAAACGCGCGGCGTCCGCCGAAACGCTTCCGTCAGAAGGCCCATTTCCGAGGGAGTGCGCCGAATGTCGAATGGCCGGTCGGCGAAATACGTTCGGGTGTCGAGGGCGCGGCCTCCCAGAATGAAAGCGGGCATCACCAGCGTGCGCTCGGGTCCGCAGAGGCTCATCAGTGCGGCCAGCAGCTCGCTCACGTTGCCTTTGTACATCGGCAGGAGAGCGTCGAAGGAGCTGTGCACCATGAGAATCTCGAAATCCGGGGGCAATCTCCGGGACAATTCCTCGCGAAGGGCGGTTGTGTCGAAGCTCCCGTGAACGAGCGACAGAACCGGGGCGAGCCGCTTTTTCGCTACGCCCTGCAGGCGCTTTAGCTCGGTCCGTCGCTCTTGGCTCAGCGTGCGGCGAAGCCCAGCTCGGATTCCTGCCCGAATGGAATTCAGGTAGCGGGAGGCAGAACTCACAGTTGACACTCCCCCCGGAGAGAGACTTCTCGCTGTTGCCCCCGTAAAGGATGTTGGTCCCAGGCTCGGGACGTCGAACCTGTATAAGAGCGCAATTTTCTAGTGCTAAGCATTTCGTCTATGTGCCAATCTGTGGCCAACGGATCGATTATTCGTTAATTGGCCGGCCGTGAATCCTGGAACCACGGGCGCTGCAAATGGCACTGGTTCCGACTCAAGCTTGCCAGATATGATCGCGAGTTGAATGCCTCGCGACCTTGCGAGATTCCAGGCTTGAAAGGGCTGTTTTGCCGTGGCGCGCGACTCGGCTAACGTCAAACCATCAATCTCGCCGGGCTGCTCTCCTTGACTTGGCTTATGAACTGTCCGGAAGGGCAGGTCTAGGATCACCCAATCCGCATCGGACAGGTCTGCGGCACTGCTCATAAACTGTTCTCGGGGCCAGTAGGATTCGCCCCGGCCGAACCCTAAACTGTCAGCGTCTGAAGAACTGGAATCCCGCAGTGAATGCTATAAAGCTGGTCCATGGAGCAATAGGAGCCGATATGAAGGGTTTTGGGCGATTTTCGCTTGTGTTGATGGTACTCATCGTGACGCCTCTAGTGGTTCACGCTCAGGCGTGGTCCGGGATTATTTCGACGACCCGCGCAACCGATTGGAGCCAAGCCGGGCTTCCCGGAGACGTTCCTCCGGATGCCTCGTGGACTCAGTGCGGACCGACGATTTCGCCCTATGGATCCAGCGGTTCCTACGCCAGCCCATCCACAATCAACAACGCCCTGAATCATACCGGATCCGGATATACGAGCTGTGGAGCGCACACCTACATTCTCCTGGGTGCCGGTGATTTCTACCTGAATGGCGCGATCCAGTTTGGAAGCACGAGTTACGATGTGCTGCGCGGCGCAGGTCCCAACGTGTCCAGTGGCACGCGGCTGCATTTCAGCTCGGCCGGCTCGTGCAACGGTTTCCCGGCGGACATCTGCGTCACCGGCAGCAATTCCTCTCAGTGGGGAGGGGTTACCGACGCCAATTGGACCTCCGGATACGCGCAGAACTCGACGACGATAACGCTCTCGACCATTGGCGGCGCTATCGTTGGCGTAACCCCCATCATCCTCGATCAATGCAACACGGGCTACACCGGCAACACCTCGAACGACACCTGCACGGGTGCGGCGGTAGACAACGGGCAGTTCTTCGTTTGCGATCAGCCGGGAGCCTCGCAAGCCGGCGGCTCCGGCGTCGGATGCGAGACCGAGACTCAATCGAACAATTACTGGCCGCTGCGTTCTCAGGAAGAGGTGGTCACCGTCACGCAGTGCGACGGCGTATCGACGTTCGGCCACGTCTGCTCGAGCGGCTCTAACATCACGATTTCGCCAGGCGTCCGCGCCCCGAACTGGTCGGCGGCGTTTTCGCCCAAAGCTCACGTTCCCGTAAACACGGTTGTGAATTCGGGCGTCGAGAACGTCTACCTCGACAACCATACGGCGGGACAAGAAGCGATCGTTATGATGACGTGCCATGCCTGCTGGGTGAACGACATTGCCTCCTACTACGGAAACGGCTGGCACGTGCAAGACTTCTTTTCCTCCCACGATGCCATTCTGAACAGCTATTTCTATTGGACGCTGACCGCGGGCGACAAGAGCTACGGCGTCGGCGGATTCGATTCGGGCGATCTTCTGGTCGAAAACAACATCATGCAAGGCATCACCGATCCGATCAACTACGACGGTCCGTGCCCGGGCTGCGTCGCTGCTTACAATTACGCCGTGAACGACTACTACGGAAATACCAGCTACCTTTTCGCGATGGTGAGTTTCCACAGCGCCGGTCAGAACGACATTTTGCTCGAGGGCAACATCGGCGTCGGTGGCGACCAGGACCAGGTTCACGGCTACCACGACATGAATACGTTCTTCAGGAACCAATTCTGGGGCATGGCAGCGAACAACGGAGTGATCTGCTCGAACGGGGCCGCGGGAAGCTGCTTCAATCATAGCGCGGTTCACTTGGCAGGCGGCGCACGTTACGCGAATGTGATCGGAAACGTGCTTGGAACGCCCACTTACGATACAGCGTACGAGTGCGTCGGTCCCGCGTCCCTTTCGCCATTTACCTGTGCGAATCAGAGCTTTTCGGTCTACGACCTTGGTTATGGCGGACAGACCCAAGGCGAATCGGACTTCGATAACACTCCACCGAACCCGAACGATCCGTTGGTTCCGGCGACGATGTTGCTCTGGGGCAACTATGACTCGGTTCACGCCGCCGCGCAGTGGAACTCGAGCGAAGTGCCAACCGCCGCTCCGGCTTATCCCAATTCGGTACCGTCGACCCATACGCTGCCGCCTTCGTTCTACGATGGCCTGAGCTCTTCTTACCCCAGCTGCGGCACGGGCCTGGCTTTCTGGAAGAATCCGACGACCGGGACGTGCCCGCCATTTCCCCCGATCGGTCCGGATGTGGCCGCAGGTTCTTCGTCGATCCTGCGGTGCACCAGCGGGCAGTTCAACTACTCTCGCGTGCTATCGGCCTCGCAGTGCGCCGGCGGGACGTCGACTCCAGATGACGGCGGCTTTGCCGCAGCGAACCCGGCGATGGTCTGCTATCTGAATCAGATGGGCGGGACGCCGGACGGCACGGGCAATATGCTCACGTTCAACCCGACAGCCTGCTATACGAGCGACGGGGGTGGCAGCGAGAGCTCCGGAACACCGCCAACCGCTCCGACCAACCTCACCGCGACGGTCGACTGAATTCGCTTCCTTCGCAGGATGCCCACCGCGCTCCCAGCTGTCGGGAGCGCGGTTTCTATTTAGGCCCGAGGCACTTCATCACCACGTCGAAAAGTTCCTCGGCCGAACGGGCGACTGGGACTTCCGTTCTCGATTCCATCTTTCCGGGATTGCTGCACAGACCAGAAGCGAACAAGACGGGTTTGCATCCCGCAGCCAACGCTGCCTCCAAGTCCGTCTCCGAATCTCCGATGAACACCGAGCTGCTGAGGTCTATCCCAAAGTCATCCGCGGCTCGAAACAGCAATTCAGGCTTCGGCTTCCGGCACTCGCAATTCTGATCCGGCCGATGAGGGCAATAATAGACGGCGGCCAGGAGGTTGCCCTCACGGGATATCTCTCGCTGCATTTTCAATGTGATTTCCCGCAGAATTTCGGCCGAAAGCAGTCCTTTTCCAACCGCTGCCTGATTCGAAATAACGATGATTGGCAGGCCGGTACCCGAAAGTTGCTTCAGAGCAGCTTGGATACCCGGTGTGAATACGAACTGGCTTGGCTCCAAAACATAGTCATCAGGTCTCCTGCAATTGATCACGCCGTCGCGGTCGATGAAAATAGCCGCGGTTCTTGCGGAGCCCCTAGCGTCTGCAAACGAGATTCGCAACAAGTAAGCGGCGCTCCGACCTACGCGGTCGTGTTTCGGGGAGTCGAAGTGACGGCGACCGCTTCTTGAGGCTTGTCGCCCGCATCCTCGAGGAGAGCGAGCTCCGCTATTTCACAGATGATATGTCCCGCGAGGATGTGGCACTCCTGGATTCGCGGAGTTTCTTCGGACGGCACGCGGATCGCGCAGTCCGCCACGTTTTTCATCCGCCCACCGGACGCACCCGTAAGGGACACGGTGTAGATCGAGCGGGCCTTCGCAGCTTCAAGCGCTCGGATCACGTTGGGCGAATTTCCGCTTGTTGAAATCCCGAATGCAACGTCACTGGCCTTTCCGAGAGCCTCAATCTGGCGGGCGAAGACCAGATCGAATCCGTAGTCGTTACCAATCGCCGTGAGCGCCGACGAATTCGCATTTAGCGCTAGAGCGGGCAGGGCGCGTCTTTCTTTCAGGTAGCGTCCCGTAAACTCCGCGGCCAGATGTTGTGCGTCGGCAGCGCTTCCGCCGTTCCCGAAGAACATTACCTTTCCGCCGGATCGAAGGGATTCGATGATTCGGGTCGCTGCTTGCGCGGTGCGTTCACAAAAGACGGCATCTTCGAGCAGCAATTTCTTAACATGGATGCTGCGTTGAATCCGATCTCGGACTAAATGATGCGGGTGTTCGGAACTGTTTGACATGCTTGCGATCCTTCCCGTTCGGCTGGCTCTTTCTCAGTTCTCCATCTGTGCCAAAGAGTCTTGAGCGGACCTGTAACGTTCGGGCGTCCCGATATCTACGCAGCCGCCTGAGTGAATGAACGCTCGAAGGTGCTTCGCTTCGGAGAGCCACCTCGGGAACAGCTCTTGCTCAAGTGAGATCTTAGAACCGGGTTCGATGCTGCACAGCAGGCTCTTCGTCGCCATGTATATCCCGGCGTTGAGATACGCTCTGTCTGCGACCTGCCCTTTTTCCGTGAATCCAGTCACGCCTTTGTCGGAGCCGACCGAAACCAAACCGCAATCCGAGCGGCCGTCGGCCGCTACGACGAGCATCGAAATGTCCGCCCCGGATGTCTCGAAATCCCGTGCAAAGGCAACCAGGTCCACGTTGGTATAGCTATCGCCGTTCATGATCAAAACGTTCTCGGATTCGATCAGGGGTGCCGCATTTCGTAGTGCACCGCCAGTCCCAAGAGGCACAGATTCCTCGGAGTATTCCACTGTCAAGCCATGGGCATGTCGACCGACATGGGAGTGAATCAGTGCCTTCTGGTAGCCGACGGCCAGGATCACCCGCTCGAATTCGTGGCGGCGCAATTGCGCCAGCAGCAGCTCTAGAAAGGGTCTGCCGCCGATCGTCGCCAGCGACTTAGGCGCGTCTCCGGTGACGCTTTTCAAGCGCAGGCCCTCCCCCCCACACAACACGATCGCGTCAGGCGCGCCGCGCATAGATTTCCGACCGATCGCTGGCGAGCGACTTGTCGTACGGCTCCTCAGCCTCGTACACGACGATTTCGCTGCCCCGAGTTGAAAAGCCAAACGGCACGCACAAGAGTTTCTTTAGTCGCGCTCTCAAAGCCTCTCGTTTTTCCGGCGGGACGAAAAACAGCATGAACCCTCCGCCGCCTGCACCAAGCAGTTTGCCCCCAAGAGCGCCGGCGCTGAGGCCGGCATCGTAGATCTCGTCGATGCTCGAATTCGTGATGTTTTGCGTGAGGGACCGCTTGATCCGCCATCCCTCGTGTAGAAGCTTCCCGAAATCACTCAAGGTCCGTTTGGGGTCCATGACGATGGATTCGCCTTCGTCGACCATCTGAAGGATCGTGCGGAGTTCCTTCTCTCTTTGCGGAGTCAGCCGCACTTGCTCTTGCGCGATTTCAGACGCAATCCGGGAAAAACCGGTAAAGTAGAGCGCTAGATTCTGTTCAAGCGCCGCAACCCTTTCCTGCGACGTCACGATTCGGTCGACCTGGATTGAACCATCTTTCTGGAAATTGATGCGATTGAAGCCTCCGTACGCCGCGCTAACCTGATCCTGTGCGCCCACCGCCTCGCCGAGCAATTCCTGCTCGACGTGGATCGCTTCCTTCGCGAGGGCATGTTTGTCGCGCATTTTATTCTTGAGGGCATATAGTCCCTGCAGCATGCCAACAGTAAACGCGGAGCTGGTTCCCAAACCCGTTCGAGCCGGCAAGTCGGCGATGTGATGGACCTCCACTCCCTCGTCGATGTTCAAGTATCGAAGGCAAGCCCGCACCGAGGGGTGCTGGATTTCTTGGTTGCCGTTTACATTCTCGACCTTTGAGTAAGAAATGCGGCTGTGGTATTCGAAGAACGGAGGGAGGTACCGGCACGTGATATAACAGCATTTATCGATCGTTGTCGCCAGTACGGCGCCACCGTTTTCGCGATACCAAATAGGGTAGTCCGTGCCGCCCCCAAAAAAAGAGATACGAAGCGGTGTGCGTGTCGTGATCATGTTTTTAGCCTGTCTTCAGAGTTGAGCAAGTTTTTCGTCGAGGCCCGTTTGCGCTCATGCTTTCGCGAAGGTGTCGCCGAATTTCCGGCCTTCGACTCGAAACATGGCCTTGTCCCACCGACGAACCATCGACCACTTGATCCGCGGAAGCACGATCTGAGCGCGCCTGGCCAAACTCCGCCCAAAAAGTGTCGCGATCCACGAATACTTCCAAGAAAGCGGTGGAGCGTGGAGCTGGCCGCCCAGGCTCTCCGCCATCTCTTCCGCCTGTTTCACGAGGTCCGGCCGGTCAGGGTAGAAGAAAACCAGCCAGTTTTGCAGATACGTCACGCAGGCTTTGCGGACTCTCTCGCTGTCCTCGAGCGAGCGGATATAGCGAATGTGCAACTCCATCGAGCGCCACTGCGCCACCATTTTCCTGTCAGACGTGCCGATGTAGCTCAAGCTAGTGGCGCCCGCCGCGCGATAGTAGACCTTGGAGGAAGGTACGAATCGCACACCGTCGCTGGCAAGCAGGACGCGGCAGAAATACTCCCCGTCGTCATCCCCAAGCAGTCTGGTATCCCATGGACCCGCTGCTTCGGTCAGTTCGCGACTCACGAGCCACGCAGCGGTCTGCATGTAAGTGTTGTGTTCCATCTTACGAGTGAGCCACTCCGTAGGCGTCAGATCGCACCAGAGCGGCGTCGGATCGAATTTCGTTCGGGAATATCGGAAATGGAATTGTCCCCAGGCGCCAGACAGGAGCATCCGCGGGTTGCGAGGCTCTCCCAAAGCTTCGATCTGGTCGGCGATCTTGTTAGGGGAGATAAGGTCATCCGCATCCAGCCACTGAATGTAGTCTCCCTGGCTGACAGAAAAGGCCTTATTCCGTGCGGCCGCAGCCCCTTGATTCTCCTGACTCACGATCTTGAAAAATTCCGATTCGAATTTCCGGGCGATTTCCAGGGTCCGGTCCCTCGAGCCATCGTCGACAACGATGATCTCTTTTCTCGGCCATGTTTGCGCAACTGCCGACTGGAGAGTCTCCGAAATCCAGGTTTCCGCGTTGTACGCGGGAATCAGAATCGAAACGAGCGGTTTCATCGGGCATTGCCCCTTAACATGGAAGCGTAAGCACTTCGAGTTAGCTCCGCAACGGCATCCCACGAGTGATGTGCCTGAGCGTACTCACAGATTTCGCGCCGCCGGGTCTTCAGTTCTTTGTACAGAGAGCTTTCGAAGTACTTTTCAATCGTTGCGGACAAATCCGCCACATCGCCGGGTCGGAACAGAACCCCCGTCTTGCCCTCAATGATTTCCTCCCGGAAAGATCCAACGTCCGCTGCAATTACGGGAAGGCCGAAGCTATAGGACAGGAAAAGCACGCCGCTCTGAAAAATTTCCTTATAAGGAAGCACGAGAACGTCGGCCCCCTTGAGATAGATCTCCATTTCCTCATCGGGAACGAATTGAATCCGCGAGACGATTCGATGGCCGGGATCCACGCGACGCATCGTCCGCTCGATTTCTGCCAGATATTCTTCGGAGCCCTTTTTCGGCTCCCCCGCGACGATCAGACGGTAGCTCGCGTCGCGACGTACAAGCGGCTCATAGGCGGCCAAGAGTTGTTCGATGCCCTTGTAGGGCCGGATGCGGCCGAAGAACAAAATCGCCTTTTCCTGCGGCGCGAGGCCCAGCTTCTCCTTCGCCTGCTCCGGCGTTAGCGTCGTATCCGGAAACGCGTTGTTGATGGGATGGCGGATCACCGTGACTTTCGTGTCCGGAGTTCCGAAATCCTGCTGCAATTCGCTTTTCATCTTCTCCGTGTGCACGAAAATATGGTCGCTGAGGCCGTATTGAATCTTCAGCGTCACACGGTTGAGCCACGAATCGTTCGCGTCGCGTCTTGCTTGGTTCACATTGTGCGCAGTTAGCGCAACCTTCTTGCCAACGATCTTGAAATAAGCCATCAGGATTGTCCGGTCGAATAGCTCGAGCCGGTTATTCCAAAGAATGTGGAGAATCCGCGAGTGACCTTGAGCCGCGTATCCAATCAGCCGCGCATAGTAACGGGACAGCTTCGAAATTTTCTTCGTGCGGCTGATGCCCTGCAGGCGGCTTCCCCTCATGTTAAGGAAGCGCAAGCCTGCGGTGGAGTGCATTTCCGGGCTATCGACTTCGTCGCTGCCCACCACGTCGAGTCGCACGCCCTTTGAAACCAGCGCCATCGCCAAACCGAACGCATAGGGACGGTCTTGGCAACCGGTAAGCAGCGCGACTGGGATCTCGCTCCGCGACTTGGAAACGACGCCTTGTGCGCCCGCTTTCTCGGAATCGCCTGTCGCGGCGCAAATGGTTTCGGACAGACTCATGATTGAGAACTGGACGCTTGAGCGGCGCTTCTTTTTTTCGCCGCCGTAAGACTGTTTTCGTAGCATTCCATAAAGGCGCCGGCCGAATGCCAAAGGCAGGCCTTGCGGTAGAACCTCTTCGAGGGCTCGACGGCTACCATCCAGCGCAGAGTACCCATCGCCAGCCTCCGAAAAAGATGCAGGGGAATTCCAGCGACAAACCATTTGGTGTCGTCCGAAATTCCAGAATCTCGCATATCCGAACGAGCCTTGTTGTACCACCAAGACAGGATGTAGTCCTTACGAAGCCGATTCTCTGGGACCGGGTGATGCACGACCGCGCCTGGCTCGTAGCGCAGACGCTCCCCGCCGTCCATCAGGCGGCGACCAAACTCGATATCTTCATTGCTGAGCAGATTGTTTCCCGTTCGGCCGAGATCAGTTCGGAAAAGTCCGTATTTTTCGAACATCTCCTTTCGGAAAGCCATGTTCGCGCCGAGCGGCGGTCGAGCAAGAGGCCCGGGTCCATGGCCGGGATCAAACGATACGATCGCGCCCCAAGGGTGTTCTAGGGGAAACCAGCGAGGAGGCGTACAAGTCCAGACGGGAACGACTTTCCCACCCGCTCCTCCCCATTCGCCCTGCATCAAGGGAGCAGCGAGCTTCCACAACCAGTCGATCTCAGCCTCGATGTCGTCGTCGGTAAAAACGATCACTTCTCCGCGAGACTCGCGAATCCCTGCGTTGCGTGCCGCCGAGAGACCCTGCTGAGTTTCCCGAACATATCGAAGGCGGTTTGGATGCCGGCTGAGATAGTCATCGGCCACCTGGCGTGTCTGATCCTTGGAGTTATTGTCCACGAGCACGACTTCCCACTGGACGGATTCCGGCACGGCCGAGCCGAGCACGCTATCGAGCGCTTTGGGAAGGAGCGCACATCGATTGTATGTGGCCATGATGACGCTGATAGCGATCGGCTGCATTCCCGAACTCCCTTGTTGCGGGGAACTCTTCTCCGTAGGAAGTCGCACGATTATCGAACCGGCTTTCTCGCTTCGAGCCAAGCTACTCTACGATCACCGTATCTTTCACGTCGCTCGGCGGGGAGGCTGTTCGAAACGCTGGCTGTTTGAGTCGTTCGGACAATAGCGCCATGCGCAATTCCCGCCGCGCCGACAATCGCCAGCAAGAGGAAAATCCAAATCGGGTCCAACAGCCTGAACCCGGCCTCTGTAGCGCTATACAGAAGCGCAGTGGCGACGTAAACCAACATGAGTCCGCCCAAGGGAGGATTCCGCCGGAAAGCTTGTACGGCTTGTTTATAGCCGAAAAAGAGTATGAGGGCGATGAGTCCGACCCCGATCCAGCCAAGGTTCAGGTAGACTTCGATGTAGCCGTTGTGCGCCTCGTTGACGTGCATGTAACGTGGGAGACGCTCGTATACAGCGAGCACGCGCGGCCCCAGCCAAAAGCTCTCGAATCCTGCGCCCACGACTTTATTAGGAACAGAAGGCAAGACAGCGGCCCAAATGTCGGTACGTCCTGTGAGGTCCGTCTGTCGACCCAGCGCATGAACGATGATTGCTTCGCCTCCCAAGAGCATGGTGAGGCCACCCGCTAGTACGACTCCCAACACAAGCGCATGCACGGCGCGAGGCCGACGTTCGAAGAACGGCCGCCTCATCGTTATGAGCAAGAGTGCGCCAAGCACAAAGCATGCCCGCGAAGTCGCCGAGTTAGCCAGCTGAAGCAGCGCCAAGCCGAACGCAAGCAGCACCCCTTGGGCAAGCAAGTGCCGGCGACGCGCGGGGTCTTCCTTGGCTCTCCATATCTCCAGCAATCGCCAAAGCGCTCCTAAAGATACGACCAGAGTGATGACGCCCAGCATGTTCTTGTTGGTTGTCACGCCCGTATTCATTTGCTCCCCGTCTGGCGTGTATGCGCGACCCAGGGCGTCGAAGTATTTGATAAAGAGAACCGAGAGTGGAAGCAATACGAATCCGACTCTCGAGAGCACGCGTTTAATTGCTCCCACTGGATCCGCGTCCGTGACGATGACAAGCACCATGACGAGGTCCGAAATGGCCTTGAACCACCGTTTCAAGCTCACGTCGGGAAAATCGGACCAGCACACGCTCAGCAGGCAAAACGAGAAGTAAAGGAGGATGGGCCAGCCTGCCTTCAGCAACGGCTTGACGCGTTTCCGCCGATGGAAGAGGACCAGCAGGCCTGCTGCCAGGAGCAGTTGGAAAATCAGCCGGTCGACGGGGTTGCCCTCCATTTGCACATCGATGCCGGCAGCGGGAGTGAACCCTATCCAAGCGGATGGTGGCCGCGAACCGACGAGTCCGATCCAAAGCACGGGCAACCATAGGGCCTTGGACACATGAACGTTCTTGTCACGGTCCAGGTAAAACAGGCCCGCAATTCCGATCCAGCACACGCACTCGGCTATCAGCGGCGGCATCTATCCACGCCTCACGCCGTGGCCGGCACTTCGTCCGGCTTGCTCATCTGCGGTTCCAGAAAAAGGCGGTGCAAGAGTTCAAGAGAAAGCAGGCGATGAATTTCGGTCGTGTAGTTGCGATTGCCGCTCAGATGTCCCTTTACGATGGCCTCGACGCCCGACTTCTTGACGTAAGGGCGCGCCAGCGCGCTTGGATCGAGCAGGATTTCCTGAACGTACTTCGCCAGAATCGTCTTGTACCACAGGCGAAAATGAAAAAGCTTGTGCCGTCCGATCCACAGACGCTCGAAATGCAGCGGCTCAAAGGCGTGATCGACCTGCGCGATCCATTGAGGCATACCGTAATCGTAGGCGTACTCCGCCTTGAAGGTAAACTTCAAATAGGCCCGGGAAAGACTACCGATCAGCGGGTTCCGATCACCGTAACCGAGATCGGTTCGCAGGCGGGACAGTTCAGGATTGCCTTCGCGAATTAAACGCATGCGGACGTCTTCCCCGGTCTCGACCCGCGGGGCCCGGAAAACAGCCTTGACAATCTCGTTGTCGAGATACGGGGAGCGTAGCGTAAGTTGCGATTGCTCCAACATCACCACGCCGAAGTGATAGGCCGCGGTCTGGCGAAAAGCGACCAGACTCCTAGGGTGGCCGCGGAATTGGTTATGATAGGTGGTGCCGGCCCTTGCGATCTCATCTACCAGGTGCGGCTGGAAAATGTCCGCTTTCGGCACTCTGTACTTGAACATCACCGCGCCGCAGATGATCTCACTGCCGAAGGTGCCCACCATGCGTGCCGGCGCAATTCGACGCGCTTGCGCGTTATTGTACAAATCGAGGCATCGACTGACGTCCACGCATCCGTCCGTCAAGTAAAGAGTACGTTCGGCGTAGCGAGGAAAGTTTTCGACAACTTCTTTGGAGACCGTAACGAGCTGGTACGACTGCTTGCAGATTTCCGCCACCCGCCGAGCCAGTCGCACGTCCTGGTTCTCGCGGTACATGCTGCCGAACGTGTAGCACGGTAGCGAACCCGGATCCGGCTTTCGCCACGCCATGATGATTCGCGTATCCAACCCGCCAGTGAGCGAAATACCAATGCGTTCGCTGCCATGGAAATAGCGCGGCAGCCGCGACGCGAACGCATCGCGCAGCAATTTGTAGTATTCATCCTGATCAAGGGGTTCCTGCTCTTCCCATTCTCGGGGCTCAAAATAGGTCGATTTGCTTTCGAGCGTTCCGTTACGAAAAGTCCACTGTGACCCCTGGGGCACTGTTCGGATTCCACTGAAAAGGGTGCGGTTCTCCAGAGTGCACCCACACGAGATGAATTCACCCAGGCCCGCGGGATCCAGGGTTCGCAACTCGGGGCGAACCTCCAAAATCGCTTTGGCCTCGGCCGAAAAATAGAATCCGTCTTCGCTTTGGTGGTAGTAAATCCTCTGGAGGCCGAAACGATCGTTGAAGAGAATCGCGGTTCCTCGCGAGCGATCGGCCAGGAGGCCCTGGAATCTGCCGTTCAGATTTCGCAAGAAGTTCGGGTCTTCTTCATACGCGTGTACCAAATACGAGGGCCCCTCGAGGTCACATGCATGCCCACGCTGCCTCAGGTTCGCGGCGGTCCCAGCCTCCGGGTATTCCTCGCCGGAAAAAATCAGGGTCACATCTTTGCGCTCGTTCCGGATGGGCATGCTATCGGAGAAAGAGTTCCTCCGCGAAGTCCAACCGGCATAGATCCCTGCGGATTCATCGCACCACGTGCCGGATTCGTAGAAACTCTCGTGGCACATGGTGTCCAGCATTCGGCCGAGTTGCTCGCTGGCCCACTCGCGCGGCTTCTTGGTTATCAGTCCTACGATACCTGGCATGGTCGGATTCTTACGATTCCTGGGCGTGTGCAGAAAAGCGGCGATTGTTCCACGAGTCGCGCATTCCGCGCGCCTTGGCGAGCACGGGCGCGGGAATAAAGTCGACCCATTGACGATGCAGCCCCAAGCGGAAAGCCAAGGACCCGACCGGCGACAATGGGACGTAGTAGCGAGGAAGGTCGACTCGTTTAAACCCGTTGCGTTCCTTGAAGTCGCTCAGGCTGCTCGTCTCTTTTTTCCCGTAGGAGAAATGCGAATACACCAGGTGCGAGATATTCCGCTCGGCGCACGAGCGGACTGCCTGCGCGACAAGCGCGTTAGTCGGCGCCTTGTCTCTATGCTCGATCAACGACACGATATGCATCAGGCCGGCTTGCGTCCGCTCATCGTCGGTAGTCAGCTTAATGAATCCGATCAACTTGGTTTCGACAAACGCGCCAATGAAGATGCTGCTGTTGAGGTATGTCGCGCTCATCTTGCGAACTGCGTCGAGGCTCTTGCCGTAGTGAGGGAACCGCCTGCCCTGCCGGATCGGCGTCTCGTTATAAATCTCCCAAATTCCGCGCACAAGGTCCTCATCGAAAGGCACTTCCCGAAGGGTCACTCCTTTCTTGAGCGCTTGTTTCGCTTTGTTGCGGGCCTTGAAGCCGATCTGTTTGTTCCACCATTCATCGAAGGTCGAAACCGGGAGCACGGCGAGGTTGTCCCACTCCATCGGGTATTTGTATTTCGGCTCGGTCTCAGTTGGCCTTTGCAGGAAAGTGAAAAGATCAATCCGGGTGCCCGATTTACGCAAAGCATCGAGAGTAGGTTCCGGGTCTTCGAGAAACTCGTACTTATCCGCGTCGAGTCGCGCGATCCGACACAGCAAACCATCGATTCGAATCTCTTTACCGCAGGCGTACATCCTGTATCTCCTTCGTCGCGCTTGATAAGAGAAAGATCAAGCGTGCGGCATCAGCTGCCCGAAACGCCGCCCGAGGATCTTTTTCAAGCGGCCTAGCTGTTCACTGCGGCGGAGGGCCATCAGATCCGCGGGAATGGTTCGTTCCACTCCACGAATCATATTCCAGAGGTAAGCGAAGAGAATCAACAATCCGCCGATCACGTAGGGTTTGTTCTGCATTTGGTACACGCTTCGAAAGAGTTCCCAGCCCGGGTGATTACCCAGCAGGTAGTCTTTCCGCCCCAGGTGCAGCTTTTCGCGAAGACCCGCGTGCAGCACGCTTCCCTGGATCCGGTGATGAACGAATCTTTTTTCGACAAAAGTCCTTGTTTCCCACCCCTTTGACCGGGCGCTGAGCACGGCGATCAGATCGATGCCGCCCGACTTGATCGTCTGATACCCGCCGATCTCTTCGAAGCACTCCCGCCGGAACATTTGGCACATTCCCGAGACGTGCTCGATACCGACGAATTCATAGTTGTAGCTTACGTTCGGTTCCCGAAAGGCTGTGCCGGCGACTCCCAACTTCGGGTTCTCCGAGAATCTGCCCATCAGAAACTCGAAATAATCCGGCTCGAAAGAAACATCCGCGTCCAAGTTTCCGATCACATCGTACGGTAGTTTGTCCATTCTTTGGCGTCCTGTGTTCACTGCAAATGCTTTCCCGCCAAAATGACGCTCCCGCCGCTCGGGCATTTGGACCAATTCGATCCAGGGGTGAGCCGCCGCATGTTTTCGGACAATTTCGGCGGTGTCGTCCGTCGAGCCGTCGTCCACAATCACCCACTTGAGCGGCGGAATGGTTTGCGCCGCGACCGACTTGATCGTCAGTTCGATGAGGGCCGACTCGTTTCGAGCCGGCGTTATCAGGACGTAGCTCGGAAGGCTCTGCATGTCTGAATTATACGAGGTCGGCTCGGTCGTGTCGTGAGCCGCAAACCCAACTGTCACGGATGTGTCTCTTGCTTCAAGCCTGCGGGGAGGGCGGGTGAGACACGAGTACTCGAAGCTCCCACAGACGAATTTCCGAACTGCCGCGAACATCAGCGCAAGATGAGGTTACTTCGAAGGTCTAATACGCGCCGTCACCTAAGACGACAGCACGCGGAGTCTGAAGTAGAATCTTCACGTCCATCCAGAAGGACCAATCGCGCGCGTACTGCAGGTCCAGCCGCACCATGTCATCGAAACGAACGCGACTGCGGCCGCTTACCTGCCACAAGCCAGTGAGCCCCGGTTTCACCTCCAGGACACGCCGCCGATGCCAGATATCGTACTCCTGATATTCGTATGCCAGCGGAGGCCGCGGACCGACGAGAGACATCTCGCCGCGCAGCACGTTGATGAACTGTGGCAACTCGTCCAAGCTCGTGCGGCGGATAAATCGCCCGATGCGCGTAATGCGCGGATCGTTCGTCATCTTGTAGACGGGAGTGACGCCGCCGTGCTCGCGCCCGTCGTGGGCCCCGCTGATCACGCGCTTCATGAATTCGCGGTGAATCCTGAGATCGTTGTTCACTCGCATCGATCGGAACTTGAGGCACGTGAAGGTCTTTCCAAACTGGCCCAGGCGCTCCTGCTTGAAAAGCACCGGCCCCTTGGACGTCAGCTTGACCAACAAAGCGATCAGCAAAAACACGGGAGCCAGAATCAAGAGGGCTGCGCCGCTACCCGCGACGTCCAGGGCTCGCTTGGCAACCCGCGAGATTTTCTTCGAATCGTCCGGATGAAAGAGTTCGGGATAAAAAGCCGGATTCGCTGAGCCGTGGTCGTCCGAGTCGTCGCCGAATACATGAATCGACAGGAAAACGTATTTGAAGTCTTCGGGGTTCAGACTCGTGGAGAGAGCTTCGCGCACCTTGTCGACGAGCTTGCCGATCGTCGACTCGGCGTCCATGGTTCCGAGCTCGGTGAAGATAATTCCGAGCACCGAATTCTGCTTATACCAGCCGAACGGGTCGGTTTCTCTGCGAGCCGCCCTGGCCGCTTTGATCACCCCGTCCAGAATTTCGCTTCGACGCCCAGCTTTGTCGGCATCCTCCGCGTCCAGCAGCACGAGTACGAGTTTCTTGCCTGACCGCTCCGCCCGCTTCCTCTCCAGGCACAGCATGCCGAGGAAAAACTCCTCGGGCAAAATCTGCTGCATTACATCCGACGGATTGACGCGGGGCTGAGAATCGCGCTTGAACTTGCGTATATCCCGAGGGAACGATTTGGCCTTCTCGCTCGCGACCTTCGATTTTGTCTCCATAGTTTGAGTTGCAGATCCCGAACCCGGTTCAGGTCTCCTCATTTCAGTAGACACGACGGTTAAATCGCTATCGCGCTGTGAGAGAATCGATTTGTGAAATGCGCTGGACATTTCGGTGATCTCGAACAAGCTACCGCAGTGCCAGTCCCACTCGTGGGGGGCACACGCAAGTCTGCTGCAAGTCACGCTCCAATCGTTCCCAAGCGCAACGCTTCTGAGAGTTTCATAACACTCGTGTTATCTGTCGTATGGACACCGTAATGGGCTGTCTTTTGCGGTCACCGCGGGTGGAACGCTGCAAAGCGAGGGGACGAGTGAAAACAAGTGCCCTAATAGTGAAATCGCATTCTCCGGAGGGGCCTAAACCCATGTCGTGAGCAAGCTTCCTGGAATCAATCGACTACAGGATATCTTCGTGGGTTTCTCGGCAGTCTTATGATAAATGCCTGGTCGGCTTAACCTTCACCCGATGTGCTTGTACAAGAGACTTCCCAAACCAGGCAAAAGGCGCGCTGGGAGGTGACCGACGAAGACTTGAGCCGCGCGGACCTTCCAACTCTTTCCCATCGGCTCGAACCAGTGCCGCGCCTCACTAGACGGCGCGAATCGGAAATATGTCAGGTTGGATACGCTCGCTCCCCATCGGCTCTTGAACCGAATCAGCCCGCTTTGGTCGGAATCGGAACGCCCGAGATCGAGCTCCTCCAAGCCCAGAGCCTTTGCCTGCTGGATCGCTTCCCAGTAAAGCGAGTGTATGCTGCCCAGATTGTTGTACCGAGCGTCCGACCCGCCGTACTTATAGACCAGGGTTTTTTTGTGGCGCAGCGTAATCATGCCCGCAACCGGCGTCTGTCCTTTGAGCGCGATCGAAATCTGTAGCGCCGGTCCGAAGCATTCGATGAGGTTTCGGAACCAAGCCTTGGGCTGTGGCGGCACTCCGTGACGGCGCCGCGTGATAGTGAGCAGCCGGTAAAATGCATCCAGAATCGGCTCGCTGGTGCCAACCTGGCTGACCAGGCCCTCTCGCTTCGCGCGCTTGATCTTCCGCTGGATTGAGTCTTTATGGAAGGCGCCAAACAGTGCTTCGAGGTCCGGTTTCAGGTTCAAACGATGGAGTGTGTATCGCGCGCTGGGGTAGCTCAGCGAACTCACCACGTGAGGTGATCCCAAAGGCCGCATTTCGATGTAGCGCCATGTGCCGGTCTGCGATTCGTCTCGCAGCTTCTGAGCGAAGATATGCCAGTCTTCCGGATGGTCCAGCAGCGGTTCGCAGTGATCTGAGAATGGCAGCGAAACCAATCGTCGTCCCGTTAGCCAACTTTCCGTCCGGCAGAATAGGAGGGCGTTTCGCAGCGGCTCGCCCGGTGCCGAAGTCGTGTAGGCGAGTGACTCGTAGCCGTACGTTTTGCGCAGCGCATCGAGCCACGGTCTCGAGTGGAACACGGAGGCGCTTGCGTGTCTCTCCAACAACCCTTCCCACCGAGGATCTTTCGAGGGATATATCTCATAGACCTCCTTCTTACAGCCGGCAAACTGTGTACCGACTGTTGGTTCTTGAGATAGAATTTCGGGCATGTTGGTTTTTCTGCTACTTCGAGGGTGTTCCGTTTGACAATGCGGGGGCCTTTGATTCCTCGCTAGATTGCCACAGGCAAGGGTCGAAGTCTGCCGCTCTCCGCGCGTGCCGCTAACGGTGGGCGCAGACACTCCACGCAAGCCGAATCGATTTCCACTGCGACGGCGCGTTGAAGGAGCGTGATCGAAAGGACGAGCCGATGGCCTCCCTTGACCTCCACCAAAGTTCCCTCATGTCCGCGCAACGGACCCGCTTCGATCCTTACCCGGTCACCCACCGCCAAGAACGGCCACGGTTGGGTGGGAAGTCCGGAAGTCACTAAAGTCTGAATAGCAAAAATCTCGGCCTCGTCGACCGGCACAGGGCACCGGTTGTACCCTGCTATCTGAATGACGCCAGGGGTCTTAAGAACGGGAAGCCGGTCATTGGGATCGAAACGGCAGAAAAGATAACCTGGAAACAAAGCTGTCTCCACTTTCTTGATTCGGTCCGACCAGCGCTTCCTGCAGGTGTAGAGCGGCAGAAAGTATTCAAAGCCACTGCCTTCCAGGAAGTTCGCAACGCTTGCTTCGTGCCTCGTTCGAACTTGCAAAGCGAACCACGAGAAGCCGCGCTGATGAGTTGTCATCTGATCCCTGACCTCGCTGTGCCGCGATTTCGAGTTCCATTTTGGCGGTCTAGGCTACCGCCATAAGAGTCACAGACTCCAGACGATTAAAGTGCAACCTGGATACCACTTCTCGCCCGGGCCAGTTCCTCTCTTATTCGTATTAGTATCAGTGGCTTAACGGCCGATGGTCGCCAGAAGGCACCCTAAAAAGCCTCTATCGGAGTCGACTTAGTGGCACATTCCTACCCTTAAGTTCCAAGTTCTTGCCCAGGCCTAGCAGGCATTTCTTCTGTGTAAGTCCTTATCTATCAATCTCCAACTGGCTGCCCATACGCCTGGTAATAGTGAGAACCGTATAAAGAAGGCTCCGTCGCCGCGTTGAAGACAACACCTACGACATTGCGTCCGTCGAGCTCCTGGCAGGCCCGTTGAGCGACCTCCACGGGAGTTGATCCTGCCCTCACCACCAGAAGAACACCGTCGCAGTGTTCGGCAAGAATGCTCGCGTCCGCCACCGGAACGCACGGGGGAGAATCGAGAAGAACCCAGTCGAACATGGGCGTAAGACGGTCAAGAAGCTTCTTCAGTCTTCCGTTTGAAAGCAATTCGCTTGGATTCGCGCCTTCCGTTCCTCCAGGGATGAAGCAGAGGCCGCCCTCCTGCCCGTGCTGGATAATGGCCATCTCGTCCGCATCACCGCGGAGGTAGTCTGCCAAACCGGGAGTGTCCGGAGCGCCCAGCGGCACGTGCAACCGACTGCAGCGTAAATCCGCATCGATGATTAACACTCTGCGGTCCGGTTGGCGAACGATTGCCTGGGCGAGATTGTTCGTGACGAATGTCTTTCCTTCCGCTGGAACGGAACTCGTTATAAGCAGCGTGCGGAGCGGTTGGTTACTCCTGAGTTGGTAGAGCCGTGACCGCAGCGTTCGGAATTGTTCAGCGCCGTGAGGACTGAGGGCCGAATTCAAAAAGACGTTTACATTCGGATCCGGGGTCCACCGAGGATGCGAGCACCGGGCCCGCAAATCATCGAACCGAAGGTATTCGACCTGAGCGGCGGAAACCTGCGGCGCCGCTTCTGGAACCACGGTGGGCCGCGGCTCAGGCGCGAGTGTCGCGGCCGTGGCTGTCCACGCCGACGCGGAGCTCACCTGTTCGTGCGACTGTAGGATCGGTTCAGGGGCTGGCATTGCGGACCGTTCCTGCTCGGCCTTCTTGAGGGCTTCGTGGATGCGACTCATGGCTTCCTTTCGCGAGAAGGCACGGCGGCGTTGACTTGGCGCAAGCGCCCAAGCAACTCGTCGAGATTCTCAAGCAACGCCTGCGTGTTCGCGCTTTGTGCGGCCGGGGTGAACCCCTCCGAAACGATGGGCGCGATTTCATCTAGCTGAAATTCCCGCGCCACTTCCTCGACCAAATGGGCCGGTATCGGACGCAGGCTGTCGACGTACGCGTTGATCATCGAATGTTCGCAAAGCAGATTTACGACGCGAGGAATGCCTCGGGAATAGAGGTGCACGGTTTGGATCGCTTCTTTTGAAAAGACCGGTTCGCCGTTCGCGCCGGCGATTCGCAACCGCTCGGCGACGTAACCGAAAGTTTCCTCAAGCGTCAGCGGAGCCGTGCGGCAGCGCAGCGTGATTCGCTGGCGGAGCTGCCTGAGCGACGGGATCTTGAGCTTTTCCTCGAGTTCGGGCTGGCCCGTCAGCACAATCTGCAGCAGCTTTTCCGTGGACGTCTCCAGGTTGGTCAGCAAGCGAATTTCCTCGAGCACTTCCGGCGAAAGATTCTGCGCCTCGTCGACAATCAGCACCGCCGTCTCGCCCGCGCGATAGCGTTCGAGGAGCCACTGGTTGAGCCTGAGAAGAATCTGGCTTTTTTCGCGTGATTCGCACGGAATCTCGAAATCCGCCATCATGAAATCGAAGAGATGGTTCACGTCCAGGCGCGAATTGAAGATATACGCGGTCGCGACTCGTCGCCCGTGCAACCAATCGAGCAGGCGATTGAGAAGCGTGGTTTTCCCGGTTCCCACTTCACCGGTGAGCAAGATGAAGCCCTTGCGATTCTGAATGCCATAGGTGAGCCCCGCGAGCGCTTCCTGAATCTGATTCGTCAGAAAGAGATAGCGTGGATCCGGGTTGACGTTGAATGGGCTCTCTCGAAGCCCAAAGAATCTCTGATACATGTGTTAGGCCCTCGCGCCTAATCCCAAGTTCGAATCTCTCGGTATCTGTCCTGAAGGACGCGGCGGTCGCTTACTGGAAGTGGGCTGGATGCTCGGCACTACCGCGAGCACCGGCAATCGCAGCGCAAATTCCACGTCGCGCTCCGACTTGAGCGACGAGTCGCGCATTTCCATGAGAAATGCCAGTCCGAGTCCCAGCGCCAATCCTCCACCAAGCCCGCCCGCCGCAAAAAGCGGCCGGTTGGGAAACGAAGGCTTCGTCGGCAGATCAGCAGGATCCAGAACGCTAAACTGTTCACCCGCCGAGTCTTGCTGGAGCTTTACGGCCATTTTGGCGTCGGTTTGTTTCTTGAGCAGTTCGTTATAGGAATCGAGCGCCGTCTGATAGCCGCGCGTCAATTCTTTGTATTGTTCCTCAACCACCGGACTCGACTGCACTCGAGCTTCGTAGAGTTTGATTTCCTCTTTGATTCTTTCCTGTTCTTTCGATTTTTCGGCGATCATCTCGTCGAAAGAATGGACCTGCGCCCGCAGCTGCGTGATCTGGGCAGGCTCAACGACACCAGCCCTCACCTTGTTCGGGTCGGCGGGCTTGTCGGGTCCTTGGTCCGCGATTCGCTTCTGCAGCAGCGCGATGTCGTGCTTCGTCTTGATCACGTCCGGGTAGTCGTCCGTATACCTGGCTTGGAGGTTCGTCAGCTGGGTTTGCAGTATCGCAAGTTGTTGCTCCAGGGTATCAGGGCTGGCTCCAGTGGCACTTTGTGATTCCTGCCAAGCGCCGATCTGCTGCGTCAGCAGTGACTCCGCAAAGCTCTTATCCTGTTGGGCCCGCGCCAAAGCTTGAGTAGCCGCGTCGAGTTGTGAAGTAAGGCCCGTGAGGAGATTCAGATTGGTCTGCTCCTCGTCAGGCAACTGTTGCACGTAGCGACTCTTGAACGCAGCCAATTTGCTGTCCTGGTCGTCGAGGTTTTTCTTCGCTTCATCGAGCTGTTGCCCCAGGAAATCGGTCGTCATCTCCGACCGTTGCTGTGAACCTCGAATGCTCTCTTCGATGAACATCGACGTGATCGCCGTGCAAATCTGTTGCGCCATTCGAGGATCGTTCAGCGTGACGTTGACGTAAAATCCGGGCAGATTGTTCGCTCGGACTTCGGCCATCGGTTGCACC
Organism: Vulcanimicrobiaceae bacterium; assembly: GCA_035504455.1. Lineage (GTDB taxonomy): Bacteria > Acidobacteriota > Terriglobia > Acidiferrales > UBA7541 > Palsa-295. The sequence continues at coordinate 30,418 of DATJRU010000135.1, forward strand.
GGCGTCACATCCACCGCGTCCTGCAGCCGCTCAACCAACGTATCCATCGAAACCCGGTTAACATCCGCGGAATAGAGTCCGTATTGCCGGATGATCGGCTCCAAGCGCGTTCGGCTCAGGATCTGCTGCTTCATGCTCGCGAGCCGTTCGCTTGGATCGATCGTCTCCAACGGACGAACGTAGATGTCGGACACGGCGGGCGGTTGCACGAGCACGAGCGTTTGCGACTTGTATTTCGCCGGGAGAATTCTCGCGATGCCATAGGCAAGCGGCCCGCCGATCGCGGCCAACACCACGATCAGTACCCAGCGTCTCCTCAGCATTGCCATGTAGTCTGCCGCTGTTAACTCGCGCTCGGTCATCGCTTTCTCCTTGCCAAACGCCCTGCCTAAAACGAAATCGGCCTCGCGTGCCAGCCCAATCCAATAGAAATGATCTGCGTCATCAGATTCGAGCCGCACGTTGTCCCGATACAAAAGGAGTTACTCGAATCTTCGTACTGCATCTGGTAGGCCAGCGTCAGTCCGAGTGTTCGACCTATCGGGTGACTGAACGTCGCTCCGGCGAACCAGTAGTCGTAATTTTGGCCAACCGGCGCCCCAGCTTGGACCGCCAACCCATGGTTGCGCGAATAACCGGCTGTCACTCCGCTCGAGAAGGTGCGCGACATTTCTCGCGTTACGGACCCGGTCACGATATCCGACACAGATCCCCCAAGCACGCCGGCCCCTGCACCTACACCGTGATCGTACGAAACGTTCAGTCCAGTGCGCTGCCATTGATATTGGGCATTCGCGTTGAGTGACCAGTACAACTGGTTCGAGGAGTTGACGGACGATCCGCTCCCAGTCGATCCCGTAGTGCTCGGGATCGGTATGCGAAATTGCGCGATCTGGGGGCCCGCCGCAATCTGGAATACCAAGCGGCCCGTAACCCGTCTCGCATAGGATCCTTGAATCGTATGTTCATTGATCGATTGGTTGAAATTGCCGAATCGAAAGGCGGTATATGTGTAGATTGCCGCGACCGTGTCTTTCCGTGTCAAGAGGTAGTTGTAGCCCGCACGGAAATTGGCCTCGGTAGAGTCCAGAAGGGTGCTCTGAGAGTAGTGCAACAACGAGTAGCCGCCCGCGAATGTGAGCGACGCGCGAGGCGTCAAGCTGAGGTCTGCTTCTCCGCTGGCCGCGTTTGCGACCGACTGGCTGAGCCCCGTCAGCGCCGTTTGTCCCGGAAGGCCGAAAGACGTCCCGAGTCCGACCGATCCTCCTGTTGAAAATCCCGCGTCGCCTAGTCCGCCGAAACCGAAGCCGGCCCCCGGCAAATAGCTGAGCTGTTCTGTTCCCGTCAGCGTCCACCGCCTCAACGTGAGTCTGTCTATGACCCCGAGTTGCTGCACGATCCCGTTACCGACGTTAGAATCCGTCGAAATCATGCCGCCGCCCAAATAATTCAGCGTCAAGTCGGAGTCGCCCGAAGTTCGATGGAGATCTACTCCGCCAGAAAGCGACAGCCACGTACCCCATCCGCTCTGATTCGGGCTCTCTTGAGGGTTTGAAACGATCGATTCGAAGATATCGAAATGCGGCTGCCAATAATTGTGCTCGCCTGTGAGTGTCCCCAAGGAAAGGTTCTGCACTCCCGCCAGCGGCCTTGTGTCAGGAGTCATAGGCTGCGTCTCACTCTGATCGGAGTTATCGCTGCCGGCGGCTGAGGCGAGCGGTGAACGATAGGCCGGTATGGGCGCCGTCGGTTGTTCCTCATTTTGCTGGCCTTGGGGTGTCGGCCCCTGGTTCTGTTGTTGCTGTTGCCCCTGCTGGTTCTGGGAAGGCGTCTGCTGATTGTCTTGTGCTCGAGCGGTCGCCGGCATGATTGCGATTACCAATCCGCACAAAACTGACATCAGCGAGATGTAGGCTCGATCACGCATTCTTTCGCCTATGGAACTACGATCTGGTCTCCGGCCTTCAGCACGATATTTTGGTCGGTCCCTTTGCCCTTAATCACTTCCTTGTAGTTGAACGGAAACTTTTCCTGCTTTCCACCTTCGTTCCGCAACACGTAGATCTTTTTCAGATTGGCGAAGGGCGTAAAGCCTCCAGCGCTGGAAAGCGCCTGCAGCACATTCATTCCCGGCAAGAGCGGATATGCGCCCGGCCGCGTCATCTCTCCCAGGATGTATACGCGCTGGCTGTTGATCTGCGTGACGATCACGGTCACCTGCGGATCGGTGATGAATTTCTTCAGTTCCTTCGTCAGCTCGTCCGAAAGCTGCGTCGGCGTCAGTCCCGCGGCCTGCACGTCGTTGAGCAACGGCAGCGAAATTTTTCCGTCCGGCCGGACCGGTACGCTTCGCGTAAGCTCCGCCTCTTTCCAGACGTTGATATCCAAGACGTCCTGTGCGCCTATCACGTAATTAGGATCCGTCGTCGCCGAGGCCGCACCGCTGGCAGACGGTTGCTGCTTCGCGTCCTGCGCGTGCGCCATTCCCGGGACCGCCAGCATTCCCAATGCGGCCCACAAAACGATCTTCCTCGTGATCCCTTTCCCCTGGTTCCTGCTAGTTCGCTTCCGCATTTTGCAATCCGATCTGCTTCAGTTTGTACAGCAGCGACTTGTAGCTGATTTGCAGGTCGCGCGCGGCTCTCTTCCGGTTCCAGTGGGTTCGCTCGAGAGCTCGCAAAATCAGTTCCCGCTCGGCTTCGCGCGAAGCCGCTTTCGCGGCGGCCTTCAGAGAATCCGACTTGGGATTGCTTGGAACTGCCCTCTTCTCTGATGGACCGGAGGCCAATTCGGCGACAGCGAGGTCCTCGTCGCCCAGGGCCACGATGTTCTTCACCACGTTTTCCAGCTGCCGGATATTGCCCGGCCAGTTGCACTCGAGGAAGATCTGCAGCGTGCGCGCGCTCAGCTCTCGCCGCGGACGCCCGAATATGGCGGCGTGCTTCGCCATGAAAAACTCGGCAAGCGCCGGAACGTCCTTCTTCCGTTCGCGCAGCGGCGGTAGCCGCAGACACACGCCGTTCATCCGGTAGAAGAGCTCACCGCGAAACCGCCCGGCGCACATTTCATCGTCCAGACTGCGGCTCGTCGTCGAAATCACTCGCGCCGTCAGCATCTTTGGCCGCGGATGCTCGTCTCCGTCCGGAAGCGCGTGCAGCAGGTGCCTCTGGCACGATAAATCGAGCTCGCTGATTTCGTCGAAGAGCACGGTTCCCACGCCTCGGCTTGCCTGCCGCTCGAGCTCACCCGGAAATTCCTCCAGTGTCATCGAGGCGCACGCGACTTTCGCCATTTCCTGATCGGCGCGCAGGGAGAGAAGGTGAATCCTCTGCGCGAACATTTGTTTGCCGCTGCCGCTTTCCCCTACCACCAGGACGGGAATGTTCGTCCGGGCGATGTCGCCGATCACGCTCTCGAGCGTCAACATCGCCGGGCTGAGTCCTCGCACAAAGGCTTCGGCAGGCGCATTGAGCGCACTCCCTGACCCGTCAATTCGAATGTTTTCTACTCTGAATCCCATCCATACCGCCTTGAGTCGCGCTTCGCCCCAGATCCTGCCGCCTATCGGTGGTGCAAGACGGTGGCCATGACGCACAGCTAGAGGGCGGCAACTTGAATCACATTAGTTGTTTATTATCAGTAGTTTACATGTTTACAAACAGTGGACAACGAAGACACGCCCCTAGGAGTCCTCAGCCCATTCCAATTAGCGGTAAATTTATTCCATTATCACTTGTAAGAGATTGTCTGTAATATACTTAGAGTAATGCTCCGACTCGGTCACCTGGGCTTCCGTACTAGACTTATGCCACTTTACGCCAGTACAGCGGGCAAAAAAGAGAAAAATCTTACCACTTCCGGGAATATCCTCTATTCTTGGGGCACATCTCTGCGGAAGCTAGATTGCTTCGTCACCGCCTGTTGCATAATAGGCGAGGGAAGGCGGGCGCGAGATGCAGTAGGCGCTCGTGAAGGCCTTGGAATGACCTCCGTGCGAAATGGAGTTTCGAGAAGACTGTCGCTCCCGAGATCGTTTGCGTGGGCCATGGTCGCCGTGTTGGCCGTAGCATTTGCCGGCTGTTCTCGAGATCCCCAGGTCCGCAAGCAGAAGTATTTCGACAAAGGCAAGGCCTACGCCGACAAAGGAAAGTACGCCGAGGCGGCAATCGAGTTTCAGAATTCGCTTCAGATCGACCCGCAATTCGAGCCCGCCCATTACGAACTCGCGCTCTGTTTCCTGAAGCAAGGCGCCCTGCAGCGGGCCTACAACGAACTTGCAAGAGCGGTCCAGATTTCGCCCGGCGACTCCAACGCTCAGGTCCAGCTTGCCAATCTCTTCCTGGCGGCACGCAAGCCGTCGGACGCGCGCGAGCACGCGCAACTCGTGCTGAATAGCGATCCGCAGAACGCGCAAGCGGAAATAATCATCGCTGAAGCGGACGCATCGCAAGGCGATTTAGCGAAAGGGATCGACGAAGCGCAAAAAGCGATTCAAATGGATCCCCGTCGGTCCGCTTCGTACGTCAGCCTCGCCCTTCTTCAAGACCACAACAACGACGCCGCCGGCGCCGAACAGAATTTAAAGAAGGCCATCGCTCTCGATCCGAAATCTGCCCCAGCTGCTCTCGCGGCCGGTCAGTTTTACGAATCGGAAAAGCGCTGGACCGAAGCCGAGCAGCAGTTTCAGTCGGCGATTGCCATCGAACCTGGAAATCCCACCTTGCGCGCCACCCTTGCCGCCCTGTACGTCAACGAAGGGCGAAAAGACCTTGCCGAACAATATCTGCAGTCCGCGAAGAATTCTCCCGACTTGAAGAACAATCCCTCGGGATATCGCTTGTTGGGCGACTATTACTTATCCCAAGGGCAGCTCGACAAGGCCTCGGCGGAGTTTGCCTCGCTGTACGCCGCTCATCCAGCGGACATCCTGGTCTCCAGGGCTTACGTCGGAATTCTCATTTTGCAGAATCGCATCGACGATGCATCCAAAGTTGAAGATCAGATCCTGAGGAACTTCCCCTCTGATTTCGAGACGCAGGTGCTCCACGGCGAAATCCTGACGCGCCAGGGAAAGCCAAACGACGCCATCCCCGTCCTGGAAGCTGCAGTGAAAACGGCGCCCGACAATCCGGTTGGACACTACTATCTGGGCATCGCGTACGCAGCGACCTCGAATTTCGGACAGGCTCAGTTTCATTGGCTCGAGGCCGAAAGGCTCCATCCCGGTATGCCGGAGCCCGAGCGCGCCCTCGCCGAATACGCTGCCCGTTCCGGCAATACGAGTCTCCTGATCGATAGCAGCGAACAACTGATGAAGATCGAGCCGAAATCCCCGGAAGGCTATCTCTATCACGCACGCGCTCTCTATACGAAGGGCGACCTGGCAGGCGCGGAAACAGACTTGAAGCAAGCCATGGCCATCGCTCCGCAGAATCCCCTTGCTTACGAACGCATGGGCGATCTTCGCTACTCACAAAAGCAATATACCGAAGCCGCGAAATTCTATAACCAGGCTTTGGGTATCGATCCTGCCTCCACCAGCGCGCTCACGGGACTCGTCAATATCGACCTCGCCCAGAAACAGCCGGCGCAAGCGCTGCGCTTTGTCCAGGACCAACTCGCGCGCGTGTCGCAAAACAGCGGTCTTTATTTTCTTCTAGGGCAGGTTGAGCTCCGGAATCAAGATCCCGCGAAAGCCCAGGACGCGCTCCAGAAGGCGGTCGCCCTCGATCAGAATAACGTCGCGGCGTTCGAAGCGCTTGCCCAGGTGCAGACTTCTCTCGGATCGATCGACCAGGCTATTGCCAACTACCAGCGCGGCATTGAGGCGAATCCTCGCGCCCTTCAGCTTTACGTCGCCGAAGCTATCCTTTACGAAAATCGCGGTGAGTGGCAAAAGGCGCAGGATCTTTACCAAAAGGCGCTCGGGATCCAATCCGATTACCCGGTTGCAGCGAACAATCTGGCCTACCTGATGCTTGAGCACGGCGGGAACGTCAACGTCGCCGTCTCGCTCGCGCAGACGGCGCGCCGCGGCCTGCCGGACTTGCCCGGCACCGCGGACACGCTCGGCTGGGCCTACTACCATCAGGGCGTTTACAACGCTGCCATCGACATGCTTCAGCAAGCAGAAAAGGCCGAGCCCTCGAATCCCAATTACCACTACCACCTCGGTATGGCGTACGAGAAGTCGAACGACTACGCCGATGCGAAAAAGCAGCTGCAGTACACGCTGCAGATCAGCCCGAATTACGCCCACGCCGACGACATTCGGAAAGTCCTCTCCGGCAGTCCGACCGCCAATTAGGCTCAACGATCCGCCTTTCGCTCGCCCGATTTTCAAGTTGGTGACATAGTGCGTCCCGAAGGTCTATGATTCCGGCCACAGCCTCACAGGAGTTCGCATCGGCGATCTCGCTCCAACAGCAAGAGCTTGACGGGGGAAAGCATGAGGGCAATCGATCAGAACACCATTACGGATGCGGCACTCGAACAGATGTCGTCGACTCCCGATCCGCGTTTCCGCGAAATCATGTCCGGCCTGGTGCGCCACCTCCATGCTTTTGCGCGCGAGGTCGATCTGACGCCCGAGGAATGGCTCGAAGCAATCCGCTTCCTCACCGCGGTCGGGCAGAAATGCACGGCCCATCGCCAGGAGTTTATCCTTCTCTCGGACACGCTCGGCCTCAGCGCCCTCGTCAACGCGCTTCACGATCAGCGCGCGATCGAACCCGCGACGAAGTCGAGCCTGCTCGGCCCGTTCTATCGGCAGGACGCCCCGATGATGGACCTGGGTTCTTCGATCATCTCCCAGGGCCACGGCTCCGAAATCGTGATTCACGGCTACGTGCGTGACGCCTCCGGGAAGGGCATTCCGAATGCCCTCGTGCAAATCTGGGAGCCGGATGAGACCGGCAACTACGATCTGCAGAAGCACGATCCCTCCGTGATGGATCTCCGCGGCTGCTTCCGCGCCGATTCCGAAGGCCGTTACTACCTCCGCGGCGTATGTCCCACGGGCTACATGATTCCCATGGACGGGCCCGTGGGAGACATGATCCGGGCGCAAAACCGCCACGGGTACCGCCCCGCTCACATCCATTTTGTGATAGGCGCGCCCGGATATCGCGAGCTCGTCACGGCTCTCTACATCGCGGGCGACGCGCACATCGATTCCGACACGGTTTTCGGAGTCGACGAGTCGCTCATCACCTCCGTCAGCAAGAATGACCCTTCTTCGCCGTTTCCGAATTTGCCTTCGATCCGATATGATTTCCGGCTCGCGAAGGCCTCGGCGAAAGATGTTTCCGGGCGAGTGGGAGCCGATCCCTCCCAGATCACCGCGAAGACGTCGCCGGCGGGCGCGTGATTGATTTTGGGATCTGCCGCGAGTCTTTTATAATTGCGTGTTTGCCATGTACGAAGGGATTTTGCCGACACCGACATGCTGAAAACAATTCAGGATCGGAATAAGGACGGGAAGCGCTGGATCAGGATCGCCATGGGCGTCTTCCTGGTCGTGATCTGTCTCAGTATGTTGACGTACTTGATCCCGGGATTGCTGAATGGCCCTGTCGGCGGGGCCAGTCCCGACTCGGTTGCATCGATCAACGGCCATGAGATCACCGTCGACGATTTCCAGCGGCAGTTCAATCAAGCGACGCAAAACCAGTCCGTTCCCGCGATGATGCGAAGCATCTACGCCCAGCAGATTCTCGACCAGATGATTTTCCAGCAGGCTTTGGACTATGAAGCCACCCGTCTCGGCCTGCAAGTGACGCCCGACGAAGAAAGCGACCGCCTCAAGCAAATTTTCCCGGATTCGTGGCTCGGAGGGGTTTGGCAGAAGGATCGTTACGTCGATGAAGTCCAGCAGCGCACCGGGATGTCGGTCCCAGAGTTCGAAAGTGCGATGCGTGACGACATGCTGCAGCAGAAGTTCCGCCAGTTGGTCACCGACGGCATCACCGTCAGTCCCGCGGAAGTCGCCCAGGAATTCCGGTGGCGCAACGAGAAGGTGACCATCGACTACGCCCTGATCAAGGCATCCGATCTCGCCTCCACGATTCATCCTTCCGACGCCGAGCTTTCGGCCTGGTTTGCCAAAAACCAGGCGCGTTACCAGATTCCCGAGAAGCGCTCCGGACGCTATGCGCTGCTCGACCTTGCCAAGCTTCGCGCTACCACCCAGGTCAGCGACGACGTCTTGCGCGCCTATTACAACGCGAATATCAGCCAGTACAAGGTCGAAAATCGCGTCCACGTCGAGCATATCCTCTTCAAGACCGTGGGGAAGACCGACGCCGAAATCGCCGAGATCCGCAAGAAGGCTGAGGACGTACTGAAGCAGGCCAAGCACGGCGCCAATTTCGAAGACCTCGCGAAAAAATACTCCGAAGACGACGCGACCAAGGCCAAGGGCGGCGACTTAGGTTGGATCGTCGAAGGTCAGACGGTTCCCGAGTTCCAGCAGGCTGCCTTCAGCCTGCCCAAGGGCGCGATTTCGGAACTGGTCAAGACCCAGTACGGTTTCCACATCATCAAGGTGCTGGACCACGAGCCGGCCCACACGAAGAGCTTTGAGGAAGTTCGGGACTCGATCCTTCAGCCCCTGCTCGACGAGAAGGTCAGCAACGAGGCCAACGACGTCTCCGACCAGATGGCCTCCGCCGTTCGACAGTCCGATCGCCAGTCCCTCGACGATTTGGCCAAGAAGTTCAATCTTGAGCTGGGTGACCTTCCCCCGGTCTCGGCGGCCGAACCCGTCGGGCCGCTCGGCAATGCCCCTGCACTCCATCGGGCCTTCTCGGAGTTGAATCCCGGCGAGCTCAGCCAGCCGATTCAAGTCGACAACGGTTTCGCCATCGTCACCGTGAAGGACATTTTGCCGGCGCATCAGGCAACGCTGGCCGAGGTCCACGACCAGGTTCTCGCCGACTACCAGCATGAAAAGTCGATTGAACTCGCCCAGCAGCGCGCGCAGGACCTGGCCAAGCGCACTCAGAGCGGCGAAAGCTTCGATCAAGCTGCCAAGGCTCTCGGCTTGGCTGTAAAGACGTCCGATCCCTTCGCCCGTTCCGGCTCGCTTCCTGATGTGGGCACCGCGAAAGAACTGCAAGCCGCTTTCGATATGCAGGTCGGGCAGGTGAGTCCGGCCGCGAAAATCGGCGACAACTGGGTCGTCTACCGCGTAGCCTCACATGATTCTCCGGATCTCAGCGAACTCGCCAAGCAACAGGACACCATCCAGCAGCAGTTGCTACAGACCAAACAGAATGCGGCCTTCGAAGCATTCCACTCAGCGCTCGTGGATCGCCTGCAAAAAGAAGGCAAGCTCACGATCAACGCCGACGTAGTGAACCGCATCACACACCCTTCCAGTTAAGTTGAAATTGTCCGCAATTAGCTGTAATTAAACAAGATAAGTACATCTTGTCCCCTCTGCCTCAACTCGGCTAGAATTGATCTTCCGCAGAGCCTACCCCGAAGCCAGCGGGGTGCGAAGTGCAAGACGGGAGCCCTCCCCCCGACCTGCAACATTCTTGGCCTTGCAAGCAGCCTTTCTCTGAGGAGAGTTTCTATGCCGATCAAGAAGCCGAAATCGCGCGGGCTCCAGGTTGTGTCCGGGACGAGGGGCTCCCGGCGCCAGTCGCGTCGGACCGCTTCCGGTATTCCAACCGAAGGTATAAAGGTGAGGAGCACGACATCCATGAAGAGTTCGGCCGGTACCAGCGATTATCTGTGCGCCATCGAGAGGAACCAGAACGGCAAGTATAACGTGCGGATCCGAGCCGTCTTCGGTGGTCAGTCCGGATGGAGCCTTCCGGTCTACTTCCTGGCCTCGTCGTTCAACGCGGCGATGAAGAAGCTCGAAGAGTCGCTGCAGCTTCTGCAGAAGAACGAAGAGCGCCTGCGCTTCTGGAGCATCGAGCGGAGCGACGATCCGGCGATGGCGGGAGATCTGCTGCAGGAATCCGGGCTTTGGCTGGATCGCCGCCGCGACTTCCCGCGCAAGGCAGCCGAGCTTAGCGTCGCGCGCTCTCGGGCCGTTTCCGCCTCGACGCTGGCTTCGCTGCGTCGAACGCTCGCCGACTCCATCGCCGATGAGCGGCCGGTGCATCTGCACGACCGCGCTGCCCTAGCCGGCGACTGAAGCCGGCTCGACTGACCGCATCTTCAACTCGGTAAGTTACTTACCGCGAAGCAGAACTTCGCCATGCCCGACGACCACATCGTTAAGGAAAAGCCGGTATCGGTAGGACCCCGGATTCAGGCCGGCCCGCGGAGTCCCGCTCGAGAGCCGGACGCCAGGCGGCGCCTGAAATACGTTTGAGGCGAACGGGCAACGCTGCGGATCGAATTCGATCTTGAGGTTGCCCGCGTTCGAGAACCACGTCACCTGGTCGCCGGCATCGAGCGCCACTACATCCGGAATGACGCCCACCATCACGATCTTCTCAGCGGCCACTCATTTTTCCTGTCTTTGGGCTCCCGGTTTTGGGCCTCACGCGATTTCTCGCACAGCGGCCACGATGTGCTTGGCGGAGATTCCGAATGCGTCCACGAGTTCCTCGGGCTTGCCGGAATGCGGCATGCCCGTCACCGCGAGCAACCGTGACTTCGATGGGGCCGCTCCCGCCTGGGCGAGTGCCGCGAGCACCGCTTCGCCGACGCCCCCTTCCGGCCAGTGGTCTTCGACCGTAATCAGCTTGCCGTTGGTCGCGCCAATTTCCCTCGCCAGCGCCTTGCCGTCGACCGGCTTTACGCAATAGAGGTCGATCACCCGGATCAACGTGCCCTGCGCCTTTAGCTCTTCGGCGGCCTTCACGGCCTCGTGGACCGTGATGCCCGCGCCGATCACCGTCACTTTGTCTTGCGCGTTCTGCCGGACAACCTTGAAGCCGGGCACCGGGAACTTCTCGTCTTTAGAGTACAGGATCGGGGTTTTGGGACGCGACGTGCGCATGTAATTGATTCCGGGGCGGCGCGCCATCACTTCCGCCAGGCGTTCCGTGGATACCGCGTCGCTGGGGTAAAAGACCGCCGAGCTGTGGACCGCTCGAAACATCGCAAGATCCTCGAGCGCCATCTGCGACGGTCCGTCCTCCCCAATCGATACGCCGCAGTGCGACCCGCAAAGATTGATGTTGCTCCGGCTGATCGCCGCCATGCGAACCTGATCGTACGCGCGCGAGAGGAAGCAGGCGAACGTATCGGCGAACGGAACCTTGCCGCGCGCCGCGAGCCCCACCGCCAGGCTCACCATATTCTGCTCAGCGATGTAGCCTTGGATGAAGTGATCGGGAAACGCCTTCTGGAAGGTTTCCGAGAACGTCGAGTTCTTCACGTCCGCCGAAAGCGCCACGATGTGCGGATTCACCGCTCCGAGCCGCTTGAGAGCAAAACCGTAGGCTTCGCGCGTCGCAACCGGCTTTCCATCCGTGTAGTCCGGTGCGGCGGGTGCCGGAAAATCTGGAGGCGTCGGCAGGGAAGCCCGGGCATAAGATTTGCCTGGGTCGGGCGGAACATTAATAGTCTCGCCGATCTCCTTCAGCGCGATTGCCAACTCGTCCTTGGAAAACGCCTTTCCGTGCCAGTGTTCCTTGCCAGCCGCAAAGCTTATGCCGTGGCCCTTGATCGTGCGCGCAAGAATGGCTTGCGGCTTGCCTTTCGTTGCCTTGGCACGGTCGAGAGCGGCCAGAACCGCGGCGACGTCGTGCCCGTCGATAACTTCGGCGGCGAATCCTTCCGCTTCGAACTTCTTTCGATAGGTTTCCATGTCGTGCTGATACATGGTGGGTTCGCTCTGCCCGAGCGCGTTCACATCGGCGAACACGGTCAGATTATCGAGTTGGTAGTGCCCGGCGAACTCTGCGGCTTCCCATACCTGGCCCTCGGCCATCTCGCCGTCGCCCAGCATCACGTAGACGCGCGTCGGGCTCTTGTCCATGCGCGCTCCAATGGCCAGCCCCGCGCCGACCGAGAGTCCCTGGCCGAGCGACCCGGTGGCGGCGTCGACGCCCGGGATGCGCGGTGTGGGGTGCCCTTCGATTTCGCTCGAGAATTCGCGCAGTGTCATCACGCGCGACTCGGGGAAAACTCCCGTTTCCGCCAAAGCCGCATACAGGATTGGGGCGGCGTGGCCCTTGGACATCACGAAGCGGTCCCCGTCATTCGAATTCGGATTCTTCGGATCGATCTTCATCGCGTAGAAGAAGATCCCGGCCATCATCTCGGCGGCCGAGAGACATGACGTCGGGTGTCCCGATCCGGCGGCGGTGGTGGACATCATCGAAAGGATCGAAAGCCTGCGTGCTTTTTCCTTGATGTCGTCGATTGTGGCAGCGGAGGGCCCTGCGGCAGAAGTAACGCTCATCGGAATGGCTCCTTTGCGGCGAGCTTCGGAATGGGGATTCTACCCTGTTCCGCGGAAGTCCGCGAGTCGCAATCCAGCGTCTCGGGAGTAAATGGGATAAAAGAATCGACCAGGACTCCCTGATACTTTACGCGCGGCCGATTCGCATTGGATGCCGGCTTTTGGGTCTTTCTACGAGTTCGGCGACTGCCAATGCCAACTCGACGGCTCCGTCGAATTGGATGCAGGCATCCGGCTTTCGACCTCAAAATTTCGAGGCCCTCACTTCGTCCTCAGGCTGGCACGTTGCGAGCGGGAGTGCAAGGGCCTTGTTAGGCGGTCCTGCTGATTGGACTGAACCGGAGGCACACCAGCCGCACGCTAACTCATTTCCGGTCCGCATTTCTATTATGGAGACTACGCAGGCCCCGTCGTCATCATTAGAGTGGATATGCGAAAGGCCGGGCTGCCCATGCACCGGCCCCGCGCCGCCAAACAGCCGCGCGAAATGCGATATCCTGTAAAGGATGTGTGTTGATACGCAAATGAAGGCGAATGAGGCAGCACCGGCCGAGTGGCACAATCGCCTGACGCGCAACCCGGCGGCGCCTGCCGAAAGTCCGTTCCTCCTGGCCAAACCCGTTCTGCAGCTCGGAAAGAATTGCTGGCGGTGGCTTCACCTGCTGAGTCTGGATGCGCCGCTCGTCGGCGTTCTGTGGCAATTGCTCTTCGCCAGAGCCTTGCGCGTGCATCTGCCGCCGGTGGTGACGCTTGTGATGGCGCTGGTGATCTGGCTGATCTACGTGGCGGACCGGATTCTGGATAGCTATCGCACGGAACAGGGTGCGCCGCAGGCGGCGCGCCACCGCTTCTATCGAGCGCACCGGCTCGCTTTCCTGCCCGCGTTCCTCACGGTTCTGCTGGGTACCGCCTGGATGTCGTATGCCGACCTCGGCTTCAAATTGTGGCGTGACGGACTGCTTCTGGCCGCCGTCGTAGGCGGGTATTTTGCGCTCGTGCATCTGCTCGGAACCCGCGCGCAGAAATGGTTTCCGAAAGAGATCGCCGTCGCGACTCTCTTTGGCATCGGAACATTTCTGCCGGTGGGCGTGAACATTCAAAGGCTCCACGCCAGGTTTCTGCTGCCGTTTCTGCTGTTTCTGCTCGTCCTGTGGATGAACACGCTGCTGATCGAATATTCGGAATGGGTAACGCTGCGCGGCCGCGACGCGGAGCGCCCGCACGAATCGACTGTCCTGCTCGGGCGGCACTTGGCCGCATTCGGATTCGCGGTGGGCGCACTGGCGCTATGCGCGACGGCCGGAGGGTGGTTTCCGCTCACGCGGCCGATTTTGCTTGCCGAAGGGCTGAGCGCGCTGGCTCTCGGCGTGCTTGGCTGGCAATGGCGAAGAATCTCGTCCTACGCGGTGAGGGTGGCGGCCGACGTTGTGCTGCTCACCCCCCTCTTGTTGCTGCTGAAGAGATAATCAGGGAACTTGACGATAGGCGTTGTGGCGGAGTATCGTCGTGTCTAGTCAGACTAGTCATGGAGATGGCTTCGATGAGCAAAGGCCGCAAGAAGCATCCAGGCGGTGAGCTTCCGGCGATAGAGAGCCGGCGAACAAACCGGTCGTCGTGGCAAATTCAAACCGCGAAAGCCCGTTTCAGCGAGCTTTTTCGAAAGGCCCGAACGGAGGGACCTCAGCTCGTCACGCGCCAGGGAAAAGAAGGCGTCGTCGTCATTTCCGATGAGCAATATGAGCAGCTTGTAGGCAAGGCGAAACAACCAAAGAGTCTAGTGCAGTTCTTCCGAGAGTCGCCTCTTGTCGGAGTCGAACTCGATTGGACGCGGGATCGCGATGAAAGCAAAGACGTCGAGTTATGAGCGCCTATTTGTTGGATACGAACTGTATCTCCGAGTTGGTGCGGAAGGAGCCGGATCCTCGCGTAATGGTGTGGATCGAATCCGCGGACGAAACGCTTCTGTACCTGAGTGTGCTTACACTCGGGGAAATTCGGAAAGGAATCGCGGGGCTGCCACAGGGCAAACGCAGAACGGGGCTTGAAGCATGGCTCGAGGTAGAGCTGCGTGCGCGTTTTGCGGGCCGGATACTAGTGGTGGACGCTGCAGTCGCGGACCGGTGGGGAGTGCTTGCGGCTGAGGCCAGGCGAGAGGGGAAGTCACTGTCAACGATCGACGGTCTCTTGGCGGCCACAGCGCTTGAGCACAATCTAACTATCGTCACGCGCAACGCAGGCGATTTCGAGAACGCGCGAGTGCAATTTCTAAATCCATGGCAGAGGTAGCAGCGGAGGGATCACTCCCGCTCAATTCTTCTACGACGTCTTCGTAAGCTCCTTCACGAGATAGATGATCTGGCCGGTGTGGTGATACGCGTGCGCGGCCATACGCATGAAGGCTGCAAAATTCGTGTTGGAATGAGGTTCGGTCGGGTCGGAGTATGGTGCGACCAGGCTTTCGGAAGTTTGCTTTCGAATCGTCGCGGCGACCATCTCGATGGCGCGATCGAAATCCGCGAGCACCTGTTCCTTGGAACGCCGCGACGTGTCGCTGAACTCGAGCGGCCGGTTACGAACGTATCCGGTGCCCGCGATGCGCGCGCCAATGTAGTGATTCAGGTTCCCGGTAATGTGCAGGAGCAGGTGGCCAATGCTGTTGCCGTAGGGATACGGCCGGGTCCAGAGCTGCTCCGTTGAAATGGGCGCAATCCAGCCATGGATTTTGTCGCGCACTTCTTCGTAATAAGCCGCGAGCATGGATGTGACGGTTGGAGCGAGTTCCGGCATGTTCGTCTCCTTCAGCGCTGGCACCCGCGAGTATAGCAGCCGCATCACAACCTCTCGGAGGGAGGTGTGATATCCTCCCCGCCTAAACGAAAAGAGAGGTGGATCATGGCAGCACCGAAAATTCTGATTTTGACTGGCGACGCGGCCGAGTCGCTCGAAGTGATGTACCCCTATCAGCGATTGCGCGAAGAGGGCTACGACGTGAAGATTGCCGCGCCCAAGAAAAAGAAACTGCATTTCGTGGTTCACGATTTCGAGCCGGGATACGACACGTACACCGAAAAGCCCGGATACAGTTGGGACGCCGACGTCGCGTTCGCGGACGTCAATCCGGCCGACTACGCGGCCGTCGTGATTCCCGGCGGCCGCGCGCCCGAATACATTCGCAACGACGCCGACTGCAAGCGGATCATCCAGCATTTCTTCCAGCAGGAGAAGCCGGTCGCGCAGCTCTGCCACGCTCCGTTGGTGCTGCTCGCCGCGGGCGTCCTGAAAGGGAAGCGGACGGCGGCCTATCCCGCGCTCGAGCCGGACGTGCAGGCGGGCGGGGCGGAATTCGTGAATTCCGAGGCCGTAGTCGATGGGCAAATGGTTTCGGCCCGCGCATGGCCCGACCATCCCGCCTGGATGCGCGAGTTCATCCGAATTTTGCGGCAGAAGGCGCCGGTGCAGCAGAGCGCGTCGGCACGATAGGAGCGCGAATGGGCGTAAGCGTGAATCTGGCGATGGTAACGACGGCGTTCGAGCTGCCTGGTTACCGCATCGCGCGAAATCTCGGACTCGTTCGCGGCATCACCGTCCGGTCCCGAAGCGTTCTCGGCTCGCTGGGCGCATCGCTGCAGACGTTCGTCGGCGGGAACATCACGCTGTTCGAAGAGATGTGCGAGGCGGCGCGCGAGCAGGCGCTCGAGCGCATGATGGAGCACGCCCTCGAGCGCGGCGCAAACGCCGTGGTCGGCGTGCGCTACGACGCGACCGAGGTCATGCAGGGAGTGACCGAAGTGATTGCCTATGGGACAGCGGTACAAGTCGAGCACGCGGCATAGCGGCGAAGCTTTCGCGGGCGTGGAGGAGCGATGAGACAAGCGCTGAGAATACTGGTGGTGGCCATGTTGATCGCTCTCGTTGCTGCGGCGGTTCTGACCGTCCATGGAGACGCTCCGAAAACGGAGATGATCCAAATCCCCGGCGCCAAAGAGCCCTTGAGCGGATTTCTCGCCACGCCCGAGAAGCCGGGGCACTACCCGGCGCTCGTCGTGATCCATGAATGGTGGGGACTCACCGACTGGGTGAAGGGCGAAACGGAAAAACTTGCCGAGCAGGGATACGTCGCGCTGGCCGTCGACCTGTATCGCGGGAAAGTGACGAGTGATCCTGAGGAAGCCCACGAATTGATGCGCGGCTTGCCGGACGATCGGGCCCTGGCCGATTTGAAGGCCGGCTTCGACTACCTCAGCGCGCGCAAGGACGTGGACCACGGACGCATCGGATCGATCGGATGGTGTATGGGCGGCGGATATTCGCTCCAACTCGCGATTCACGAGCCGCGGCTGGCCGCGTGCGTCGTGAACTACGGCGCGCTGCCGACCGATCCTCAAGAATTGCAGCTCATTGGCGCGCCGATACTCGGCAATTTCGGCGCTCTCGATCGCGGCATCACGCCGGCGGACGTGCACGCGTTTGAGAAGACGATGAACGGCCTCGGCAAGCGCGTCGACGTGAAAATCTACGACGGCGCCGGCCATGCGTTCGAGAATTCAACGAATGCGACGGGCTATCGTCCCGAGGCGGCCGCGGATGCGTGGTCCCGCAGCGTGGCGTTTCTCAACAAATCGCTGAAATAGTTGAATCAGGAATTGAGGCGGCGCAGGAGTTCGCGAAAGCGCGCGCCATCCGCCGTGCCCATGCGCGTGAATTCCACGCCCATCCCTTTTTTCGAATCCGCGTAGCGAACGATCCCCTCGACGCGGACCTCGCCTTCAGGCAAGGAGAACAGCAGTTTCACGGCGGTTCCGACGGGCGGTGCCGTTGGAGTAGAAACGAACACTCCGCCGGTGCTGAGATCGCGCACGCGCGAAACGGTCTTCGCGCTCGCGCCGGCTGTCTGCCACGACACCCATATCCCCTTCGAAACTTCCGTTCGCGGGCTGCGCCGATTTTCGCGAGTGCGCGTTGACGTCGTCATTGAACTGCGACCTGCCGCTGTTCGCTTGCGCACATGCTATTCCGCCCGCTCGCGAGCAGCAACGGCTGTTCTCAATAGTGGTGATCAGAAAGCTAGGAGCCCAAGCACAAATCACGCGTGGCCGATGATACCAGAAAGCCTGTAGGTTGAGTTTGGATCGGTTACGTTTTTACCCCTCAGAGGACTGCACTCGTCGTGGACAATCCGCGTCATAGCCTCTAACTCCCTACCAGTTAGCCGCTTAGCACACACAACATCTTGGCCGGATAGATGCACAAATAGGCACAGACAAACGCGGCTAGCGGTGATTCCTAGCCTGCGAATGGGGTGTAAGCGTGAGACAGAACTCGAAGCCAATTAACGTGCGTTGCGGGGATCGGGGAGCCTCCTTGGTGGAGTTGGTGGTCGCCATGTTGGTGATCATGATTGTCACGGCCATCGCCATCATCCAAATGGGACCGAGCTTGACCGATTCGCGCTCCGACACGGCCATGCGCGAGGTGGTCGACCAGATGCGCCAGGCGCGCGAATACGCGATTTCGAATCGCCGTTACGTTCAGGTCACCTTCCCGATTGTCGCCGGTCAGTACGAAGTGCAGATGACGGAAATGAATACTCTCACCGCGGGGGCCGGCGGCGTGAATCCCGTCTTGAGCACCGTGCCTATACAGACTCCCATGCAATTCACCGTCTTTCCCACCAAGGGCGATACGCCGGATGGGTACGGAAACGGCGGTGCGATCGTTTTCGGAGGCGTGAGCGGTGGCCCACCGACCGGAATGTACTTTCAGAGTGACGGAGAACTCGTGAACGGCGCCACGTTCCTTCCGATCAACGGATCGATTTTTCTTGGCGTTCCCGGCAATCTCTCAACCGCTAGGGCAGTGACGGTCATGGGCACCACCGGGCGCGTTCGCGGTTGGAACGGAGCCGGGACAACGTGGCACCAATTCTGAAGGAGAAGGCGGCAATGCCCACGCAAAGAGCCAGGCAGTCCGCGGAAGGCTTCACCCTGCTGGAAACGATGATCGCGCTGCTCGTGTTGGCGGTCGGCATTCTAGGTCTGGCCGCCATGCTCGGGGATTCGCTCGCGTACATGCAGGGTTCGCAGGACGATTTCATCGCACAGCAGAAGGCCGAGGAAGCCGTTGAAGCGATTTTCACCGCCAAATACACCAATTCGATCACGTGGCCGCAGGTTTCGAATTTCAGCGCCGGCAATCCCTCCGGTTTGTTCTTGCCCGGGTCTCTCGCTCTTACTGTGCCCGGCCCGGATGGATTGGTCGGGTCGGTCAACGACGTCGCGGCGGCTCCGGACTATTTTCTCGATCCCGGACCGGACGGGAAATTGGGCACGGCCGATGATATCAAGAAGCCGCTCGCCAATTTCACGCGCACGATCACGATCACCAACTACCCCGGCGACGCGAACCTGCACAACATACAAGTGACCGTCACCTACACGACCGGCCGGTTTACCCGGAGCTACACGCTCAACACCCTGATTTCCGCATTCGACTAGCGCCAGGAGCGACGAATGAAGCGCGAAGACGGTTTTTCAATCATCGAACTTGTCGTGGCAATGGCCGTGATGACTATTTTGGTCGGAGCCGCGGTCGGCGCCCTCTACCAGGCGCAAAACACGACCAATTCGATCGCCCAGGAAGCCAACACCCAGGAGAACCTGCGCGCCGGAATGCATTTCGTCGTCCGCGATCTGATGCAGGCGGGAGAAGGAATTCCGGAGCAAGGGATTTCGATCCCCAATACGGCTGCGGGAATTTCGACGATCAAACGCCCGACTGGTGGCACCTTCCCGAACAATCCGACCGCTTTTGCGGCCATCGTCACCGGCTACCAGCAGGGACAGGCCGCAACCACCGTCAACCCGACGACTGGCGCGATCCTTACGGGCGGCTTTACCGACACCATTACGATTTTCTACGCAGACAACTCGCTGGTTTCGAGCGCCGCCGGCCCAGGGGGGGTTGCCGCGCCCCCGCTCAACGCCTATCCCGTCAAGCAATCTGCGCCCGCCGCGCCCGTCTGCTCGGGAACCATCGCCGCCTCGGGTCTTACCGTCGTGCTCGCGGCCAGTTGCTTCACACTGCCTGGCACGCCCACACCGATCCAGGCAGGCGACCTGATCCTCTTCAGCAACGCCAACGGAACGGCTCTGGAATACGTGACCAACGTTGCCGGCCAGACGCTCACCTTCTCCGCGGGAGATCCGGCGTCGTTGAACCAGACGGGTCTCCCGAACGGCACGGTCGCTTCCATCAACGCTTCCGCGGTTCCCACGGTCATCTCGAGAGTCTGGATGGTCACCTACTACATCGACGCTGCCACCAATCCCGCGAAGCCGCAACTCGTCCGCCAAATCGACTATCCCGGATATCCGGCCGTTAACCCCACGTATCCCGCGCAGGATATCGCCGACAACATCGAGTGGCTCAATTTCAGTTACGACATCATCGACTCGGTCGCCCCGGCGGGTACTTATCCCAACGGAGCGGGAGACGCTCCCCAACCCGCTAGCGGCGACAACGCTTTCCAGATTCGCGCCGTCAATGCGCTGATGTCCGGGCGGTCGGAATATCCTCTGGCGCCTCAAGGGAAGGCTGCCTTCTACTTCCGCAACAACCTGAGCACGCAGGTCAGCATCCGCAGCGTCGCGTTTGCGAACCAATTCAATACGTCGGCTACCGCTCCGACGGCGCCGGTGCCGTGATGATCCGAATGAATCGAGCCCTCGTGCCTACTAAAGGAGACACTGCTGTGAGAGCCAACAGAGAAAACGGAGTCGCCCTCCTGACCGTCATGCTCGTCATGATCTTGATCTCGGCGATGGTCGTTGGCATGTCGTGGATGGTGATGACCGACCAGCGCCTCGGCGGCAACAACGAAGGTCGCGAGTCCGCCTTCTACGGCGCGGAAGCCGGCATGGAAAAGCTCACGGCGGACCTCGGAAACATTTACGCCACGAAGGGCTCCGTTGTCGGGGGCGACTTGACCAGCGCGCCGCTCACCGTGCCTCCCACCATTCCCGGCATTACGTACCAGAATGCCCTTGGCCAATCGACCTACACCGTTACGTGCAATGGCTGCCCCGCGGCTCCCGTTGCTACAAACGCGACGATTCTTCCCCCGAGCCCCTACGCCGGCATGAACGGCCTGATCACTCCCTATACTCTGACGGTGGCCGCGCAGACCGGCACCGGCAGCGAGGTCAAGTTGCAGCGCCAGATTCAGCTCGTCTCGATTCCGGTCTTCCAGTTCGGAATTTTCTCGCAGACGGACCTGTCGTTCTTTGCCGGTCCGGCCTTCGACTTCGGCGGCCGCGTCCACACCAACGGCAATTTGTGGCTGGCCGCCAACTCCGGTCCGCTCTACTTGGGCGACAAGGTGACCGTATCGGGCCAGGTCATTCGCTCGAACCTTGAGAACGGCTACCCAGGCGGCGGCGCGTCCATCACCGCGGGCGGCACGTACGGCGGCACCGTCAATATCGCTCTTCTGCCTCTGCCGATTCCGCCCAATCCCGTGCGCCCGCCGTACGTAGCAACGCAGTGGCGCGCTCTGGCGCAGACCGAAGGCAGTGTGATTGGGCCCAGCGTGTATGGCGCGATCAATACAACGGTCAATAATCCAGCCTGGAGCAACGCCGTCGTCGCCTATGGCGGCATGCTGCAGAACGCGGCGCCCCAATTGAACCTGACTTCGACTGCGCTCGCCGGTCTCTCGACGCCGATCACGTTGATCGAGCGGCCGGCCATCGGAGAATTGGCTGCTAATCCGGGCCAGTTCGACGAGCGATATTTCGCCGGAGGCGGCGTCAATTCGCAGGTCAGCCTGAGAATTCTGCTCGATGACTATGGCACCGACGGCACTTGCCATACTTCGGACATGATGGCTCTCGACACCGTTACAAGCGGAACCGACCCAGTGGATTTGGCGACGCTTGGATTCGGAGCCGGCCAGAAATATACCGCCGCGCCGGTTTGGTATACAGCGGCGACTAAGATTCCTTTGCCGACCTCCGCCGCTACCACGCCCTACAGTTCGGCGAACGGGTACTGGATCAAGGCCGGTTATCCGGTCATCACCGGCTGCATCAAGATCGAATACGAAACTGCCGGTGGCGCCTTCACCGACGTGACCCACGAGATCCTGAATCTCGGTTTTACCGGCGCGAATCTCTATCCGAAAAACGGCTGGCCGGCGTCCCCGGCTGTGCCAAGTCTTCCGACGAACGGAACAGTCGTCGCGGTGACACCCTGCGCAAACGTTAGCACGAACGCGATTATTCGTTTGGCACGTGTGAGAGACAACCCGTCGACCGCCGCGGCGGGAAACGGCTACTGCGGAACCTCGAACGACCTGACGCCGACCGACTATTGGCCCAACGTGCTCTTCGACACGCGCGAAGGAATCTCGCGTGACACCGGCCTCGGGAACGACGCCAACAACGCGAACAGCAATCCCTACATTACCGCTCAAGGCGTGATGGATTACATCGAGCTGGACATGGGCAATCTCCAAAAATGGTTCGCCGGGACCATCGGCGCGAGCGGCGGCAACGCCAGCAACGTCGGCGGCTACCTGGTCTACTTTTCCGACCGCCGTGGAGACCAAATCGATCCCTCGAGCGGAACGAAAACAGGCGCCTTTGGTTTTGACGATATCATCAACGGCGCCACCAGCGCGGCGTGGGGCTGCCCGAATAACGCCCTGGACCCGGGAGAGGATTTCGCGGGCGATGGCGTATTTCGCACCTATGGCGGCCGTCCAGTCTCGGCCGGACAACTGTTGGCCGACAGCCCATACACTCTGGGCTATTTCGCAGGGACTGCGGCGCCGTACGTTACGACGGTTGCCGCCGGAAATGCGATTCCGAACCTTTTGCAAAATACCAACTGCCCTGTTGCATTCAACCCGCCGGGAGCCCCTGGCCCCAATTACATGTACAAATATACGCAGGAAGC
The DNA here is from genome assembly GCA_035504455.1 of Vulcanimicrobiaceae bacterium. GTDB lineage: Bacteria > Acidobacteriota > Terriglobia > Acidiferrales > UBA7541 > Palsa-295. The sequence goes on from DATJRU010000135.1 coordinate 52,751, forward strand.
CAGGGAGAATCCCCCGATCTTCTTCCGCCGGGCTCTGAAGATCGTGGACGGGCAGACGATCAATCTCGGCACCGCGTGCTATGGTGCCGCTCCGAACCCGCCCTGCGGAATATCGATCGCGGCGGAAAACCCCGTCTACATCCAGGGCGAGTTCAACGATGGCGGCGTCAACAGCTCGACCTTCACCGGTGCGAGCGTGGCGGCGTCGGTAGCAGGCGACTCCGTAACGCTCCTTTCCGACAACTGGAACGACGTGAATACATTCATCTCTCCCTATAACCCGGCAGGGCAAACTGCCCCGACGGGCCGGAATGCGGTTACAACCACGTACCGGACGGCGATCATCGCGGGCAAAGGCGTTCCTTTCCCGCAGCCGGCCGGTACCGCTCAGGACTATGGGACGGACGGCGGTCTCCACAACTTCTTGCGCTTCCTCGAGGATTGGGGCGGCCAGACCCTCGACTATCGAGGATCGCTCGTGAGCTTCTACTACAGCGTTCAGGGAATCGGCCCCTATAAGTGCTGCACCACGGTCTACGCCGCTCCCGGACGTACGTACAGCTTCGACGAGAATTTCACGTTGGGTCCGCAGTGGCTTCCACCAAGGACGCCGACGCTCCGATCCATCAATACCGTCGGCTTCACGCAGGAGATTCTGCCGACGCAGTAAGGCCGATCTTTTCGCAAGCGCACCATGCAGAGCGGCTCCCGGTCCCTCCCCGGGAGCCGCTTCTGTTTTTGTGCGTTGCTCAATCGCCTTAGGGATCCGCGACAAGGATCCGCGGATTGAAGTTGGTGTCGGCCGACGGGGACGCGCAGACAGACGTCGTGCCGGATGCGCACAGATCTCCGATCGCGACGCCGAAGTCGGCGGGCGTCGCAAGCCCCACCAGCGGCTCGGCGTAGATCACGTAGTTGTGCCCCACCGGCAACCGCTCGATAGCAAACGATCCGTCAAACTGCAGCGAAGCCGTCGAGGCATTGCACGTCCATCCTCCCAGCGTCCCCGCGATCACCGCGCCCGTGTCGTTATCGACCGCCACCACGTGCGCCCCGAAAATTCCCGTGACGAAGGACCCGGGCGATGGCGGCGCAAGTGTAGCCAGCGCGAACGGATTCGCCGGGACGACGCGCCCGCTGATCGCGCCCACGTTCACTGTGTCGTTCGGGTCGGGATACAGCACGCGGATTCCCGTGCGATCGTCGTCGGAAAGCGGCCCGTCGGGGACTTGCGCCGTCGGCCGGTCTCCCAGAAACTGCCCGGGCGGCGGAGCAAACGGAAACATGATCGCGCGCCACACGGCCGAATGGTCGAAGCCGAGCCAGTGCCCGATCTCGTGCGTGAGAAGCGACTCGAGATCGTACGCTCCCTGCCCCTGCGCGGTCGCGAGAGCGCCGGGAGTGGCAAACGTCGCTTGCCCGTCGTTGCGGAAGAGCGTGTCCGCATCCAGAATTTGCCCGGCGAAAGATGCTACCGCGCTCGCGCCAACCGAAGCCCCCGGCGCGTTCGCAGTAATCACGCGCGTGAACGCCAGCACCCCGCTCGTGAACCCCAGGCTCGACTGGTTGAAGCAGATCGTGTTGAGGCCGTCGATGTTGCTCTCGGCATCGTTCGTGCACGAATTGGCCGCGCCGACGGTTGCCAGCGGAGCAATCAATCCGGGATACGTCGAGGAATTGAAAGTCGTGCCGGTCACTCCGGACCACGCGCCGAATGAATCCGAGATGGCCTGCGCGATTTCGGTGAGCTGTGCGCCCGATCCCGCAGCGGCCACCGTGAGAATCGTCTGCGGCGAACCCGGCAGAGACGTGCTCCACCGGCGGTTGAGCGGCGATGATACGGAAAGATTCCAACGGTCGAGCGCCGGGCAGCCGCCGGCCTGCGGGGTCGTGGAATCGGTCAGGTAGCCTTCAGCCGGCGGAGTCGACACTGTGCCGAAGGTCAGCAAAGTGATGCCCGTGGCCGCGAGCAAGCGCTTGCGTTTCATGGCTGCCTCCCTGTTCCTTCGCGCACAGCGGATTCGACCCTCGCGCGAAGCGTCGCCACGGGAAGACTGCGAATTCCGGTTGGCGCGAAACGCCGCGTGGTTGGATCGAAGACCGGAAACGAAGCGGTGTCCTGCACGGCGATTTCTTCGCCGCTGCGACCGTCGCGTAGGATTCGGAACGTTCCTTGCTCCCAGCTGACGATCGAGAAATCGCCGCGCGGCGTTGGCTCGAGGAAGAGGATAACTTCCTCGCCGGCGGAGAATCGCGGCACACCGGAGACGGTCGACGTGATGTTCCCGATGCGGCCGCCGAGCAGCCGCACCGAAATCTGCGGAGGCGCCGAGCCTCGCCACGCTTCCTCCACCGCGAAGGATGTGAACGTCCAGATTTCCCCGGCGTCCCATCCGGTCGAGTTCCCGATGCAGCGCGCTCGCACCACCTGCCCGGCCGCCTGCGAGAGTTGCAAAAGGGACATTCGCATTAGGGTCGTCGCGGCTGCTTGCTGGCTCGCGGCGAGTGCGAGCAGCAGCGTCAGCGTCGCGAAAGCCGGACGAAAGATTCGCTCAAAGTCTTGCCGTCGATTGCGCCTCATTCGGTTTGCGCCTCCCAGTTTCTTCGGAATTCCAAATCCTTCGTTCATTTCAGTTCGAGCATTCCCGTTGCCACGGCGCGGTCGTTGTTGGGCGTGGTGATGAAAAGCGTGCGCACGCCCGGAAGCGTCGTACTCGAGATTTGCAGGTTGAGTTGGATCATGTTCGGGAAAAGCCCGGTGATTGCCGAAGCCGTGACGCCGATGTCGCTCGAATTCGGCGCGGAGCTCGGCCCGCTGAACGCATACGTGAAAGTCGGGTCGAGGCCGGTTCCGTGAACGCAGATGCTGGTCACCGCCGATCCCGACGCCGGCCGCGTGATTGTCAGCGGCGAACCCTGCACGCCGCAGTTGTTTCCTCCCGTAAGGAAGCCGATGAAATCCACGTTGATCGGCGAAGACGCGGCCGCGGTGGTTGGTTCGACCACCACAAGATTGCCGGCAGCGGCCGTGGGCTGACCTGCCGTGAGCGCGATGACGCCGACCGAGACGTCGAACGGCGCCACCACGAACGGCACGGGATTCGATAAAGCTGGCGGATTGCCGGGATTTTGCACTTGCAGCGTGAGCGTGGCCGCGGAGGCCACGTCGGACGGGTTCAGCACGGTCGTGCACGCGGACGTAGTCGCGCAGGTCGTGGTGCGGGCAGCGCCGTTGATCAGAATCGTGGAAGCCGAGCTGCCACTGCCGGCCACGAAATTCACTCCCTGGACAGCCAGCGGAAAACCTTCGACCGATCCTGCCATCACGCTGGACGGCAGGATTACCTCGATCGTCGGCCCGCTCGACACTGCGACCGTGGCCGACGCCGACTTCGTGGGATCAGCCGAGCTTGTGGCGATCACGGCAATCGCATTGGGCGATGGAGCGGCGGCTGGCGCGGTGTACACGCCGCTCGCATTTACAGACCCGCACGCCGCTCCGGCGCAGCCCTGGCCAAGCACTGCGCTCTGGACGCTCCATGCGACGCTGGTGTTGGTCGATCCGGAGACGCTCGCGAAAAATTGCTGCGTGCTGGGCGCCCCGCCCGAAGCGGCAACGAAAGCATACCCGGGCGAAACGGTGACGCTCACGAGGCCCGTTGAAACGGCAACCGTGATCGACGACGCGCCGGTCCGCGAGGGGTCGGCGTGGCTCGTCGCGATCAGCGTCACAGGATTGGGCGACGGCACCACCGCCGGCGCAAGGTAATCAATCGCGCCGGACGCAGGCCCCGGGGGCGCCACGCACGGATTCGTCCCGGCTTCGCAAACCTGGCCCACGGCGACGTTGCCGTTCGCAATTCCGTTCACCGACCACGTCACGCTTGTGTCCGATGTATTCGTCACGATCGCGCCGAAGGACGCGCGCTGGCCGGTGGCGACCGTGGCCGAAGGTGGCGCGACATTCACGCTGACGTTGCTCGTGACCGTCGCGATGGCTGACTCGACGGCCGCGCCGCTGGTCACCCCGCTCGCGGTCGCGTGAATGGTTACGGGATTCGTGGCCGGAAGGCTGGCGGGTGCAGTGTAGACGGCGCTCTGCGGGCCCGAGATGGTGATCGTGCCGAAGCTCGAATTTCCGTCCGCGACCCCGTTCACGTCCCACGAAATGCTCGCGCCGGCCGCAAGGCAGAACGACGCAACGAACGGCTGCGTTTGCCCGAGCGCGACGTTTGCCGACGCGGGCGACATCGCGCCAGTCGCCGTGCAGGTGATCGTTACGCTCGCGCTGCCGGATGCCGATGTGTCGGCTACGCTCGTCGCTGTGACGGTAACGCCGGCCGGCGATGGAACCGACGCGGGCGCTGTGTAGAGCGCTGTAGTCCCGCTTGTCGCCGCGATGGTGCCCACGGTCGCGTTGCCGCCGGCGATGTTGTTGACGCTCCACGTCACGTTGCCCGAACCGCCGTTCGTGCCGGTCACGGTTGCGGTGAAGACTTGCGCGGCGCCTGTCGGCACACTGGGCGAGAGTGGAGACACGGTCACCACGATGTTCGGAGGCGGCGGAGGAGGAGACGTGGCTTCCGTCGACCCGGCGCAACCCGACTCGGAGAATGCACAGATGCAGAGGATTGCGAGGAAGACAGCTGGCGCGCCGCCGCGCGTCACTCGTCGACCAAAGATTTTCCTTCTTCGTCCACGATCCGCCGCGTCTCGCATGAATTTGGATCGAAGGCAAGAGATGTGCCAGAGCGGCGCAGATGAAGTGGGGTACTCGCTGCCATGCAATTTCGGCGGCGTTTGTTCGGCTAAGTTCTGTCGTGGTGAGAAGTTAGTTCAATCGCAGGTGTCGTTCGAACGTCAGAAGGAACGTGCTTGGACCGCAACGGGGCCGAGTTTGCTGTGCCACAACGGAACTCAGCGGTGCCGGATTGGGCGCGTCACGGTTTCGCGAGGATAGCTTGCAGGGCAGCGTCGAGCGTCTCGAAGCGAAACGAGAACTTCGCCGCGAGTAGGCGCGCAGGCACGGCGCGCTGGCCTGTCAGCAGCAGCGCTTCGCCCATGTCGCCGAGAGCGAGCCGCAATGCAAACGGAGGCACGGGGAAGATCGCCGGTCGATGAAGCGCCGCCGCCAATATTTTCGTAAATTCCGAGTTGCGCACGGGATTCGGGGCGACAATGTTCCACGGCCCGGTGAACTGCGCATCGGTGATCGCCGACCTGGCGATCGCGACCGCGTCCTCCAGCGAAATCCACGGCATCCACTGCGCGCCCGAGCCGAAGCGTCCGCCGAGGCCGAGCCTAAAAGGCAGCAGCATCCGGGAAAGCGCGCCGCCGTCTTTCGAAAGAACCAATCCGAAGCGCAGCATCACGGTACGAATGCCGCTCAATTCGGCTCGGGCAGCCTCGGCCTCCCAATCGCGGGCCAGCAGCGCTAGAAAGTCCCCGCCGGCGCTGCTCGATTCCGTCAGAATTTCGTCGCCGCGATTTCCGTAATAGCCGGTGGCCGACGCGCACACAAAAACAGCGGGCTTCTTCCGCAGATTCGCAATCGAATCCACCAGGACGCGCGTGGTGTCGATGCGGCTGCTGCGCAGGATCGCCTTGCGCGCCGGCGTCCACCGGCCTCCCGCGATGCTCGCGCCGCTCAGATGCACCACCGCATCCGTGCCTTCCATCGCGGCCGTATCCGCTGTCGCTGCCATGGGATCCCACGACACGTCGCCGGCCGACACCGTCCCGCCCGGACGCACCAGCCGCGCGACGGTATGCCCTTGCTCGCGAAGGGCTGCGGAAAGGCTCTTACCGACGAGCCCGGATGCGCCCGAAATCAGAATTTTCATCTTAGGTCCGATGTTGCGGTGAGCGTCCCCACGCTCATCTAACCAACGTACGGATCAAGATAGAGGTCGTCAAGCGATAAAGGGTTCACTCCATGGAATCCGGGATCAGACGCGAGTGTAGCGAGAGTCCGCTGCTGCGCTAGAATCGGAAAGGTCGCGGTTGCGTGTGATATGAGCGTCTCAAAGTTCAAGAAACAGCTCGTCGCGTTCGCGGCAGCAGCGCTGCTGCTTTCGATCGGCGCATCGGCGCGCGCGCGAATCTCCGACGACATCGCTGGCTTCCTCCCCGCGCACACCGAAGCCGAACGCCAGCTCGAGCGAAAGTTTCGCCTGATCCCCGACGCCGCGCACGCCGAGAGCGACCTGCGCCACCTCACCAGCGCTCCGCACATGGCCGGCACCGAAGCCGACCACGCCGTCGCCGAATGGCTCCGCGATCAATACCAGAGCTACGGTTTCGACGCCCAAATCGTCAGCTACAGCGTATGGCTTCCGCAGGCCCGCGAAATCGCTCTCGAACTCGTGAAGCCCGTCCGCAAAATCCTGGCGACGCCGGAAGCTCCTTACGACGCCGACCCCGACACGCGCGACGATCGCGCCGCCCGCGCCTTCAATATCTACTCGCCCTCCGGCGAAGTCACCGCGCCCGTCGTCTACGTCAACTTCGGCACGCCCGACGACTACCGCCAGCTCGCGTCCCTCGGAATCAGCGTCGAAGGCAAAGTCGTTCTTGCGCGCTACGGCCAGGGCTATCGCGGCATCAAGGCGAAGGTTGCCGAAGAACACAAGGCCGCCGCTCTCATCCTCTACTCCGATCCCGAACAGGACGGCTACTCCGCCGGCGATCCCTATCCGCAGGGTCCCTGGCGCCCGATGAGCAGCGTCCAACGCGGCTCGATTCTCTACACCCAGATTTATCCCGGCGATCCGCTCACGCCCGGCGCCGCGTCCGAACCCGGCACGCAGCGTCTCGCCCCCGCCGACGCGGCGAACCTCCCTCGCATTCCCACGCTGCCGATCAGCGCGCAGGACGCAGCCGCAATTCTCCAGAATCTCCGCGGCAAACGCGTTCCACGCGGCTGGCAGGGCGGCCTGCCGTTCGCCTATCGCGTAGGAGGCGGCGGTGCGCAGGTTCACCTGAAACTCGTGATGGATTACGCGGAGCGCCCTATCTACGACGTGATCGCCACGCTGCACGGCACGTCCGACGACCGCTGGGTAATGCTCGGCAACCATCATGACGCGTGGGTTTTCGGCGCCGCCGATCCCGGCAGCGGCACCGCCGCCATGCTCGAGACCGCTCGCGCGCTCGGCGAACTCGTCCGCTCCGGATGGAAGCCGCGCCGCACGATCGTCATGTGCCACTGGGACGGCGAAGAGCCCGGCCTGCTCGGTTCCACCGAATGGGTGGAAGCGCATCGCGCCGAGCTGCAGGCGAAGGCCGTCGCCTACATCAACGCGGACGTCGGCGTCGCCGGACCGAATTTCGCCGCCTCGGCAACGCCTTCACTCAAGGACTTGGTCCGCGCCGCTACGCGCGACGTTCCCGATCCCACCACCGGCGACAGCGTCTACGACGCCTGGAGCGAGAACGCTACGCAAAAAATTTCGACGCCGGGCAAGAAGGGCTTCACTCCCGATTTCGCCGCCAAGCCTCCGGTCGGCGATCTCGGCGCGGGCTCCGATTTCTCGCCGTTCTTCGATTACGCGGGAATTCCGTCCATCGACGTCGGCTTTGGCGGCCAGTACGGCGTCTACCACTCGATTTACGACGATTTCTATTGGATGAAGCACTTCGGCGATCCCACGTTCGCTTACCACGTCGCTCTCGCGCGAATCCTCGGCACCATAACGCTGCGCATCGACGAATCGGACATCCTGCCGTTTGACTACGCCAACTATGCCGCATCCGTCGAGCGAAACGTCTCCGAGCTAGCCGCGCACGTGGCATCGAATCCCGAAGACGCCGCCGCCCTGAAGGCCGTTCAGCAGGCGGCCTCGCAATTCGCATCATCCGCGAATCGGGCGTCCGATGCGCTGCACGCGATTTCCTATGCGCCGCTCGATCCTGCGGCCACCGAAAAAATCAATCGCGCGCTGCCCGAAGTCGAACAGTCTCTGCTCGCGCCGGATGGCCTGATCGGGCGTCCCTGGTTTAAGCACACCATCTTCGCGCCCGGCCTCTACGCCGGCTACGCCTCCGAATCGCTCCCCGGCGTCACCGATGCGCTCGATCGCGACGATCCCGCCGCGTTCCGCCGCGAAGCCGATTCTCTTTCGGCTGCGCTCCTGCGGGCCTCCGCGCGCCTCGACGACATCGCGCGCCTCGCCGGCAACGCCCCGCCCCCCGCCCCCACCTTCGAAGGCCACTAGAGCTCGATCATGACCAGCCTGAAGCCGCCGCTCTAAATCTGCCGCGTCTTCCACCGCCCTCGCCGGAAAAGCACCACGCTCGCCACCGCGATTGCCCCTTCCGCGATCACGATCGACCAATAAACTCCGTTCGAGTGCAGCCCCCGGGGAATCGCCAGCCAGTACGCCAGCGGAATCTCGAAGAGCCAGAATCCGAAAAAGTTGACGACCGTCGGCGTGATCGTGTCGCCCGCTCCGTTGAACGCCTGCAGCATCACCATCGCATACGCGAAGCCCACGTTGCCGCAACTCACGATCCGCAGGCACGAAGCCGCCAGCGGCGCCACCGCCGGATCGCTCGTAAACAACCGTACGATCGGCGTCGCGAACGTCACGAGAATCACCCCCAGGCTTCCCAGAAACAGCATGTTGTAGAGCCCCGTGCGCCACACCGATTGTTCCGCGCGGTCGGGATGACCCGCGCCGAGATTTTGCCCCACCAGCGTGGCCGCCGCATTGCTCAACCCCCACGACGGCAAAATCACGAAGATCACGATGCGAATCGCGATCGTGTAGCCCGCCAGCGCCGCCGCGCCGAAGATGCTGACGATGCGCACCAGCCCGATCCAGCTCGTATTGGCAATCGCGAACTGCACCACGCCGGTCAGCGACACTCGCAGCAGTCGCCACAGCACACCCAGATTCAGTCGAATCTGCCTCCGCAGCACCCGAATCCGCTCCGTGCCCTTCGTCAGCCGGTAGAACTGGTACAGCACTCCGATGCTGCGTCCCGTAAACGTCGCCAGCGCCGCGCCCGTCACGCCCAGCCCCGGGATCGGCCCCAGCCCGAAAATAAACAGCGGGTCCAGCACCAGGTTGATGATGTTCGACACCCACAGCAGCCGCATCGCGATCGCCGCGTCGCCCGCTCCTCGAAAAATCGCGTTATTCAGGAATAGCAGCACCACCGCGCCGCTTCCGCCGCCCAGCGCGATCCGCGCGTACCAAGTCCCCGTAGCGATGATGTCCGGTGAAGCCCCCATTAGCCGCAGCAGGTTCGGCGCGAAAATAAAGCATGGCACTCCGATCAAGAACGAAACGGTGAGCCCCAGAAAAATCGCCTGCACGGCCGCCACAGCCGCGTCTTCCGGGTCTTTTTCGCCGATGCGCCGCGCCACCATGGCGGTCGTCGAAAGGCTCAGCCCCATGCCCACGGCGAATACCAGCATCATCAGCGATTCCGTCAGCCCGACGGTCGCCACCGCGTCCGATCCCACGTGCGCCACCCAAAACACGTCGACCACCGCGAACAGCGACTCCAGCACCATCTCCATCACCATCGGAATCGCCAGCAGCAGGATCGCCCGGTTCAAACCCCCGGTGGTGTAATCCTGATGCGATCCTCGAAGTGCCTCGAGGATCTCGCTCCACAAGCTCTGTTGCGCCGGCTGAGTTGCCGTAGCACTCATCGCAATCCGCGACTTTCTGCGCCGTGTTGCAGCAATGCCGTTGCAACGCAAGCGCCGCTGAAAAATCGTTCTCGAAGAAATACGGGAAAGAGTCCGCGGAGAGTGCCCCGCGGCTACGACGAACTACGCAAGGACTACGATGAGGGTGCTCATGGCTTTCAACCCCTGTTTGCTCCCAGCGCTTGGCGCTCGGAACAAGAAGCTACGATGCGCCGTATTCTACGCCGCGGAAGCCGCCCAACGCAAAAGAAAAGCGCTGCCACCCAAGAGCCCACCAAGCTCTGGAGATTTTCGGTCTCTCCCCTCCCTTCCGGTTTTCTCTGCACCCTCTGAGCCTCTGCGGTAATATCCGCTTTCTCCGTGAACTCCGTTCCTCTCGGTGCCCTCTGTGTTAGGTCCGCACGCCAATCTCATCTCGCAATAAACCGGTAGCAGCCAAGCTTCTCGTTCCACCGCGCGCGCGATAGAATGACCCCATGCGTGTGCGCGTCCTTTTTTTCGGCCAACTCAAGGAAATCACCGGCGTGGCCCAGGAAGAGACCGATCTCTCCGACGGCGCGCGCGTCGAAGATCTCTTCGAACGCTACGGTCGCCGTTTCCCCAAGCTCGCCGATTTTCGCCCGTCCATCGCCGCGTCCGTAAACCAGGAATACGCCGCATGGCGCTCGCCGCTCACGAATGGCGACGAAGTCGCTTTCCTCCCGCCCGTCAGCGGTGGCCAGCAAGCCGCCATCGCCGAGGACATCTTCCAGTTGGTCCGCCACGTAATTCGCCCCAGCGAAATCGTCGACGGCTTGAAAGCGCCCGAGGACGGCGCCCTGGTCGTCTTCGACGGCTTCGTCCGCAACAATTTCAAGGGCCGCCACACGCTCTACCTCGATTACGAAGCCTACGAGCCGATGGCCTACGCCAAAATGCGCGAGATTGGCGCCGAAATCCGCGAGAAGTTCCCGATCCATCGCATGGCCATCGTTCACCGCCTGGGACGCCTCGAAATCGGCGAAACGAGCATCATCATCGCCGTCAGCTCGCCCCACCGTGGAGCCGCCTTCGACGCCTGCCGCTACGCCATCGACACGCTCAAGCGCTCGGTTCCGATCTGGAAAAAGGAGTATTTCGTCGGCGGCGCCGTCTGGGCCGACGGTGAGTCGCCTTCGCAGGAAGCCATTTCGGGGCAGGGCGAATCTAACGTACCTCCTAGATGAGGACACCTTCTGCTCGCGGTTTGCGGCCTGGCGCTTTCTTTCTGCTGACGATCATGGGCGGGGCGGCATTCGTGCTGCCCTTGCGCGCGCGCCAGCAGCGGCGCGGCGGCGAGATCCGCGTGCAGACCGACCTCGTCGATATTCTGGCGAGCGTCACGGACGCGCACGGCCAGCCCATCCCGGATCTGACGCAGGACGCCTTCAGCCTTTCTGAAGAAGGCGTGCCGCAGAAGATCGAGCGTTTCGAGGCGCAGACGAATCGCCCGCTCGACCTCGCTCTGATGGTCGATTCGAGCATGAGCACGTTCAAGGACATGAAATTCGAGACGGACGCTGCCGCGCATTTCATCAAGCAGGTCGTGCGTCCCGGAGACACGCTCGGCGTTTTCGAATTCGACGAATCCGTGACGCAGCTTTCCGATTTCTCGGACAACGTGCCCAAGCTCCAGGACGCGATTCGTCACATTCAGCCTGGCTCGGGCACCTCGATTTACGACGCGCTCGTGCTCGGATCGAACGCTTTGCGCCGGCGTCCCCAGGGCCGAAGGCGCGCGATTGTGCTCGTCACCGACGCTGGCGAGACCACCAGCGTCTCGAAATACGAGGACGCCCGGCGCACCGCCGTCGACTCGAATACGCTGCTCTATTCGATCATCATCCGGCCCGTGAAGAATGAAAACGGCCGCAACACCGCCGGAGAGCATGCCTTGATCACGATCACGGACAGCACGGGCGGCGCGATGTTCATCCTCGACGACATGAACCAGATCAATGAAATGTTCGACCGCATCGACCGCGAGCTGCGAACGCAGTATCTGCTCGGCTACTATCCGCAGCCCACGCCTCCGCCGGGCAGCTACCGCCACGTCCAACTCGATGTGAAGGGCAACTACACCGTGCGCTATCGCAAGGAATACCTCACGCCCGGCGGGGCCGAATGAACGAGTACCTCAAGTTTGCCGCCGACACGGCGCGCGAGGCCGGCGAAATCCTGCGCCAGGAATTCCATCGCCCGAAAAAGATCTCCTACAAGGGCGAAGTCGACATCGTGACGGAAACCGACAAGCGTTCTGAGGCAATCGTCGTCGCGAGAATCCGGGAACGCTTTCCCGATCACGCCATCATTGCCGAAGAGGGCGGAGGCGCTGGCGCGGCTGTGACAGGCGCGAAATATTGCTGGCATGTCGACCCGCTCGATGGCACCACCAACTTCGCGCACGGATATCCGTGCTTCGCGGTCTCGATCGGCTTGAGCGAAGACGGCGAGCCGATTGCCGGCGTGGTCTTCAATCCCGTGAGCAATGAGTTTTTCTCGGCCGCGCGCGGCGAGGGCGCCTACTTGAACGAGCAGCAGATCCGCGTCTCGTCGGTTGACAAGCTGGCCACCAGCCTCGTGGCGACCGGCTTCCCCACGCATCAGCGCAAGCGCAGCGCCAATATGAATTACTACTGGGAATTCACATTGCGTTCCCACGGTGTGCGCCGCGACGGCTCGGCGGCGCTCGATCTCTGCTCGGTGGCCTGCGGCCGCTTTGACGCCTACTGGGAATTCCGGCTGAACTCGTGGGACACGGCTGCGGGCGTCCTGCTGGTGCGCGAGGCGGGCGGCGCCGTGACGGCGATCGATGGCGGGCCGTATCATCTGGGCGGCCCTTCGCTCGTCGCGTCCAACGGCCTCATTCACGAGGAAATGAAGCAAGTCTCTGACATCGCCGAGCGCGCCGCCCAAACCCAGTAGCGCCGGATCGTCCTGAGTTTCAACCGAGGGCGTCTCGCCGGCCCTTCTCCGGAATCAGCGCCGTAGGCGCGACACAATCTTTACCCATCGCGAATGCTTACAACACAACACATCTCGACCTTCGCGCCGATCCGATGAATATCAACGACTTCAACTACGATCTCCCGGCCTCCCAAATCGCCCAGCGCCCGCTCGAAACGCGCGACGCCTCGCGCATGCTGCTCCTCGACCGCGCAACCGGTGGCTGGCATGACCGCTGCTTCCGCGAATTCCCCGATCTGCTGCGCGGCGACGAGTTGATTGTCGTTAACACCACGCGCGTTCTCCCCGCGAGGCTCTTCGGCCATCGCGCCGGCATCCACGCCCAGGCGCCGGGCCGCCAGAATCCCGAGCGTACGCAATTCCTGCAAGCGCCGATCGAAGTGCTCCTGGTCCGCCAACTCGGCCCCGACACATGGGAAACGCTCGTGCGGCCCGGCCGGAAAATTCCAGTCGGCGAGCGAATCATTTTCGGCGGTGGCGAGCTAGAAGCCGTCGTCGAAGGACGAGGAGAATTCGGCCTGCGCACGCTGCGCTTCACGTCGCGCGAAGGCTTTCGCGAGGCGGTCGACCAGCTCGGCCACATCCCGTTGCCGCCTTACATCAAGCGCGAGGACGAACCCTCCGATCGCGAGCGCTACCAGACCGTTTTCGCACGCGAGGGCAGCGCCGTCGCCGCTCCCACGGCGGGGCTGCACTTCACGCCCGAAATCATCGCGCGGATTCACGCGCGCGGCGTCGAAATCGCCGAAGTCCGGCTCGATGTCGGCCTTGGCACGTTCGAGCCGGTGCGCACCGAACGCCTGGAAGATCACGCGATCCACGCCGAGGCCTATGAAATTCCCGAGCAGACAGCCGCTGCGATTGTCCGCGCGCGTCGCGAAAAACGCCCGGTGCTGGCGATCGGGACCACGGTCGTCCGCGCGCTCGAAGACGCCGCCGAAAAAAACGAAGATAGCGCGGAGCCGCTCGCGCCCGGAAAACGCGAAGCAAGAATATTCCTGTACCCGGGCAAGACATTCCGGATCGTAGATCGGTTGCTCACGAATTTTCATTTGCCGCAGTCGAGTTTGCTCGCGCTGGTCGCTGCTTTCGCCGGCCGCGAAAATGTTTTGTGCGCCTATCGTCACGCCGTGGAGGCGGGCTATCGCTTTTACAGCTACGGCGACGCCATGCTGATCCGTTAGACGTGGATCACGGAAACGGCGCCGTTGCCATTGTCGCTATGCGGCGTAGCGGCATTCATCTGATATGATTCGCAGGTTGTGGTGACGCCGAATTTATGCGCTATCTGATACTCAGCGACATTCACGCGAACCTCACGGCGCTCGAAACCGTTCTCGACGCCGCCAAGGGCCGCTGGCAAAAGGCCGTCTGCCTCGGCGACCTCGTCGGCTACGGCCCCGATCCGAACGAAGTGATCGACCGCGTCCGCGCGCTTCCCGCCGTCACCATCCGCGGAAATCATGACAAAGCCATTGCCGGCCTAGAAGACGCCGACGAGTTCAATCCGGTCGCGCGGAATGCGGTCTTATGGACGCGCGAGCAGTTGCGCCCTGAAAATCGGCAGTACTTGCTCGATCTTCCCAAGGGGCCGGTTACCGTGGACGGGTTCTCGATCGTCCACGGGGCGGTGCACGACGAGGACGAATACGTTTTGTCGCCGGGGCTGGCCCTCGACGGGTTGCAGAGCGCTCCGACGCCCGTCACATTTTTCGGGCACACGCACCTGCAGGGCGGGTTCTCGCTTCGCGGCGAGGACGTGACGCTGTTGCACTTCCGGCCCTCGGGCGGCAACGATTTTTCGACATTCAACATCGAGCAGGGCACCACCTACCTGCTGAATCCCGGCTCGATCGGGCAGCCGCGCGACGGCGACCCGCGCGCCGGATTCGCGATTGCCGATCTGGACAACGGTTCCGTCGAGTTCTGGCGGCTTCGGTACGACATTGAAGACGTGCAGGGCCGCATGAGCCGCGCGGGGCTGCCCGAACCTCTGATCCTGCGGCTTTCCTTCGGCAGCTAGCGACGAGGACGCGATGGAACCCGGAGAGAATCGCCGAGAAAACTCCTTCCCCGCGGCGTTCGCCGTGGGCCTCGCCGTCGTGTTTATCGTTGTCGCCGGATTCGTCCTTCTCACTCGCTCGACCGTCCCTCACAAGAGCCCCGCGGAATTGAAGCTGCCCTTTGGCGCCGAAGAACAGAGCTACGCCGCGAACATTCATCTTTTAGGCGTCGAGTACTCACAATCCGAGAATCTGCTGAACCAGGAATTCACCTACGCGACGGGAAAAGTCTCGAACGACGGCAACCGCACGATCCGCGCGCTCGCGCTCACCGTCGAATTTCACGACCAATTCAATCAGGTGATTCTGCGCGAGTCGCAGCGCGTGATCGATGTGGGGAACGCGCCGCTGCCCGGGGGCCAGCAGCGCGATTTTCAGGTCACGATCCAGCAGCATATTCCCTCGACGTGGAATCAGCAGTATCCTTCTATTCGCGTATCGGGCCTGCTTTTGCAGTAGGGGCCGTTTTTCGGGGCTGGGCTGTTTTCTAAACGCTGGACGGTTTGTCTATGAACGAGTGGGCCGAGCTCGATCGGGCCTTGGACGCCATGGCGTCATCCGGCAGCGCCGAGGTGCGCGAAGACGGCGAGTGGCTCGCCGAGCTTGCCGGCCTGCGCTGCGAGCTCCGAGCTGAAGGCAAGAATCCCCTCGTTCACCTGTGGTCGGAAGAACGGAATCTCACGCGCCGGATTCTCCGCGTCCGCGAACAATCCCAGGATCGCATCGTCCTCGAGGTGCAGCGATTCGGCCGCGCGCGGCCCGGGCGGCTCGAATTCGTGCGGACGGATTCACCGCGAGCGGTCGCGCGCGTCACCCGCGAGCAGTTCCGGGCGCGCTTCGAGCGGTTTCTCTCCGAGCGGTTTCCCGACGCCACGGTCGAATCGCTTTCCGCGGCGCCCGATCTGGAGCATTCGTTCTCGGGGCTGTACGTCCGGGGACAGATGCGCGAAAACGCGCGCCTGTGGGCGTTTCTGGCGGTTTCGCCACGCGAAACGGCCGCCACGATCGACGGCATTCTGGCATTCGCGATTCTCTGGCTCGAGTGGGTACGCGGGCGCTCGCTGCGCCAGGGCGTCGACGGAATCCGGCTGTTCATTCCGCCGGGCGCGAGCCGGTCGCTGTGCGCGAGGGCGGCGGCGCTGTCTTCAGCGGCGCGCACCGAGGTGTACGAGTTCGACGAAAGCGACGCCCGCGTGGAGAAAATTGATGCGGCCGAACTGGGCAACCTCGAAAGCTGGCTCACGCCGCGCCGCGACGTGGAACTCGCGCTGGCGGCCGCGCGCGAAAGAGCCGCAGAGGTACCCGCGCTCGCGCCAATGCTCGGCGAGCCCGGGGAGCGCATGCGCGCGAGCGTGCTGCCCGGCGCGAAGGAAGTGGGCTTTTCGTTCCACGGGCTCGAATTCGCCAGATGGTCGCGCGAAGGAATGCGATTCGGGTTGGGCGACCGGACGCGGCGGCTGACCGGCACGACGGCGCCCGCGCTCGAACAACTGGTGCGCCAACTGCTGATTTACCGCAGCCCGCTCGCCAGCGATACGAAGCATTCGCTGTACCGCGCGGCGCCCGAGCGATGGCTCGAGACGCTGGTGCTGGAGGCGCCCGACCGGGTCGATGCGCAGCTCGATCCAAGTCATTTGTATTCACAGGTTCCGGCGCTTTCGGCGGGCGACCGCGGCGTGATCGATTTGCTGGGCGTCACGCGGCGCGGGCGGCTCGTGGTGATCGAGCTGAAGGCCACCGAAAATATTCAACTGCCGATCCAGGCGCTCGATTACTGGTTGCGCGTGCGGCGGCACCAATTGAACGGCGATTTTCAGCGATACGGTTATTTTTCGGGAGTAGAGTTCGATGCGAAGCCGCCGCTGGTGTGGCTGGTGGCCCCCGGGCTGCAGTTTCATCCGGCAACGGCGACGCTGGTGAAATATTTGTCGCCCGAAATTCAGGTTTCGCGCATCGGCCTCGCGGAAAACTGGCGGCGCGGCCTGAAGGTCATCTTTCGCCAGTGAGAATTTTTGCGGCGCGGCGCTCCCGGAGTTGCACCATGATGGGGCAGGCAAACTCTCGTCCGGCGAGAGCAAAAACATTGCGCTCGGCGGGCGATACAAAGGGCTTAAAGGAGCAGAAAAGGCGCAATTCCGGAGGTTTTGGCACCATGTCTCGTTATCCGAGTCGCGAAGAACGGACCCAACGCGCATTCCAAGCCTATACGGATCTGCTAGATACGGCGGAATGGATCAAGGGCCAAATGCGCGGGCCACTCGCGCAATTTGACCTCGCGATGGGAGATTTCCG
>DATJRU010000136.1:0-24893 GCA_035504455.1 Vulcanimicrobiaceae bacterium
TGCCCCCGAAAGGCACGCTCGCCAGGATCAGGTACAGGTGCACGCACACTCGTTTCGTCGGTCTCATCCTTGGTATCCTCGGCAACCCCAGGAATCAGGCAAGAGCTACTCTGTATGTAGCGTACGCGCCGTGTTTTCGCCGCGCAATCGCCGCCGCGCGAGGTACGCTCGGAAAGGTAAGCATCCGCGAAATGTCGAAATTCCGCTTTTGTGTCTTGACAACGATTATGCCGCAATGATATCGGGGACAGCGGAGAGCGGCTTTCGGGGGAAAGCCGTCGGTATCACCGGGGGGTCCTGGTTTCGCGCAGCACACCTGGTCGTTTTTTTCCTCCTGCTTTTGCGGTTCGGGCCACTAGCTTCGACACAGCATTGCTTGGGAGGGAGGATTCATGACGAGGTTCTCGGCCCAGTTACTCTTGGTGTGCCTATTCTGCTTGGGATGCTGCACGGTGGCGTTCGCGCAGGCGACGTCCCAAATCACTGGAACGGTAACGGACGCCTCCGGAGCCGTGGTAGCCGGCGCTTCGGTCACGGCGACGCAGACCGACACTGGCATCGCGCGAACGGCTACATCGGATACCAGTGGCGTGTACACGCTGCCGAGCCTGCCGCTCGGACCCTACCGCGTGGAAGTCAAGAAGAGCGGATTCACCACGTTCGTTCAGACGGGCATCATTCTGGAAGTCGGCACCGCCGTCACCGTCAATCCCGTCCTGAAGGTCGGCGCCGTCTCCCAATCCGTTCAGGTCGAAGCCACAGCGCCCATGACTGACACCACCACCACGGGCGTGGGCCAAGTCGTCAATTCCCAGAGCGTAGTGGATCTCCCGCTCAACGGGCGCCAAGTGACGCAGCTCATCACGCTGGCTGGAGCGTCAAACACCGTCCAGGCTGGCTTTGGTGCACAGCCGTCGGTTGGAAACCTGGTCTCCAGCAAGAATTACCCGATGGAAGATCTGGTGAGCATCGCGGGTGGAATACTGAATGGAACCACGTACCTGATGGACGGAGGAACGTTCAACGATCCGTTCAACAACCTCAACCTGCCCGTTCCTTTCCCAGATGCCGTCCAGGAATTCAACGTCCAAACCAGCGCGATCCCCGCGCAGTACGGCGAACACACGGGCGGCGCGATCAACATCGCCACCAAGTCTGGGACGAACCAGTTTCACGGTGACGCCTTCGAGTTCGTTCGCAACTCGGACTTCAATGCGAAAGATTTCTTCAGCGTGTCAGCCACCCACCCCGACGGGCTGAGCGACGGCCTAAAACGCAATCAATTCGGAGGAACCATCGGCGGCCCGATCAAGAAAGAGAAGGTGTTCTTTTTCCTGGGCTATCAGGGGACGTTAATCCGTCAACAGCCTCCCTCCAACCAGGCCATTCTCCCCACGGCTTCGGAGCTGGAAGGCAATTTCCAAAACTACATCTCGCAGTGCTTCCAGGGGCGTACGCCTCCCACCTTGAGTTCTGCCTACTACACGGGCAACCAGCTGAATTACGCGGTCCCGGCGGACGTTCTGGCCTTTGCCAGCCACTTCCCGGTTGGCCCCGAGCCCTGCGGCATCACCACGTTTCAAATCGTGAACAATGAAAACGAACACATGGGCATCGGCAGGGTCGACTATCAGATCAATTCCAAGCAGACCCTCTTTGTCCGCTATTTCGGAACCCACGAAGTGCAGCCCTCGAGCTACACCGGCAACGAACTCACGGTCGTGAACGCGGGCACCAATGACATGGTGAATTCCATCGTGGTCGGGCACACGTATCTCGTGAATAGCTCGATGGTGAACTCGTTCCACTTCACCTACAACACCGACGGCGTCACGAAATTTCAGGTGCCCATCGTCAACCCGACCGACATTGGCGTCCAGGGCATGTACACTTCCGCGGCTCCCTTTACCCACTTCTCGAACATCAACATCACTGGCGATTTCCAGAGCGCGGGCGGATTCGCCACGCCCGGTCTTGTAAACACGAGAACCTGGCAGCTCGCGGACGACTATAACTGGACGAAGGGTTCCCATCAGTTGCAGTTCGGCTTCAGCTTTATTCGCCCGACCCAGACTTCCACGTTTTGCGTCTATTGCAACGGGCTGTTTACTTTCAGCGGCTCCCTCACCGGCGATCCCATGGCGGATTTTATCGCCGGAGCGCTCGGCTCGATGACCCAGTTGAACATTTCGCACGACGACGAAAACTGGAGGTACTTGGGCCTCTACGCGCAGGATAGCTGGAAAATCAACTCGCGCCTCACGCTGAACTACGGCCTCCGCTGGGAGCCTTTCCTCGGCGGCACCTTCCCGCTCGGGCAGGTCTCGCATTTCAACATGGCCGATTTCCTGGCGGACGTTCACTCCGGCAAATATCCGAACGCCCCGGCGGGAACTTTGTATCCGGGCGATCCCGGCTTCCAGACCGGGAATCGGGCAAGCTACACCCGATGGAACAATTGGGCGCCGCGCATTGGTTTGGCGTGGGATCCCACGGGCCACGGCAAGACGCTCATTCGCGCGTCCTGGGGAATTCTATACGACACGCCGGAGACGCTCTTCTTTTACAACTACTCTGGCGAGCCGCTGTGGGGCGAGGGCATCACGATCATCCCTCCGGCGAACACACCAAACACGTTCGCGAATCCCTGGTCGTACTACCAGACGGGCGTGAGCCCGTTCCCGGTCTCGCAGAATGCCACCACGCCGTACCCGTTCTATTCAGCCTACGAGTCGGCGCCGCTGCACGTCCACAACACCTATATGGAGCAGTGGAATCTGTCAATTCAGAAGCAGATCGGCGCGGCCTGGCTCTTGAAAGCCAGCTATTTGGGCAACAACCTGGTGCATCTGTGGACGATCAACGACCAGAATCCCGGAGTCTATATCACGCCGGACGTGAACGGCAGCTGCACGGTCAACGTCTTCAACAACACCACTCAGACGGTGACGCCGAAAACCTACACTCCCTGCGACTCCAGCACCAATACGAACCAGCGCCGCCTTCTCTCCCAGTTGAATCCGGCGCAAGGGCAGTATTACGGAACCTACCCGGGGCTGGACGACAGGGGCACGGGCAGCTACAACGCGCTCCTTCTTTCCGCGCAGCACCGCTTCTCAGACCATTTCCAGGTGCTGGCCAACTACACGTGGTCCCATTGCATCTCCGATCTCTGGACCCAGGCGATTAACGCCCCGGAGTACACCAATCCCTCGAACCCGCGTTTCGACCGCGGAAACTGCGCCAGCGTCGATATTCACCACAACTTCAACCTCTCCGCCGTTTTCCAGTCGCCGCACTTCTCATCGAAAGTGCTCCAGTGGATCGCCGGTGACTGGCAGCTTTCTCCGATCGTCAGCGCCCACACGGGAAGCTATTTCACTGTGACCATGGGTGGAGTGAACGCCGACGACGCGGCGAACGGTATCGCCGGCCAGCGTCCCAATCTGGTCCCTGGTGTAAGTCCCTACTGCGCTCCGAAACGCGTCTCGCCGTATTTCACCCCGGCGGGCAACTGCTGGATCAACGCGGCCGCCTTCTCTTACCCGGGAGGCGGAGCCGTCCAATTGCCCAACAAACAGTACCTGGAACCTGGCGCCTTCGGAAACGAAGGCATGAACAACCTGGAAGGTCCCGGCTTCTTCGATGTGGACTTCGCTCTGTCCCGGAAGTTCCCCATCACGGAAAGCCAATCGATCGAGATCCGCTGGGAAACCTTCAACGTCGAAAATCGCGTGAACTTCGTGAATCCCGGCACCGCCGGCATCGCTGCCGTAGGTACCAGCAACACCGTCCTGGGAAGTGGCCCCACCTTCGGCATGATTTCGTCGGACGTGGCTCCCAGAATCATGCAGTTCGCGCTCAAGTATCAGTTCTAGGCTATCCCACCCCACGCTGCGCCGGGGCGATCGTCCCGGCGCAGCACGCACCGCCAACCTCGACAGCGCCCACAAATCTGCTCCGCCGAGACGCGTCAGTTTTTTCGCCGTCGACGATGCTCCTCCGCTGGAATTGTCTTAGAATGTTTGGTGCTACAGGTCACCACCAAGCGTGACGTAAATCACATACGCGCTTTCATGCCGCGTGTTACTTTCCCTCCCTTCATTCCGGGGATGGGTGCGCGATTTCAGGCCGCAACGACAAACTTGTTCCGTCGCTGCGCGATTCGTGAGGGAAACCAGCAGGTGCACAAGAAAACGACTGGCCGCTGCCTGCGAATCTCCGCGCAAGTTTTCGCCGCAGTCTTCGGCGCCGCAACGTCGGTGCTGGCCGAGGCGCGCAATCCCGCTCTTAGCCCCACCAACATCTTCGCCCCCGATTCCACTCCGGCCCGCTCGATTTTCCGCCTCTCGAGATTCGGGATCGAAGTCGAAGGCGCCATCTTCGTCGTCGTCTTCAGCCTCCTCGCTTACGTCATCATCAAGTTTCGCCAGCGCCGCGGCGACGATAACGAAGAACCCGCGCAAATTTACGGCAGCAATCAGATGGAGCTGGCCTGGACCGTTCTCCCCGTCCTGATCGTCGTCGTCCTGTTCCTCAGCACCGCGCAGGTGATTCACCGCGTGCAGGACGCCAAGCGCCCGCCGGACGCCATCCAAGTCACCGCCGTCGGCCACCAGTTTTGGTGGGAATATCGCTACGACCAGTACGGCTTCGTCGCCGCCAACGAATTGCACGTCCCGGTGAGCGATCCGGCGCATCCCACTCCCACATTCATCGCGCTGCTCTCGGCCGATGTCGACCACAGCTTCTGGGTCCCACGCCTTGCCGGAAAGACGGACCTGATTCCCAATCATCCGAATTCGATGTGGATCGACCCGCAGGATACGGGACTCTTCCTCGGCCAGTGCGCGCAATACTGCGGCACCCAGCACGCCAAGATGCTTCTCCGCGTCTACGTCGAAAGCCGTCCTGATTTCGACAGCTGGGTTCACAACCAGCAACAGCCCGCCGTCTCCGATCCCTCGGTTGCAGCCGGACGCGCCATGTTTCAGGCCAAGCTTTGCTTCATCTGCCACACGATTCGCGGCACGCCCGCGATGGGCAAAGTCGGCCCCGACCTCACGCACCTGATGAGCCGCGACACGATCGGCAGCGGCTCGGTGCCCAACACGCCGGAAAACCTCCGCAAGTGGATTCGCGATCCGGGCGTATTCAAGCCGGGCTCCTTGATGCCGGCGCAGGATTTAACGGACGAGCAGCAGAGCCAAATCGCGGCGTATCTCGAAACGCTGCGTTAGAGGATCGAAAAGAGAGCCGGAAAAAACGATGGCTTCCGAATCCATACCGCTGACGATTCGCACCAACCCGCTCACCGTGGTCTACGAATGGCTCGCCACCGTCGACCACAAAAAGATCGGGATCATGTACATCGTCTACGCGCTGCTGTTCCTCGTGGTCATGGGGATCGAGGCCATGCTCATGCGCATTCAGCTCGCGCACGCCAATGCGACGTTCCTCTCGCCGCAAGTGTTCAATCGCCTCTTCACCCTGCACGGCACCACCGGCATCTTTTTCGTCGCCATGCCGATCCTCTTCGGCTTCGGAAATTATCTCGTCCCGCTGATGATCGGCGCGCGCGATATGGCGTTCCCCCGCCTCAATGCCTTCAGCTTCTGGATGACTGCTCTCGGCGGCTTCCTCCTCTACGGCAGCGTTTTCGCCGGCGGCGCGCTCTCCCAGGCCGGCAGCGCGCCGGACGTCGGCTGGTTCGCCTACGCCCCGCTCACCTCGCCCGCCTTCTCGCCCGGCCACAGCACCGATTATTGGACGCTCTCGCTGCTCGTCGCCGGCGTCGGCAGCATCGGCGCCGCCGTGAATTTCGTCGCCACGATCCTCTCGATGCGCTGCGAAGGAATGACGCTCAGCCGCATGCCGCTTTTCGCCTGGATGAACCTCGTCATGGGCGGCCTCGTCCTAGTCACCATCAGTCCGCTCACCGCCGCGCAAATCATGCTCATGATGGACCGCTACCTCGGCAGCCACTTCTTCGACACCGACGCGGGCGGTTCCGTCGTGATGTGGATGCATTTCTTCTGGATCTTCGGGCATCCGGAAGTCTACGTCCTGATCATCCCCTGCTTCGGATTCGTCTCCGAAATCGTCCCCGTGTTTTCGCGCAAGGCGATGTTCGGCTATCCGGCAATGGTGGCGGCGAGCGTGGGCATCGGCTTCGTAAGCCTCGGCGTTTGGGCCCACCACATGTTCACCGTCGGCATGCCCTCCTACGGAAATGCGTTCTTCGTGCTCACAACGATGGTCGTCGCCGTCCCGACCGGCATCAAAATCTTCAACTGGCTGGCGACCATGTGGGGCGGCAAAATCCGCTTCTCCACTCCCATGCTCTTCTGCATAGGGTTCCTCTTCCAGTTCCTGATTGCCGGCCTCACCGGTATCGCTCTATCCATCGCTCCGTTTGACTGGCAACTGGGCAATTCCTATTTCGTGGTCGCGCATTTCCATTACGTCATTGTCGGCGGAATTCTCTTCACCATCTTCGCCGCCTTCTACTACTGGTTCCCCAAAATGACCGGGCGCATGCTCAGCGAGACGATCGGCAAGTGGCACTTCTGGCTCTTCGTCATCGGCTTCCATCTCACCTTCGACTTCATGCACATCCCCGGCCTGATGGGCATGCCCCGCCGCGTCTATACCTACGAGGCGGACCGCGGCTGGCAAACCTGGAACATGATTTCCTCGATCGGCGCGGTCGTGCAGGCGATCGCGATTCTGATCTTTGTCTACAACATGATCCAGTCCTATTACAAAGGCGCGCCCGCTGGCAACGATCCGTGGGACGCCTGGACTCTCGAATGGGCCACGCCCTCGCCGCCGCCGCACTACAATTTCGCGGCCGTCCCGATGGTGCAAAGCCGCCGGCCGCTATGGGACATCAAGCATCCGGAAGATCCGGATTGGAAGTACGAGTAAGGAGCCAGGAGTGAACGAAAGATGAGCGCCACCAGCGTGGAGATTCCGGCAAGCGCCCCGTGGAAGCTGCCCTCGCGCGGCCGCGTGGGAATGCTCTGCCTGATTCTGGCGGAGTCCGCGATCTTCACGATTTTCATCGCCGCCTACATTTTCTACATCGGCAAAAGCATCAGCGGGCCCACGCCGCGGCAAATCCTCGTGGTTCCGGTCATCGCCAGCGTTGGTCTCTGGGCCAGCAGCTTCACGATCCACTGGGCCGTCGCGGCCCTGGCCAAGGGCAAGACGCTCATGTTCGCCGGGCTCTGGTTCCTCACGCTCGCTCTCGGCGCGTTCTTCATCGGCAGCACGGCTCGCGAGTGGCATCACCTGATTTTCGACGAAGGCTTCACGATCCAGACGAACCTCTTCGGCACCACCTACTACGCTCTCGTGGGACTGCACGCGTCGCACGTAATCGTCGGCCTGATCGTGCTCACTGTCGTCATGATTTTCGCGCTGTTTGGCAAGGTGAAGCCCGAGCATCACGAGCGCTGCGAAGTCTTTTCGCTCTACTGGCACTTCGTCGACATCGTCTGGGTCATCGTGTTCATTGTCGTCTATGGGCTTTCGTGATTTCCGGGGAGTCAGTCGCGGTGAATTCGGCGGGAAGTAGCGGAGAACCTGCATGACATCGTCACACGAACCGAATCCGGCAGCCTCCGGCAAGGGCGAAGGCGTTCAGCTTCCCTCGCCCACGCTTTGGCCGCCTGCGCTCGCTCTCGGCCTCGCCTTAGCCGCCGCGGGCCTCGTCACCAACCACATTGTGACCATCGTTGGCGGCGTGCTTGCGCTGGCGGGCGGTGTCGGCTGGTTTCTGCAAATTCTGCCGCGCGAGCATCACGAAGTCGTGCCCGTCTCCACCAAGCCTGTCATCATCGCCGTCTCGCCCAGAAAGGTCGCGCGCATCGCCGCGACCGCCGAGCCGCGGCCCGTTCGCGCGCGCCTGCCCCTCGAAATCTACCCCGTTTCCGCCGGGATCAAGGGCGGCATCGCCGGCGCCGCGGCCATGGCGCTTCTCGCTGTGCTCTACGGCGTCGCCAGCCATCACAGCATCTGGTATCCCATCAACCTGCTCGGCGCCGTCGTCTACGCTCAAACGCAGGTCAGCACCTCCGAAATGGAAGCGTTTCACCTCGTACTGCTCCTCGTCGCGACCGCCTTGCACGTCACCACTTCCATCCTCGTCGGCCTGCTCTACGGCGCCCTGCTACCAATGCTGCCGCGCCGCCCGATTTTGCTCGGCGGCCTTTTCGCGCCGCTTGTGTGGACCGGGCTGCTTTACAACATCCTCGACATCGTCGACCCGGCGCTCAACCAGCGCATCGACTGGGGATGGTTTCTCGCGTCGCAAATTGCCTTCGGAGTCGTTGCAGGCCTGGTCGTTGTCCGGCAGATGCGCGTGCCGACGTGGCAATTCCCGCTCGCCGTCAGAGCCGGCGTCGAATCGCCCGGCGTCATGGGCGAAGATCACCACTCGTAGCGCCGGCGTCTCGCTGGCCCTTTTCTGGAAAACGGAAGTGCGTAGCGGCTCGCTAATCCTTCTTGAGCCGCTCGGCCAGTTCCGGCGGCGCTTCGTGGAGCAGCACCAGGAAGACGCCGTTCGTCCACCCGAATCCGGTCACGTTCTGCGCGTATCCGGCCCGGATGTGCGTGTGCGCGGACCGCGTCACCACGTCGTATTTCTCCCGGATCGTGTGATCGGTCCGGAAATTCTGCAGCACCATCGACAGAAACTTCTCCGAAATCCGGTTCGCATCCGCGGTATATCCGTAGCGCCGCAAGCCTTCCACAGCCAGCAACTGAATCGGCGCCCAGCCGTACGGATAATCCCACTGCGCCTGGCTGTTGTACCGGCTCATCACGATCCCGCCCGGTTCCTCGAAAAGGTGCAGGTTGCGATCGACGGCGCTCGCCTGCTCCTTCGACGCAATCCCTGCCCAAAGCGGGTAAAAGGTCGTCGCGTAGTCGTACGACGAGCGCTCGTGCTTCGTGAAGTCGTAGTCGAAGAACAGTCCCGTTTCGGAATCCCAGGAATATTGCACGATTTTCTCGCGCCGCGCGTCCGCCTGCCGGGCCCATTTCTCGGCGTCGTCCTTCTTGCCGAGCATCAGGCTCATCTGCTCGAGATCCTTTTCGGTTTTGTAGAGCAGGGTATTCAGGCAAACGGGCGCAAAATGGTGCGTCTCATCCCCATAAGGACCGAAGCGGAAAGTGACGTCGAATCCGGACTCGCGCATGCTGCGGTCGCCCTTATAAAAGTCCGCCGAAAGCGCCACGCGATCCGGCGTGTCGCAGTTGCGGCCCTGAGCCCGCGCCGTTCCGGGATCGCACAGCAGCACCTCGTATTTCGGCCCCAGCAGCGAATCCTCCGGGTGCTCCGCGTCCACTTTCACGAGATGCGTTCCTTCCTCGCCCTCATGCACCAGAAAATAGTGCGCCGCGCCGCGATAGTAGTCGCTCGGATCGCTCATGATTTCGGGCACGGGCCCCTCGCCTTCGTCGAAGTAGCGCGAGAGTCCCGTGTCGCCCGCCAGGTGAGGCGCTCGCGTCCACTGATCGTGATCGCGCACCGCAAATCCATACGCCTTCGCGAGCCAGTCGGGATCCTGCTGCCCGGCCGCCTTGTCCGCCTCGTACACTGCCAGAATCATCGAGCTCAGGAACGGAGGCTGCGATCGCCCGAGATAATACGTCCGGTTCGCGTTCAGCACTCCGCCGTAATGCTCGATCTCGTAGAAAAAATTCTCGACAATCCCTTTCGCGACGTCCCGGTGATTGTCGCTGAGCAATCCGCGGATGATGAAGTAGCTGTCCCAGCCGTACATCTCGTTGAATTGCCCGCCCGGCACCACGTACGGATGCGGCAGGTACAGCAACCCGTGCGGGAGAATCTTCCCGGCCTCTTCCTCCGAGATCTTCGCGGGAAGACGCAGCACGCGCACGTTGCACGGCTCCAGGTCTTTTTCCAGTCCCGCCGGCGCCTCCGCATCCGCCGGCAGATACAGAGCATGCTCTCCTTCGGTCTTGATGTCCTCGTAGGTTTTGCAATCCGTCAAAGACCGCCTTAGATTCGTCCAGTCTTCCGAAATGTATTGCAGGATGTCGTCCAGCGACTGAAACGATTGAGCGGCTCGTGTTGTCGTCTGTGTGGTCTTCACTTGTTCCCCAAGTGCTGCCCCGCCCGCATTTCTAGCGGGACTCGCCGTCACCAGCATGACTAGGCACAGCAGCGAACCTACGTAGCCAATAATTCTCCCGCAGCGCATAACCGCTCCCGCACCGGCCGGCAACGCTCATCGAAACCGGTATCCCGGCTTCAACTCGCAGCGATAGAACTTCGATTGATCCCTGGCGACCCGCACGTTGCAGTCCGCCCAGCTCAAGATCGGCGCCGGCCCGAGCGGGAACACCGTGTTCACTCCATTCACTTCC
Organism: Vulcanimicrobiaceae bacterium; assembly: GCA_035504455.1. Taxonomy (GTDB): domain Bacteria; phylum Acidobacteriota; class Terriglobia; order Acidiferrales; family UBA7541; genus Palsa-295. The sequence continues at coordinate 10,402 of DATJRU010000136.1, forward strand.
GCCTCGAAGCTCGGCCCTTCGGCGGACGCCGGCAGCGTGAAATTCAGCGAATCGCCGAAAATCACCGGATAAGACTCGCGCACCGTGTCGCCGATCTCCTCGCGAAATACTTCGGCCTGCAGCAGGAACGTCGTGGTGTCCGACCAGCCCAGCACCGACGCCGAAATGGTCGGCCCGCCCTGCGAAAATTCGTCCGATTCCACTCTCGTGAATGGGCACGGTCCTGCGATGCACAGCAGCCGCGCGTCCCGGTAAACGTTGCCCGGCCCCGCGTCCAGAGACACCGATGCGATCGACCCTTTCCACCTCCCGTCGGGCGAGCACGGCAGCTTCCGCTCGCACGGCACGTTGCCCTTGTTGTTCACCTGGAACACCCGCACTCCCGTGCCCACGTTCACCGACGTCGTCGTCTCCGTTGTGTACCGCACGATCACGTTGCTGATGGAAATCACCGGACGGTCCGGCGGCGGCTCGATGATCTGCTGCAGCGGCTGCAGGTGCGCGATGTACAGTTGGTCGCCGACAACCTCCTTCACGTCCAGCGGCACGTAGTCGGCGTGGCGGAATTCGAGCGTGATGGCCCGGCCTCGCTTGATCGACCGCGGCAGAGTCAGCCTGAAATACCCTGAAAAATCGGACTTCGTGGTCACCGCCGCGGTCTTGGCGTCTCCCATGTGGACGCTGACTTCGACGTCCGTCAGCGGCGATTGCTTGCGCGGGTCTGCGTCCTGTTTGACCACCGCGCCCCGCAGCGACACCGGCTTCTCGTATTCGACCAGGGCGGCGATCAGCACCACGGCGAGCGCGACGCCCACGGTAACCAGAATCACCACCAGCCATGTCGGTTTGTGTTCGTCACTCATCGCCCAAGGACATGACTCGCCTTCCCTGTTTCGCCGCGCCTCCTCGAATGACTATAATCCTATAGATGCGTGGAGATTGCAGATCGAGACGCATTCGGCGGCGCGACGTCCTGCGGACTCTCTTCAGAGCCGGCGCCTCCCTCCCTTTCGCGGCTGCCTTCGACCCGATCGCCCTGGCCCTTCGCCAGAATCCTGCCGCGCCGCTCCCCGCGCCCTTTACGCCGCTCGCCGGCCAGCCGGTTTTTTCCCAGCAGGATCAGGCGCTCCTCCAGGAAATCGAAAGCGCCAATTTCCGCTACTTCTGGGAACAGGCCAATCCCGATACCGGCATCGTGCGCGACCGCTGCAACGTCATCTCGCCGGACAAAAACAATCAGCTCGGCAGCATTGCGGCGCTCGGCTTCGGACTGACCGCCATCTGCATCGGCGAGCATCGCGGCTTCGTTTCGTCGTTCGAAGCGCGCGGCCGCGTTCTCAATACGCTCCGCTTCCTCTGGAAAAAACTTCCCAATCACCGCGGCTTCTTCTACCACTGGGCGGACATCAACACCGGCGAGCGCCTCTGGGATTCCGAGGTCTCCTCGATCGACACCGCGATCCTCCTGTGCGGCATCCTCACCTGCCGCCAGCATTTCGCCCACTCCGAAGTCAGCGAGCTCGCGCACTTGATTTTCGATCGCGTCGATTGGACCTGGCTCTCCGAGGATACCAGCATTCTTCCCCACGGCTGGACCCCCGAGTCCGGCTTCCTGCAATACCGCTGGGACAACTACAGCGAGATGATGATGATGTATCTGCTCGGGCTTGGATCGTTCTCACATCCGCTGCCCGCCGCCACCTGGGACGCGTGGAAGCGCGTCCCCTTCGAATACGACGGCATCGACTACATCGGTTCTTTCGCCCCGCTGTTCGTCCACCAGTATTCGCAGGCCTGGTTCGACTTTCGTGAGAAGCGCGACAAGTACGCCGACTACTTCAAGAATTCCATCCTCGCCACCGAAGCCCACCGCCGCTTCTGCATGGACCTCTCCTCGCAATTCCCCGACTATTCCGACAATCTCTGGGGCATCACCGCATCCGACTCCAAGCACGGCTACGTCGTCTGGGGCGGCCCTCCCGCCACCGGTCCCATCGACGGCACCGTCGTTCCCTGCGCCGCCGGCGGCTCGCTCCCGTTCCTTCCGCTCGAGACCATGCAAGTCCTTCGCAACATCAAGGATCGCTACGGCCGCGCCTGGACCCGCTACGGCTTCGTCGACGCCTTCAATCCGCTCACCGGCTGGTACGACACGGACGTCGTCGGCATCGATACCGGCATAACCATGTTGATGGCCGAGAACGCTCGCTCCGGTTTCGTCTGGGAAACCTTTATGGAGAATCCCGAAGCCCAACGCGGCATGACCCGCGCCGGCTTCCAGGAAGAAGGGTAGTTTTCTTAGGGGGTCGGAGCTTCAGCTCCGACATTGAGAACCCAGAAAAAATGGGCTTTAGCCTCTGAAGACACTCTGCTACCGACCAGCATCGCGCAGCTCGATCAACGCCAGCCCATCAGCCGGCAGCACAAGCCTCAATTTCCCGTCCCGAAAATACGCCACGGCCGGCGCCGGCAATTCCGCCGCGCGTCGCAACTCCTCAACCTGCTTCTGTGTCGGATCGACCGGCTTGCCCATCGCCTCATACGCCCCCAACGGCGACCCGTGCGTCGAATCCACCCGCCAAATGAGCGCTCGGCGCGGCCCCGTCAACCCCTTCACCGCGATCGTCACCGTCCTCGGCCCGCCCTTCTCCTCCGGCAAAAACAAATTCCACACCGCGATCGCCAGCGTCCCATCCTTGCGCCGCGTCACCAGCGCCGAATCCGACGCCTCCGCGATCCGCTCCTCGCCGAGCCGGTGCAGCACCTGGAACGCATTGAACGACGGCTTCGGCATCCGGTCTTCGGCAATCAGCCCGAATCCCCCGTAGAACGGCTTCTTCACCACCCCCTGCTCTTCGAAAACGTCCGAAAAAGTCCAATACGACATCATGTCCGTCAGCCCGTCGCACTGCCGGATCGTATCGGCCAGCCAAGGCCCCATGAACGTCGAATCCGTCACGTCCTCTTCATTCTTGTAGCTCGCGTTGTATTCGCTCCAGATGATCGGCAGCTTCGGTTCCGGCGACGCCGCCACTTCATCGTGAACCTTGCGCGCCGCCCGGCACACCATCTGCGTGCGCGGTATCGATTCGTCGCTGCCGAACACGTCGTGCGCGCTGTCGTTGCCGTAGACGTGCGTCGAAACGAAATCCACCGGCACATGATTCTCCGCGCAGTGCCGCAGGAAGCTGTCGATCCACGCCGCCTGCGCCGTCGCGGGACCTCCCACGCGCAGCCGCGGGCTCACGCTCTTCAGCGCCCGCGCCGTCACGTCGTAGAGATGGTAATACGTCGCCTGCTTCGGATCGCCCGCCCAGAAATCCAGGTTCGGCTCGTTCCACACTTCGAAATACCACTGCGACACCTCGTCGATCCCGTAGCGGTCCACCAGATGCCGCGCGAAGTGCTCGATGAAATCGGCCCACTGGTCGTAGTCCTTCGGCGGCGAGACGACCGGGTGATACCAGAAAACGTGCAGCGTTTGCTGCGCCGCCAGCTTCTTCGGCATGAAGCTCAGCTCGACGAACGGCCGCACGCCATTCGCCAGCAGCCCGTCGTAGATTTGATCGATGTAGGAAAAATTGTAAACGGGAGCGCCGTTCGCGTCTTCGTCGTAGAGCCCCGTTTCGTCGTCGAAGATTCCGTGGAAGCGAATGTACTCGAAGCCGGTCGCCCGCTTCACGTCGCGCAAGTCGGCGCGATAGTCGGCGCGCAGGCTCAGGATCGCGCGCCCCGACCCGAACATCTGCTCCCAAAAATGCGGAAAGGGATGGCTTGGCGCGGAAGGATCCACTTCGATCGTTTCAGCGGTGGGTGAAGAAGAAGAGGTTTGATCGGGAGTGCCCTGCCCCTGCAGTAAACCCGGGACGCCTGAGAAGAGCAGCGCCGCGCAAATTACAATCGCCGCCGCGCGCCGCCGCACATCCCCTCTCATCGCGTCCCCAGTGTAGCTTATCCGCGCTTCGCGGGCACGTTCGCGGCTTCAGCGGTAATTCGCGGCCTGCAGCTCAAACATCTCCGCGTAGATTCCGCCGTCCTTCAGGAGTTGATCGTGGTGCCCCTGCTCGGCGATCCCGCCTTTTTGCAGCACCAGGATGCGGTCCGCCATGCGCACGGTCGAGAACCGGTGCGAGATCAGCAGCGACATCTTGCCCTGTGTCAGCTCGGAGAATCGCTGGAACACTTCGTGCTCCGCTCGCGCGTCCAGAGCCGCCGTGGGTTCGTCGAGGATCAGTAGCTGCGCGTCGCGCAGGTATGCCCGCGCCAGCGCGATCTTCTGCCACTCGCCGCCCGAAAGATCGACGCCGCCCTCGAAGCGCTTGCCCAGCAGTTGGTCGTAGCCGTTGGGCAGCTTCTGGATCACTTTTTCCGCGAACGTCTTCATCGCCGCCGCCCGAATCCGGAAGGGATTGTGGGCCTCTTCGATGCGTCCCACGCCGATGTTTTCCGCTGCGGTCATCTCGTAGTGAACGAAATCCTGGAAGATCACTCCGATTTCCTTCCACAGGTCGTCGAGGTTGTAGTCCCGCAGGTCGACGCCGTCGAGCAGGATCTGTCCCTCGGTCGGGTCGTAAAGCCGCGTCAGCAGCTTGACGATCGTCGTCTTGCCCTGCCCGTTCTCGCCCACCAGCGCGATGCGTTCCTTCGGCTCGATCGTCACGTTCACGCCCGAAAGCACTTGCCGCCGGCTCCCCGGATAGGCGAAGGAAACGTTCCGGAATTCGATTCCATGCCGGATCGGCCGCGGCGCCACCAGCGCGTTCGGCTTCGATTGAATCGTCGGCTGCACCGCGAAGAAATCCACGAGGTCCGTCATGAAAAGCGCCTGGTCCGCAATCCCCGAGAACGTCGTGAACACCGCCTGAATTCCCGCGCTCGCCCCCGCAATCGCCCCCGCCAGGAACGTCAACTGGCCGATGCTCAGGTGGCCCATCACCGTCTCGTAGATCACGTACGCATAGCCGCCGTAGTAGCCGATCGTCCCCAGCACCGTCAGGAACGCGCCGAAGAAAAGCTTCCTCTTCGCCAGCCGCACGTTCTGCAGGTGCAATTCATCCGACAAATTCTTGTAGCGCCCCACCAGAAAAGGACCGAGCCCGAAAAGTTTCAGTTCTTTCGCGCTCTCCCGGCTCCCGCCGAGAATCCGCAGATAGTCCATCTGCCGCCGCGCCGGGGTCTGCTCGAAATTCAGCGAATAGCCGAGAAACGCGAAATGCGTCTCGCCCAGGAACGCCGGCACCACGCACGCCACCAGGAAGAAAAGCAGCAAGGGCGAAAAGAAAATGATGCCCGCCGCCAAGCTGAGAGCGCCAATCACGTCCTGAATCAGCCGCCCGGTCATTTGAACCAGCATCACGCGGTCGGTGCCCTGCACGCGCGCGCGTTCCATCTTGTCGTAGAAAAGCGGATCTTCGTAGCGCGTCAGATCGAGCCTCGACGCGTGTTCCATGATGCTCGTGCTGATGTGCTTCGTGAACTTGTCGGCGAGGACCGTGTCGAAGAACGTCAGAACGCGTCCCAGCATCGCCACCGCGCTCGCCAACGCGAACTCGACGCCCACCAGCCACCAAAAGTAGTGCGGCAGCGCCGTGTGATAGGCGAGGTGCCCGTTGATCGCGTCGATGATGATCTGCGTGACCTTCAACAGCGCCACCGGAATCACCGAAATCACCACGCGCGACAGCGCGCTCAGGAACACCACTTCCGGCGCGCAGTTCCAAACCATCCGGAAGATCGGCGGAATCCGGCGCAGAGCCTTCAGGCGCTCGCTCCACTTCGCGCCTGCTGCCTGCGCTTCGCTTTTTTCTCCCTCAATTGCCTTGCTGATCGATTCGACTGTGGCCGGCATTTCTTAATCCCCTCTCAAACACGCACTGTCTCTCATGCACGCTTCATGCCACGTTTGAGCACCCGTAAGTCGCTAGAATCGCTACACCTATCCTCTCGGGCACTCGGCGTCTCTTGCGCTTTTTTTCGCGTTCTCCGAAATTTCTATCTAGTGGAGCTTCAGCGATATACGGTGAATTCCCGTCGCGAATTCAATACAATCACGCAGGAATGCGCCCTAAGAAGGATCTCAGCCGCATCGAGAAGCCGTCGTCGCGTCGAGACTTTCTCGCTTCGGGCCTGAGAGCGAGCGCTGCATCGCTGGCCTTGACAACATTCTCTCATATGTCCAGCGCCAATGCGTGTGAACCCGCCCCCGATGTTCCCTCCTTTGAACTCGATGAAGTCACCATCGCCGAGCTCCAGGAAGGCCTCCACTCCGGCAAGTTCGCCTCGCGCGGCTTGGTCAATCGCTACCTCGCGCGCATCGCCGCAATCGACAAAGCCGGCCCCGCAATCAACGCCGTCATCGAACTCAACCCCGAGGCCCTAGGCATCGCCGATTCGCTCGACGCTGAGCGCAAATCCAAAGGCCCGCGCGGCCCCCTCCACGGAATCCCGGTCCTCATCAAGGACAATATCGGCACCGCCGACCGCATGATGACCACTGCCGGCTCCCTCGCCCTTTCCGGCTTCGCTCCCGCGCAGGATTCCGCAGTCGCGCGCCGCCTCCGCCAGGCCGGCGCTCTCATCCTCGGCAAGACGAATCTCAGCGAGTGGGCCAATTTCCGCTCGTCGCATTCCTCGAGCGGCTGGAGCGGCCGCGGCGGCCAAACCCGCAATCCCTACGCGCTCGATCGCAACCCCAGTGGCTCCAGTTCCGGCTCGGGCGCAGGCGTCTCCGCGAATCTGTGCTCCATCGCCGTCGGCACCGAAACGGACGGCTCCATCGTCAGCCCTTCCTCCGCCAACGGCATCGTTGGCATCAAGCCCACCGTCGGCTTGATCAGCCGTGCCGGCATCATCCCCATCTCGCACAGCCAGGACACCGCCGGTCCCATGTGCCGCACCGTCACCGACGCCGCAATTCTTCTCGGCGCGCTCGCCGGCCCCGATCCCGCCGATCCGGCGACGGCCGCTCCCGGCGCGAAATTTTTCTCCGATTACACGCAGTTCCTCGATCCCAAAGGTTTGCAAGGCGCGCGCATCGGCGTTCTCCGCAAGACGTTCGACTTCACCGAGACCGTCGCGCCCGTCTTCAACGCGGCTCTCGATGCCATGCGCGACGCGGGCGCGGTCCTCGTCGACGTCGAAATCCCCTCGATCGGAAAATTCGACAACTCTGAATTGGAAGTTTTGCTCTACGAATTTAAAGCGGATTTGAACGCCTATCTCGCGGCCATCGGCCCAAAATCGCCGGTAAATTCGCTCCAGGAACTCATTGCGTTCAACGAACGCAATCGCGACCGCGAACTGCCCTATTTCGGCCAGGACTTATTCGAAAGGGCGCAGGCCAAAGGTCCGCTCACCGACAAGGCCTACCAGGAGGCGCTCGCCCAAAATCACCGCCTCGCGCGCACCGACGGAATCGACGCCGTGATGGACCAGAGCCGCCTCGACGCCATCGCCGCGCCCACCTCCGGCCCCGCCTGGCTCACCGATCTCGTCGACGGCGACCACGACACCGGCGCCACATCCTCGCTCCCGGCCGTCGCCGGCTATCCCAACATCCACGTCCCCGCCGGCTTCGTCTTCGGCATGCCCGTCGGCGTCTCCTTCTTCGGCCGCGCTTGGAGCGAGCCGCAGCTCATCCGCATCGCCTTCGCCTTCGAGCAAGCCACCCGCGCGCGCCGCCCCCCGCGATTCTTCCCCACCGCCAGCCTTCAACTCCCTTCCTGAATTCCAAATCACACCTCACGAATCTCCCCGCAACGATCGAGTCTTTGTCGGTCGCGGCTTCAGCCGCGACGTAACCGCTTCGCATCAGACCGGCTTTAGCCGCTGAAGTTCTCCATCTCGATTGCTGTCCTTCGCAAGCGCCGCCGCGGCGCTTCCACGCACGCGCAGGCTCTTGGTGGGACGCGCGAATGCGCGACGGTTTGCCGGTGGAAGCGTGAGGCTTCAGGCTCGCGAAACGGCGCCATGAAAATGGGCTTCAGCCCCGGGTTTCAGCCTTCGGGGGTCGGACCTTCAGAGTCCGCGTGACAACGACCGAGTCTTTGTGGGTCGCGGCTTTCAGCCGCGACATAAAGCGCGCAAATTCTTACGGGCTTTAGCCCCTGAAGACACTCTTAACAGGCGCGCGATGATGAGACAGCTCGGTCAAACTCAGCCCGCGGCCAGAAACATGCCCATCGCGATGAATCGCGTGATGATCCCCGCAAACAGCGTCCCGATCGCGAAGACAATCCATCGGTATTTCCGCCAGCCGTCGCGAAAACCCGAAGCCTGCGCGAACACGTCGGGAACATACGCGGCGCAATACGCCACGTTTGCGATCACCGCCAGCACAAAAATCCCCAGACCCAGATTGAGATTGAGCGCGGACTTCGAACTCGGATAGCCCTTCCAAAAATAGGCCAGAACCACGATCGCCAGCGTCAGGTTGTACGCGATGCGCATCGGCTCCCAAAAACGAATCGCGTCCGTCAACGACTCTCGAAAGGCTTGCGCATTCATGAGCCGATCTTACCCGACCGCCGGAGCCGGACCACGCCCGCAAAATCGGAATGTCGCCAGACCGCCACGCCGGCCCCCTCGCTTCCTCCCGACCGCCAGCCTTCAACACACTTCTTGACGCTTCTTGACGTTTCCGCTTCGCCATCCATGCACCTTTCCCGACCTTGCACGCATCCATTTACTGGAGGTTGTACATACATGACTGCACATACGCTCAAGCTCAAATTGCTCACGAGCTTTTTGCTTATATCTTTTGCACTCCTGGCTTCAAACGCTGTTTTTGCCGCAAAAAATGCTGAGACTCCCGCAACCGTCCCGGTCACCGCCGTCGTCACCGTGCTCGGCCCGAAATACACCGCCCCGCCGCCGATCGGCAAGGACGACGTGGTTGTCCACGCGAAAAACCAGCGTCAAGACGTCACCACGTGGGCTCCGGCCCAGGGCGAACGCGCCGACCTGCATCTCGCCATCCTCATCGACGATGGCGCCGATGTCGGCCCGCGCCTCAACGAGCTGCGCCACTTCGTTCAGACCCAGCCGCCCTCCACGAGCGTCGGCGTCTTCTACGCCAGCAACGGACTCACCGTCACCGCCGCTCCATTCAGCACCAACCACGACGACGTCGCGAAAAAGGTCCGCGTCACTCTCGGCCCGTCCAGCACGTCCGTCAGCATCTATCTCTCGCTGATTGACGTCATCAAGAAGCTCCAGCCCATGACCGGCCGCCGTGAGATTCTGGTCATCAGCGACGGGCACGACCGCCTTCGCGGCGATCTCGAGAGTCCCGATGTCGACAACGTCATGTCCAGCTCGCAGAAAACCGGCGTCGTCATCCATACGCTCTATACGAGAGTCGGCCGCAGGCTCGGCTCCATTCGTCAGAACCTCGCGCAGAGCAATCTCGTCAAGGTCGCGCAGGCGAGCGGAGGCCAGGACTTCTTCCAGGGCCTCGATACGCCAGTCTCCTACACGCCGTTTCTCAATCAGCTCGACGAGGTTCTCCACAATCAGTACGTGCTCACGTTCACGGCTCCCGTCAGCGCCAAGAAGCACGGCGACTTCCGCGCGCTGAAGGTCACCACCGAGCAGAAGGACGTCTCGATCACCGCCCAAAGCGACGTCTTCGTTCCAGGGCCGTAATCGCCGTCACTCGCCGTACCGCCTGAGGTACGCCCGGACGTCCACTTTGCGCGCGGTGTTTTCGGAACTCATGTAACGCACCGTGCCGAAGATCGGACGCTCCGGGCCCCACGGCCTGTCGTATCGCCCGAGGCACCAGAAAATTCCGCTGTAGGAATTCGGGTCGCGGCCGTCGAGCGCGTAGCGGTTGTTCAGCTCGACCATGATCTCGAGCGCCTCCTCCGGCGCGCGCGACCACTCCAGGATTTTCTTCCCCCAAAGCATGCGCAGGTAATTGTGCATGCGCCCTTCTCTCGTCAGTTGCCGTTGCGCTGCGTTCCACAAGGGATCGTGCGTTCGCGCGGCCGCGAAAGCGCCCAGCCGGTAGACCTCCGCCCGCTCGTCCTCGGCGTGTTTCGCGAGCGTGCGCCTCGCCCATTCCGGCAGCGACTCGTAGCGGTCGTACTCCGCGTTCCGCGCCGCCATGTTGAATCCCAGCTCGCGCCAGGTCACCAGCTGATCCAGAAACATTTCCGCCGCGTCGCTCACGCCCCACCAGCCCGCGCGGCTTCCCGTCGCTCGCACCGCCAATTTGCGCTCCGACCAGCCTTCGCGCTCCATCAGCGCGTGGAAAATCTCGTGGCTCGAGATCTGCCCGAAATGGAGGTACGGCGAGAGCCCGCTCGTCGTCTCGACATCCGGATCGTTTCGCGACTCCGCGTACCGCGCCAGCCCCTCGGCCAAAAATTTCCGCAGCAGCTCGTGCGCGGCCGACTGCCCGCCGCGTGTCGCGACGCGCCCCACCCGATGATCGACCGGCAATCCGGCGAGCCACTCGCTGCTCCTGAGGGTTTCGGCGCTCGCCGCCGGCCAGCGCTGCACGACGTCGCCGGGAATCGCCTTCAGTTGCGGCAAGCGCAGGCCCGCGAACGGCCGCGCCTTCGGAGCCTCCGTCAGATGCGCCGGCAGCTCCTTCTGCAGAAAGCGGCGAAACGCGAACGCCGCCGGGAAAGCCGTCGTCGCAGCCGACACTGGCAGCAGCCCGTTCGACTCCACCGCCTCGACCAGCACGCGCGTTCTCGCCGCCGCGCTTCGCACCATCCGCGCCAGGAAAAATGACGGCGAATCGTCCGTCACCACCAGGCATGCCCGCGCCGCCAGTTGCTCCAGCAGTCCCTTGCCCGCGCCGCTCGCGCGCTCCACGTACGGGTAGTAGAAAATCCCCGCCTCTTCCAGCCGCTCGCTTTTTTCGGCCATCCCGTCCACAACGAACCCGTGGATTCGCTCGCTGGCCCACGGATAATCGCAGCGCAGCGCTTCGAAAATCATCAGCGGCTTCTTCAGCTCGCGCGCCCATTCGATCGCGCGATCCAGCGCGAAATTCCATGCCGCCCGCCGGTACGCGATCATCCAGTACAGAACGAATTCCCCGTCCACGCGCACCGGCGCGTCAGCGCGGTGATCCGGTTCTGCGGTACGTTGCCCAGTCGGCGTCTCCCCTGCGTCCAGCTTCACACAATCTTGCGGGCGCGCCCGCCGCCGCGCAAGCGTCCCGCCGCAATCGCCTGAAACCAAACCCATGGACGCGCGGTCCAAAAGCGTGGTAGAGATACGTCGCGACCGCCGAATTTTCCGCGATCGTTGGGTCTTCTCGGGGGGAAAAATCTGATGAGCAATCCCGCGCGTCTGTCGTCGTTTCGTTCCGCTGCGAATTTCGTCTTCGCGTGCGCCCTGGCGCTCGCTGGCGTTGCTCTCTCGCCTTCAGCCCACGCCGCCCCTCAGAATCTCGGCGCCAACGCCGGCCAAGTCGTCGGCATCGAATTCGACGGCCGCTCCGTCTCCAATCTCGACAAGTCCGTCGAGTTCTACAAGCTCCTCGGCTTCACCGAAGTTCCCGGCCTCGACAAATCCTGGCGCAACGATCCCGTGATGAACCAAATTCACGGCACCAAAGGCGTCGAATCGCGCATGGCCAAATTCACCATGAACACAAACATGGGCGAACAAACTCCCTTCACCCTCTACCTGCGCGAATTCCGCGGCATCAAGCGCCGCAACGTGATGGCGGGAAAAACTCCCTGGGAGCCCGGCTCCACACACATGGAAGTCGTCGTCCCCGATGTCGACAAGACCTGGTCCGTCCTAAAAGCCGCCAACTTGCTCTTTCCTTGCACCTGGGACGGCAAGCTCATCGCTCTTCCCGGCCAGACCAAGGGCTCCATGGCCTACATCACCGATCCCGACGGCATGGATATCGAGCTCATCGAGCAGCGCCCCGCCGTCCCCGCCGCGAACGGCCGCCCCGCTCGTCCCGCCGATCCCCCCGGAATCAATCACGTCGGCCTGATCATCCTCGATCCCGACAAGGCCGAAGGATTCTACGGCTCGCTCCTCGGCGCGCAAATGCCCGCCGCTCCCACGCAGTGGCTCAGCGGCGATTTCATGGACTCCGCCGTCGGCGGCCACGGCAATATTCTCCGCATGTACAACGGCTCCTACGCCCTCGCCGCCGACCGCGACGCCCGCATGCGCTTCGAAATCATCGAATACGAAAACCGCAAGAAGCCCGTCGCCCCCTACGACATCACCGACATCGGCGTGAACTGGATCGGCCTCGAAGTCACCGACATCGACGACCTCCTCGTCCGCCTCAAAGGTGCCGGCGTCCAAGTCGTCTCCAACGGCATCGCCGAAATGAAAGGCGGCTACCGCGTCGCCCTCGTCCGCGACCCCGACGTCCACGCCTTCGTCGAACTCTACGAGCCCCCGAAAAAGCAGTAGCCCTCGCGCCTCGTCGCCGCTGTTGCTCTTCGCGCTCTTTGCTGCGCCTTTGTAGCGGCCGCCCCGCTTCTGGGCGGGCGTCTTTTTCTTGGGCGGGTGCCACATCCTCGGTGCGTGGGGGCTTTTTGGCTCCCACTGGCGCCGACAATCCTGTCAGCGCTCTTGCATCTGAAATCTGAAATTTCGAATCTCAGATTCCTCGTCGCCTGAGGCTTTTGGTATTCGCACCGAAGCGTCTCGAATTTCGAATTTCAATCTCCCGTCCGATCGCCCGCAACTCTAACCAGCCGCGAAGCGGCGATTGTACCCAGCCCGGCACGGAGCTCGCCTGCCGACAAGGCAGGCGCTGCGAAGTGCCGGGTACTCTCCCGCACAAGCACAGCCCCGGAGGGGCGGTTGACCCAAGGCTTCAGCTCTCGATCCTGAAGCCTAAATCTTGACCCTTCTCAAATCTTCGATGTCCGATTTGTCGCGCGCCGCCTCGATCCTGCGCAGCGAGAACCTCACCCCACGCCCCTCATCCCTCGCCCCTGCTCTACCCCCTCGCCCATGCCGGCACGTCCGCATCACCCACGCGCGCCCGTCCGTCGTCCTTCCCCTCCCGCCTCCGCCTTTCCGACTTCGTCCACACAATGCCTCTCTGCGTTTTGCCTTCGCGCATCCACTTCACGCGCCGCATTCGAATCGGCCCGCGCAGCCAACCCAATTCGCGCTGCCGCCGCGTTTCCTCTCGCGCCCGCTCGAGCTTCTCGAGTGTCGCCGGCCGAAGCCCCGCCATTCGCCTCCGCATCCGGTCCGGATCGGCCTCGATCCGCTTCACCAGCTTATTCACCCACGTATGACTCACTCCCAAAAGCCGCGCCACCCGCAGCTTCGCCCACGGTTCACCCGCCGCAGCTTTTGCGCAGGAGGGCCTGCCCGCCGCAGCTTTTGCGCAGGAGGGCCTGCCCGCCGCATCGCTGGAGCGTTTATCCGCCGCAGCTTTAGGGAAGGGATTGCTGGAACCGCCAATCCCGGCCTGCCGCACCGGCATGGCGCGGCTGCCGCTTCTCCCGCGCGCGCCCCTCCGAGCGACAAACCCCGTGAATCTCGCCGTATTCTCACGCCGTCCCTCATCCCACGCCCCGCGCCCCTCACCCCTCGTCGCCATCCACCACTGCCAAACAAGCTGCTCGATCACCCGCGACTCCACCCCGCTCCGCCAACGCAGCGGCTCCCTCTTCCGCGCCGCCCGCGCCTTCGCCATATTGACCAGCCGCGCCGCCCGCGCCCTCTCCGACTTGTGTCCCGCCCCCGTCCCGCCCATTCTCGCTCCCAACGCAACTACCTGACGCCTTAATTAACGCATTATGCATCCGACGGAGCATTTGGTGTTGGATATAAGACGAAGTGCCCAGTGGCACCGGCACTCCTGCCGGTGCTCTTCCGCCTCAAATTTCAAATCTCCGGGTCGCGATGCGGGCGCCCGCGCCAGCAACCGCCTCGGTGGAAGCGTGGGCCTTCAGGCCCGCGAAAAAGCTCGAGGGAAAAAAGGGGGCTTCAGCCCCGGGCCGTCACTTGCATGTTTGAAAATCTCAGATCGGTCGCCGTTGACGTTGCCGTCTCTTCATGTAGCGCTGGCCTTAACAGCCGGCCGCCGTGGGGCCGTTATCTTTCAGTCGCTGACAATCCGCTTAAGCTCAGCCACGCGTTATGATATGAATTCCGCTCCTGATGTCCCGAGAGGCGCTTGACCCATGTTCGAGCAGGTCTTCAAGAATGTTGACGACGTTCTCTGGAAGGAAGCCGGCTGCACCACCGAGCTCGACTACATCGAGCAGACCTCCTGGCTGCTCTTCCTGAAATACCTCGACGCGCTCGAGGAGGATCGCAAGGCCGAAGCCGAAATGGCCGGCAAGAAATACTCCTACTTGCTCGAGAAGCAGTTCCGCTGGGAATCCTGGGCCGCGCCGAAAACGAAAGACGGCGCAATCGACCGCAACAAGGCGCTCACCGGCGACGACCTCGTCGAGTTTGTGAATCGCAAACTTTTCCCTTACCTTCACGGCTTCAAGCAGCGCGCCAGCGGCCCCAACACCATCGAATAC
>DATJRU010000137.1:0-4821 GCA_035504455.1 Vulcanimicrobiaceae bacterium
TAGGAACGCACGCGGCTGCGCAGGGAAAGCGCCTTGCCGACGTAAACGATCTTCCCGGAGGCGTCCTGAAACAGGTACACCCCGGGCTGGGCCGGCAGATTGGCGACTTTTTCTCGGAGTTCCATTTTTGGCGCGTTACAATGAGCGGGGCGGACGCATTCCGGCGGGAGAGCGCCCGCAGCGTACAACTTCTATGATAGCAAATCGCTCTAAACTCAATATGGAAGCGATGCGCAGAGGCTTTTTATTCGCGGTGCTGATGGCGTTCGCGCTGCCGACGTGGTGCGCGGGGCAGTCGGGGCAGAATCCGCCCGACTCGTCATCCTCATCTTCTTCCTCTTCCTCCTCATCGTCTTCGTCCAAGCCGAGTTCGTCCCGGCGCGTGCTGGAGGTGGAAAGCGCGCCCTCCGATCCGCCGAATGCCGAGAAGGACGTCGACGTAGCGAGCTATTACATGCGCAAAGGCGATATGAACGCCGCGATCCCGCGCTTGCAGGAAGCCGTTCAGCTCAAGCCGCGTTACGCGAAGGCCGAGCTGATGCTCGGCGAAGCTTACGAACGGGCGCACGATAAAGACTCCGCCGTGAAAACCTACCAGGCTTATCTGAAGCAATTCCCCAACGCCTCCGACGCGAAGAAGATCCAGAAGAAAATCGAAAAACTCGCGCAATAAACGGGCGGTTTCTTGGGGTTCCGAAAGCCAGATGATGTAAATATCAAGTAGTATTTCCTTCTTAAGACTTCTGGCACAATATGGCGAGTCCCCAAGACTTGCGC
The DNA here is from genome assembly GCA_035504455.1 of Vulcanimicrobiaceae bacterium. Classification (GTDB taxonomy): domain Bacteria; phylum Acidobacteriota; class Terriglobia; order Acidiferrales; family UBA7541; genus Palsa-295. The sequence continues at coordinate 778 of DATJRU010000137.1, forward strand.
TGTAAGCAAAGCGTGGTATGTCAGACAGCCTTACGCCGACGCTCATAACGGTTTCCGTCACCGCCGTGGGTTGGTACGCGACCTACGCCTACGCGAAGCGGGCCGAAAACCGCACCCGCCGCGCGGAAATACAGCTCAAATACCGTGCGCAGCAAATCGAACAGCTTTACGGACCGTTGCTCAGTCTGATCGAGCAAGTTTTCAACGTATGGGAAGTGAGAGAGACCATTCTGAAAGGCGGCAATTATTCCGAGGCGGTCCAGAGGAGCATCGGGGAATTCTTTTGGCAACGATATTTCTCGCCACTTCATAAGGAGATCGGCGAACTGTTGCGAACACGACTGTATCTGCTAGAGAACAGCCACCTGCCGAAGAGCTTCGGAGAATATCTACAGCACGCCACGCAAGAAGCTTGCCAGCACCAGCTTTGGGACGAACTCAAGATCGATACCTCGCATGTCCCAGGCCGGAAATGGCCGCGGCAATTCGATCAGGATGTCAAGAAAACACTCGACAGCCTGATGGAGCAATACAAGTCAGGGTTGGCGCGCCTCTCGTAAGAGAGTCAATGGGCGGGGAAGCGGTCGAGGAACTTCATGGCGCGCGCGTAATCGGCGAAGCGCTTTTCCTCGCGACGGAATTCGGGGGAGTGCGATTCGCGGCGGCAGCGTGCGAAGCGGATCGGGTGCTTCTGGTGAAGCATCTCGTGGTAAAGGACGTAGGCGACCACGTATTCGGGCACGCCCGGGCGATCGAGCTGCCGGTTGATCACGATCTGATTCAGCGCCGGATCGAAGCACCCGAGCTGCGAGCGCCACGCGCGGCCGCTCCAGCCCAGGCGCGGCCGCTCCAGGGCCCCCTCGAAATACTCGTGATTCAGCCGCTCGAATAGCGGCGCGAGATCGTGATGCGCGCCCGTAGGCTCATGAGCCACGCGGCGCGCCCGGCGCCTTCGCTGCGACAGGATGCGCCGGCGCGTGGATCGCGCGTAGGAGAACTGCCGGTACAACTCGACCAAATCTTCCGGCGGCCGGCGCCGATACAACCGGCCGAGCAAAATCGCGGCGACCGCTTCCACCACCGCCAGCGGCGCTTTCTGCAGGACGTCCGAAATCCGCACCCGCGCGGTGCCTTCGCGCAGCCGGATCGTATGCGTGAGGTCGGTGTAGGGGTGATATTCGACGACAAATTCTGGCGGCCGTCCCTCGCAGCCGAGCCGCGTGTAGATGCGATGAAAAATCCGGGCGCCGCCGGGGACGAACCGCCGGTGCGATGGCCGCGAGGCTCCGCGCCTCACTGAGGCTTCCTCCGCACCGGCGCGGGCAACGCGGTTTTCAAGGCGTCTTCGGCGTCGGAGATGGCGTCCTTCGTGCCGTCGATGGCGTCTTCGAGCGTGTCGCGATAGTCGTCCAAATCGGGTCCGTCCTTCTCGTATTTCTGCAGAGTCGCCAGGAATTCTTTCTCTTTCGAGTCCATCAGCTTCAAGCCGTCGCGGATATCCATCTGCTTGTCTTTGGCGACCTGAATCTGGTCGGCGCCGTCGTCGATGCACCCGGCGTAGGCGTTGAGCAAGCCATTCAGGATTTCATCGCGGCGGCGTTCGGGATTCGTGCGGTGCAGTTCGTAGTCGAATTTCTTCAGCCGGTCCTCCGCGAACGCGATGTAGAGCTTGATGCGCGCGTCGGGCGTATCGGCATCGCGAATCTTGTCGGCTTCGTCGTCGGCGAGGTAGTCCTTCGGCGTGTAGTCCTGCGCGCGCAAATTACGCATCGCAAAAAGCACGACCAAAATCGCGCAAACGGCGATCGCCAGCGCACGCCGGACATCGATCCTTCTAATGATCGCTTTTCTCCTCAGGCGGCTTGGGCGCGGGGCTGCTCGGGAAAAGCTCCTCGACCAAGTGGTCATTCATCTTCTGCAAATCGCCGCGCACCGCGATGAACTCGGTCTGCTGATCGCCCGTGAGCCCCGCCACGATCTCGTCCATCTGCCGCAACGCTTCCTGCACCGAGATCTGCAACTGCTTGAAGCCGGAGGAATGCTTCGCGGCGTTGATCTTTTTCGCGTCGAGGCCCTCGATGCATATGCGGGCATCGTCGCGATACTGATCCAGAATCCCCGTGGCCTCCGCAAGGTTGCCTTGGTCGATCTCTTTGCGTATTTCGCTGAACTGGTCCATGCCGAGGCGCTGCATCAGCTTCGCTTTCTGGACCGGATCCGTTTCGTGATCGAAGCGCGCCTGAAACTCGGCGGCTTCATTCTTCTGCGCCGCACCGGCAAACGGAAAGAGAGCGGGCAGGCAGACGAATGCCGCCAGCCGCATCCATCCCCACGTGTCACCCGTTACACGCAAGGTGCTACCTCTTTTTCTTGTCCCCTAGCTCGCGACTCAATTCTCTGGCGCGCGAGGCCGCGGCAAAATACATGTCGCTGTTCTGGTCCGTATTCAGCTGCAGAAAACGCTGATACGCGTCGAGAGCCGGCGCCGGTTGGCCCAGTTTATCGTAACAACTGGCGCGGATAAACCAGCTCTCGGCGGGCAGGTCTTTCTGCTTGGCGAGCAGGTCGAGCGCTTGCAGCGCGCCCGCGTAATTTCCGCTCTGATACGAGGCCGTGACCAGGTTCGCGAGGACATCGAGCGACCCCGGCTTGAGATTATATGCAGTGACGAACGCGCGCGTTGCATCCGGGTAGTCCTTCTTCGCGAGGTAGACCTCGCCGAGCTGCGCGGGAATGCTGGGCTCCTTGGGCGCGAGAACCGCGGCCTTCTGGAGGACGGCGATCAAATCGTCCCAGCGCTTCTCGTCATTAAAGATGCGCGCGCGGAGCTGCAGGGCGCGCAAACTCTCCGGGCCGCTTTTCGCGGCGCGATCGAGCTCGGCGAGGGCTTCGTCGTCCTTCGAAGCATCGGCTAGCAGGGAGGCGCGCTCGAGGCGCCGCTCGGTGTCGTCGGGATTCGACTCGAGATACGCGGCGAGTTCGGCCGCAGCCGGCTCGTTTTTCTTCTGCAAGGCGAGGGATTGCGCGAGTTCGAGATGCACGCGCGGAGCATCGGGCGAATCGGGACGCAACGCGAGCGCCTCGCGGAGTTCGGGCTCCGCGTCGGTGGCGCGGCCTGCGGCGAGCAGCGCGTGGCCCAATGCGAAGCGCGTGTCGAAGTCTTTGCCATTGAGCTTTTCGGCCGCTTGAAACTGCTCGATTGCCGGAGCGAGCTTGCCGCTGTTTTCGAGCGCGAGGCCCAGCAGCCATTTGGTGCGAGCGTCTTGCGGCAAAAGCTCAGCGGCATGGCGCAGCGGATCGACGGCGCCCGCCGGATCTTTCGGCAGCAGCGTCAGCCCGAGATTCTGATACGCCGGCGCCATTTTCGGATCGTCCGGAGCGAGCGAGATCGCCTTTTCGTACTCGGCTTTGGCGTCGTCATCGTGCTGCATGGCCGTGTAAACGTAGCCGAGATTGAAATGGACTTCCGCGTCGTCCGGTTTTTTCGCGAGGTAATCCTGATAATTTTGCGCGGCGGCTTCATAATCCTGGCGATCGACCGCCGACTGCGCGTCTGCGAGGAGCCGGGCCAGCGCCTGCGCCTCGGGATCGGCGGAGACATGCTTGCGCGAGGCGGACGTCTGCGCGAGAGCCGTGTGCGCGAAGAATGCCAGCAGAAGCACGCCGAGAGCCGCGCGAGTCCTTGGTGCCCGCATGAGATAAGAATGCCCCGCTGAAAGCCGTGGCGCTACATCTAAATGGAGCGATCCCGAGATTTCAGTGGTGGCCTTCGCGGTTCCCGTTTGCCGCGAGCACGCGCGCGAGAAATTTGCCTGTGTGCGATTGCGAATTGCGCGCCACCTGCTCGGGCGTTCCCGCGGCGATGATGTGGCCGCCGGCGTCGCCACCCTCGGGGCCGAGATCGATCACCCAGTCCGCCGATTTGATCACGTCGAGGTTGTGCTCGATGATCAGCAGGGAAGCGCCGCCATCGATCAACTTGCGGAAAGCGGTCAGCAGCTTCTGGATGTCGTCGAAGTGCAGGCCGGTGGTCGGCTCGTCGAA
>DATJRU010000138.1:0-3907 GCA_035504455.1 Vulcanimicrobiaceae bacterium
GTGAGCCCCGCTGAATTTGAACGAAATCGACTTGGATTCCTTCGGAGCGATGGTCACCGTTTGGTCGACTGTGCCGAGGTATTCATGCCAGGCCTCGATGGTGTAGGCGCCTGGCGGGAGATTTTTCAGCTCGAATGTGCCAGTCTTTGTGGTCATGTCGTAGTAGGGATTATCGAAGACAAAAAGAAACGCGCGCATCCAGGGGTGGATGTTGCACGCGACCGGGATGGCAAGCTCCTGATGCGGGAAATTCGTCATGAACGGCGGCGCACCCTCAGGCAGTGACCGGTTCCAGGATTTGTTGTCCCGCGGCATCGGGTGGACGTTGTGGGTCACCGGGTCGGTGTTTTTGATCTCAAGCGGCTGGTGCGTGCGCAGCGCGAGCACGCGCGGGACATACATGCAGCCCTTCTGGTCGAGCACCGCGGGATCGGTCGGCGTGTCGTAGCGATACGCGCCCAGCCCGGATTTTATGTAAACCACCGTATCCGCCAGCGCGTCGTGAGGGCCAAGCACAACAATCGGCGGGACCACAGGCTTAGGATTCGCCTGCACGCAAGCAGGCTCCGCGCTCATATCGATCGCGTGAAATTTGGGCAGCGTCCCTTCAAAAGTGACCGTGCCCGTAATCGTGCCCGCCGTGGCCGGGTCGACGACGGCCGTAGGCTCGGGAGGCGCCGAAGAATCTTCGTTGTCTTTCTTTCTACATCCGGTGATTGCGAAGCCGAGAATGATGGCGAACGCCAAAACAGCGGGCCGAATCTTCAAGAGAAAGAAATCCTTTCTGCACAACCTTTCATTTTAACAAGCGGAAGATCGAAAAGCGAAGACGCCTTGTTGATCACAGCGGATATCTCTACGATCAATTTGCTCGATCCGCAGGCAGGGCGTTTAAGAAGCGATTGCATTCGTCCACTATTCCACCAGTGTCGCCTCGGCTATCGATCGGCGGAATGGTTGACCATAGATCTCGAAGCGCGATGACGCTCTTGCGAGCTCCTGGGAATTGAGTGCCATCAAGTGCACGAATGATGTCTACCGTTTGCCCCAATCGGAGCCGCAAGGGTGCCTCAGGGGTCATATCTTCGTCCCACCAGCCCGTCTTGAGCGCCGGGCCAACAGCAGTCCAGAACTCGACGTCGGAATCGAGGAGGGCGGTTAATTCCGGGCCCGCCTGCTTGCCTTCAACGGCGACTAGCGCCTTCATCGCGTCGGCCTGCCGGTCCATGAGCGCTGGGTCGTTTAGAATCGCCACTAACGTCGGAACGCCATCGCGCCCGCAAGCCTCTAGTTGCTTAAAAGCATAGGAGCGCGACACTTGGTATGCCGAAAGTAAAAAAGGAGCCAGCTCCTCGGCCCTGGCCCTCTTGTTGGTTACCCGGCTCACTGCCCCCAGAAGAGTTTGTTCATGCGTGACGTCCTTCACAGCCATCCACATTTCCGCCCAAGTCAGCCGACTGTCTACGAGTTCGACCTCGACGGACTCGTTGTCGGGGCGGAAGCAAAACATCTCGTCGTCCTGCATCCAGGCCATCGAAGCCCTCATTTCCGAGTCTACGGGTGCCAAACGCCGGCGTCCGCTTTGCGCTGTCGGAGACTCTCGAAGAAAGAGCACAAGCTCCGACGGCCTTAGCCTCTCTGGCTTTCCCTCTCGGTTGCGAAATACCCTGGCTGACTGTGCCTGCAGGGGAATCATCTCCGGAACGTCGATTGTCTCGCCCTTGGGCAGGTTGCCTTTCCAACACCAGACAACTTCGAATTTGCCCGGCGTGCTCGTCTCTTTCGCGACGACAACGTGGGAAGCTGGCCAAGCAGCCTCGACCGTAAAGATTGTCATGAGTCTTGCCTGCGCGGCGGGTGCCAGGACCAAGAGCGCCAGAAGGAACGTTTTGCAGTACCGCATATATCCTCACTCGTGACTTTGTCCGAGCTCGAATGTATTTTTCATCTCAACAAGTCGGGAGATTTCCGTAGTTGCCAAACGCTTCTCGCCAGCGAAGATGCGAAAGGCGGAAATTTGGCCACATGCGGGCTAGTTGCCGTGACCCGGCGGCGGCACGAACCCGCCCACTTCCCGCGCGAGCAAATCGGCGAAGGTGATCGTCGTCGCGTCCTCCCAGTACGGCCCCATGATCTGAATTCCCACGGGCAATCCGGCCTCGGTGCGGCCGGCCGGAGCAACCGTCGCCGGGCATCCAGTCAGCGTGGCCGGGCTGATCCAATTCAGGCCGTCCATGTAGCTTCGCGGCCCGCCCGTCGTGGCAATCGAGCGCCGACTCTGAGGCTCGCTGTGATCGTGCGGAAATGAAGCCGTGAAGCTCACCGGCGAGAGGAACACGTCCACGTCGTCGAAGTAGGCTTGCCACTGCGTCCGAAATCTCACTCGCTGCAAATTCTGCGCTTGCCAGTGCGTGAACGAAGTAAGAGTCGCTGCGACCGCCGGGCCTGCTATTTCCTCGAATTTCTGTCTCTGCTCTTCCTGTGCTTCCGGCGGACACATGCTGATTTCGAATGCGAACAGCAGGTAAAGGTATGTGTCGAGGAGCGCCGACGGCTGAATACCGGCCGGCCATCCCGGCTTCATTTTCGCGCCGGCGCGGCCCACGCTCTCGATCACTTTTTCGAGCGCCGCGCGCACGTCCGGCGCGACGGGAGCGATGGGGTCGTCGAGCACGTAGCCAACGCGAAGATCTTTCAGGCTCTGGCCACGGGCGGGTGGCATCTCCCACTTCCACGCTTTGGCATCCCAGCGGACCGGCCCGCCCAACACGCGCAACGCCGCGAGCAGGTCGCCCGCGCTCCGCGCCATCGGCCCGGCAACAGCCAGCAGCGTGGAGAATCCTGGCGCCGTCGGCACGCCGCCCGGCTGCTGGCCGCTCTGGCTCACCAGGTCGAGCGTAGGCTTGTGACCATAAGTTCCGCAGAAATGCGACGGCACGCGAATCGAGCCGCCGATGTCGCTTCCGACGCTCAGGTATCCGAGTCCCGCCGCCAGCGCTGCCGCCGAGCCGCCCGAGGATCCTCCGGGCGTGCGCTTCAAATCCCACGGATTATTCGTCGCGCCATAAATCGGATTGTACGATTGCCAATCGGCGAGATTAACGGGAACATTCGTCGCGCCCACCAACACAGCTCCCGCGCCCAACAATCGGTCCACCGCCACAGAGTTCCGCGGCGCCTTCGAATCCTTGAAAGCCGGCAATCCCCACGTGCAAGGACGCCCCTCCACCGCAAAGCTTTCCTTCACGCTGACGGGAACGCCATGAAACACGCCGAGCGATTCCCCGCGAGCCAGCGCCGCGTCCGCCTCCTTCGCGCGAGCCAGTGCGTCTTCCTTCAGCAGATATACGAAGGCGTTGAGCGCAGGATTGAAGCGATCGATTCGCTCGAAAATCAGCCGCGTCAGCTCTTGCGATGAGATTTTCTTCTTCCGAATCGCTTCAGCCGCTTGCAGTGCGGTGAGAAAGCCAAGGCCGCGATCGGCCGAGCCTGACGGAGATGCCGCTGTCGAGTCCATGTAGGGCCTCTTCGGATGCTTGCCCGCGCCGGGAACTGTACCCGCTCTTCCCGGTGATCGCAACCCAGCTGTCACGACGCAGGCGGCCGCATAAGTTCCCTCTTTGATTTATCATCCTTGCCGCGGAGGGCGTTCATGGACTCATCGCCTCACTCATCATCGAAAATCGCGATCATCACGGGAGCAGGCAGCGGCATCGGCAAATATGTCGCGGTTGCCCTAGCCCGCGAGGGGTATTCGCTGGCCCTCGCCGGGCGCCGCAAGGAGACATTGGACGCAACCGCGCTCGAGGTGCAGCAGGCAAATTCGCAAAGCCTCGTCGTGCCCACGGACGTCACCGATCCCGCCTCCGTGCGCAATCTCTTCGCAAAAACAAAAGACGCCTTCGGC
>DATJRU010000139.1:0-5140 GCA_035504455.1 Vulcanimicrobiaceae bacterium
AGGAAGAGGCGGTCATAGATCACGCCTGCGAGGACGCCGCCGAAGAGCGGGCCGATCCAGTAGACGCCGTGATTTTGCCAATGGTGCGGGGTGAGCGCGAGGGCAGGGCCGAAGGCGCGTGCCGGGTTCATGGCTGCGCCGGTGAAGGGAGCGCCGACGAGATAGCCGATCGTGACGGCGAGGCCGACCGGAAGCCCCGCAACGTTGCGAAAGGGGCCGTGCGGATCGATTACGGTGGCGAATGTGACGGTTACAACGAAGAAGGTGAGCGCGGCCTCGAGCGCCATGCCGTGCATGCGAGTGAAATCCGAGGCGAGGTCGGGAGCGCCGAGCGAGACCGGGCGCCAGACCGACTCGGGGAGGATTGCGCTCAGCGTGTAGCCGCCAGCCGCCGCGCCGAGAAGTTGGGCGATCGCGTAGCCGATGCTATCGAACGTGCCGAGGCGTCTGGTGACCCAGCAGCCGATTGTGACCGCCGGATTCAGATGCGCGCCTGAGATGTGACCGAAGGCGCCAGCCATGGCGCCAACCGCAAGTCCATAGGCGAGCGCTGCACCGAGTGGGCCTGCACCCTGAGCGCCTGCGGCGCGGAGGTATTGGTCGGCGCAGATCGCGCCAGCGGCGATGAAGACGACGGCGAATGTTCCTATGAATTCGGCAGCGAGCTTCTGTGGGAGACGGTACAACATTCCTCCGGTGTGTCTCGGCAGACGCGGGATTCTACTGGATGGGAGCGGAGGGAGTCAAAGAAACGGAGAGAATTTCCCGGGGCTGAAAGCCCAACACTAGGAAAGTCTTTCGCGGGGCTGAAAGAGTTCTGTGTGAGAACGCATGCTCCTCTTGCGCCCGCTTCGCGGGCTGGACGCGTCCGCGCATGGGTTCCCACAGCTTGCGCCGAGGGCTACCGTATGTCACGCGCTTCGCGCGTTTGCGAGCGGACATCGCGCGAGGCCATGCAAAGGATGCGGTGCCAATCCCGGAGGAGCACCGGCAGGATTGCCGGTGCCACTAAAATGCAGCGCCGCTCAATGCGGCACATGCGCTGAATGGAGTGGGCGCGGTCAGCGGGCGACGGTGAGTCCGACCGGGGAGAGCCAGCCGTGGCGGTCGGGGGTCTTGCCGCTGGTAATGGCGAAGAATTCCTCCTGGACGCTCTTGGTGACGGTGCCCCGCGAGCCGGAGCCGATCTTGACGCGGTCGACGGAGCGGACGGGCGTGACTTCGGCGGCGGTGCCGCTGAAGAAGACTTCGTCGGCGATGTAAAGCATTTCGCGCGGGATCATCTGCTCGATGACCGGGAAGCCGAGCTCGCGGCAGAGCGTGACGACCGAGTCGCGCGTGATGCCAGGGAGAGCGGAATTGGCGAGAGGCGGCGTGTAGATGGTGCCGTTGGTCACGACGAAGATGTTTTCGCCGGAGCCCTCGCTGACGTAGCCGTTCACGTCGAGCGCGATGCCTTCCTCGTATCCGTTGACCTTGGCTTCCATGCGGATGAGCTGCGAATTCATGTAGTTCGCGGCGGCTTTGGCCATCTGCGGAAGCGTATTCGGCGCGGGGCGGTTCCACGAGCTGACGCAGACGTCCACGCCGTTGCGCAGAGCCTCTTCGCCGAGGTATTTGCCCCACGCCCAGCAGGCGAGATAGACCTCGATCGGACATCCGTGCGGATCGACGCCCGCGTCGCCGTAGCCGCGCAGAATGATGGGGCGGATGTAGCAGGCGCTGAGTTTATTCACGCTCACGAGGTCGAGAGCCGCCTGGCACAGGTTGTCGAGGCTGAAGGCGACTTCCATGCGGTAGATGTGGGCGGAGTTGAGCAGGCGCTGCATGTGTTCGCGAAGCCGGAAGACGGCGGGGCCTTGCGCGGTTTCGTAGCAGCGAACGCCCTCGAAGACGGCCGAGCCGTAGTTGACGACGTGGGACATCACGTGAATCTTGGCGTCGTCCCAGTGGATGAATTTGCCATTGTGCCAGATTTTCTCGGTCTTCGGGATGCTCATATGTTCTCCGGGCCGCTAGAGGCGTGTTTTATGACCCCGTGAAAACGAAATTATAGCACAGGGATTTCGTGGCACCGGAGCGCGAGAATGATGGCGAAGCGAGTCGTTGAGGCCAATTTGGGCGAGCGTTAGCGCTGCTTGTAAACGGGTGCGAGAAAGGCCATCGGGAGAATGGCGTTCCCAGAGGCTAGTCCGAGTGGTCGTCGGGGCCGGGGCGGCCGGTGGACGTAAATCCGGTGATGCGGCCCCAGGCGCTGGTCTTCCAATTGTCGGCAATTTCCTTGGCGAGGATCCAGGGAGGGAGCTGCATATCGAAAAACAGGGAGAGCGCCTGGATGTAGGGCTCGTACATCTCACGGAGCTGCGTCAATTTCGCTTTGGAGGCTTCGGTGTCGCAGAGCTTGAGGCCAGCCTGGGCGAGCGTGGCACGCAGGCGGTCGAATTCGGCGGGCGGGAGCCGGTCCGCGGGCCCGCTGCGCGGCGCGGCGTTGAAAAGCTGGGCAAGATCGACGACGGTGTGGCGGCAGATGGCGAACGTGAGGCGGGCCTGGCGGGCGCAGGCGTTCTCGACACCTGCGATTAGCAGAGCGCACGTATCGAGGATGGCGGTGAGGGCGGCGAGCCAGGATTCGTTGTTGTGCTGCGAGCGGAAATAGGTGACGCCGGGATAGGAGACGTGGCTTTCGAGGATTTCGGCCGCGGCGCGCTCCCAATTGGTGAGCACTCGTTGCAGCGAGTCCATTCCTTCGGGCTCGGCATGGCGGCGCAGAAGTTCCGCGGCGGTGGGCGGCGAACCGGCACGCGCGTCGAGCAGGACGATGTTGACCTCGCGCCGCGAGAACGCCTGGTAGATCACGGGCAGGTAACTGAGCACCAGAGCCAGGAAGCCGAAGCCAAGTCCGCTTTCAACGACGGCGAGAATGCGGCCGGTATGCGTGTGCGGGACGACGTCGCCGAGGCCAAGCGTGAAGAACGTCGTCCCGCTGAGGTAAAGACAGGTTTCGAACTGGCTCGGCGACGTGACTTGGTGGCCGGCGCCGTAGAGCAGCAGAGCGAAGCCGACGATGAGCGACGTTGCCCAAAAGACGAGCAAGGTCAGGAGTGAAAGCGGGCCGTAGAAGCTGAGGAAAGTCTCGCGCGTGCGAAGCTTCTTGATCCCGCGGGCGATGGCTCTCCACGGCAGCCACGTGGCGCGATAAAACAACACGGTGACGCGCCACCGGCGGTTGACGCGCCGGGGCAGGATGATCGTCTCGAAGGCCTCCCAGAGAACATTCAGAATGATCAGGATGCCGGCGACGATCGCCAAAATCATGCCGCTTGCTCCAGGTGCGCGGTCATGGAGATTTCGGCTTTCAGGAGTTTCGAGACGGGACAGTTTTCCTTGGCGCTGACGGCGGCCGCCTCGAAGGCCTGCGACGAGATGCCGCGAAGCTGGGCGGCGACGTCGAGGTGGACCTTCGTGATCGCCCAGCCGGAGTCGACTTTATCGAGCGTGACGGTCGCGATGGTGCGCAGCTTTTCGGGTGTGAAGTGCATGGTCGAAAGCTGCGCGTCGAGAGCCATGGTGAAGCAGCCCGCGTGAGCGGCGGCGATGAGTTCCTCGGGGTTGGTGCCTTTGGCGCTTTCGAAGCGCGTGGCGAAGGAGTAGGGCGAGTCGGTGAGAACGCCGCTCTGGGACGAGATGGTGCCCGCGCCTTCGCGGAGAGTGCCGTTCCAAACTGCGGTTGCTGTTCGTTGCATGGTGTGCCTCCTTTGTTTGGGCAAGAGGCCGGGCTGAACGACCCGGCGCTACGTTCAAATCTAAGACCGAGTTCGAGCCACCGTTATTCCCGGGCCTCGGCGCGGCCAAGACCTCCGGGCTAAAGGACCCGGCGCTACGTTTAAACCTAAACCTGTCTCACGGCAACAGGACGATTTTGCCGTAGGCGTCGCCTTCCATCTGGGCCTCGTGAGCGTTCGCCGCCTCGGCGAGGGGAAACTCCTTGCCGATTAACGGGCGGAGCGTGTTGTTTTCGAGGCCTGCGCCCAGCGCGGCGTGAATGCCGGCGAGCTCCTCCGGCGAGGCGTTGTTCAGGCTCATGCCGAGAATGGTGGCGTCGCGGCTCATGGTGTCGCGCGGGTTGATTTCGACGGGGCCGCGGCTGCCGACGATGACGACGCGGCCACGGGGCGCGAGGAGCGGGAGATCGCGGCCGAGGTTCACGTTCGAGAGCATCTCGACGATCAGATCGTAGCCACGGCCGCCCGTGGCGGCGAGGGCTTCTTCGAAGTGCTTCGGCGACTTGTGGTCGAGAACGGTATGCGCGCCCTCTTCGGCGACGAGTTTCCTGCCGCGATCCGAGCCGGCGGTGCCGACGATGCGCAGACCGGCGGCCCGGGCGAGTTGGACGGCGGCTGTGCCGACGCCTCCGCTCGCGCCGTGGATCAGCACGGTTTCGGCGCCGCGCGCATTGCCTCGATTGAACAGCGCGCGGAATGCGGTGGCGTACGGGACGTGCATGGCTGCGCCTTGCGCGAATGTCGCGGGGGCAGGGAGCGGATATACGGAGCGCTCGTCGCAAAGCGCGAGCTCCGCGTAGGTGCCGGAGATGCTGCCGCCGACGTAGACGCGGTCGCCGGGCTTGAAGCGCGAGACATTCGGGCCCACGGATTCGACGGTGCCGCCGGCGTCCGAGCCAGGCGTGTAGGGCAAGCTGGGAAGCTTGGCGTAGGCGCCGGCGCGAACGTATGCCTCGACCGGGTTCACTCCGGCCGCGCGGACGCGGACCACCACCTGGCCGGCGGCAGGCTTGGGATCGGGGACGTCTTCGAGCTTGAGCACCTCGGGACCGCCGAATTGGTGCACACGAATCGCCTTCATCTATCCTCCGTGTCTCGTAAACTCAGGCCCGAGCTCCGGTTGGCCGCCCGCCCCATTCGATGCGATTTCGATGTCACTGACAGGCGTGTGGATGCGAGACGAATCCCGGGGCTTAGCGCTCGCCTGGCATGCGCTCCGACATCGCCCGGATCGTGTCGAAGTTCTGGTCGATGTGCTTCAACCTCGCGCCGGTGGCGCTCTCCCAAATGCCGAAAGCGAGGAACGGCACGAGAGCGGCGAGGACCCAGAGTTTCGCGCTGCGCGGCGCTTTCGCTTC
>DATJRU010000140.1:0-2770 GCA_035504455.1 Vulcanimicrobiaceae bacterium
CTACTCGGGCGGCTCGAAGGGAAGCTCGTCTTCCGGTCGTTCGTGAACTCGAACCTCGCCCTGGTCGGCGTCGGGCGCATTTTCCACGCCGCTGATCGCGTCCGCCTCGAACGACTGCCCTTCTTCGATCAGTTCCTCGACGCTTTCGGAATCCACGTCGATCGCCCGCGGCAGTCCTTGCAAGTCGCCCGACTGTCCAGCGGCGCCGTCCCCCAGGCCCCGCTTCGTGAGGCGATCCGCCGGTTCAAAGGTGCCACCTCCCAGGGACGATCGCTCGCTCCCGGAAGAAATCTCGCGTCCGACGGCAGGACGCCGCGCCGCCCGGTTCCGGGCCGGTTTCTTGCTTCGCGCCGGCTTTTTCGCGCGCGCCGGTTTTGCACGCAACACGGCCTTCTTCTTAGCGGATTTCTTTGCGGACGCTTTCTTTCCTGCAGTTGCTTTCCTCTTCGTCTTTTTCGTCACTGTTCGCTCGCATTCCCCTCTTGAGAATCCCCCACCTCAGCGAAAATTGTACACCGCATCGAACCAGCGGGAGCAGTTTCAGGAAACTATCTTGCGGTCGGACAGCGCCCAGGCATACAGTTGGCGGCAAAATCGCGGTTCTGAGCCGCGCGCGGAGGTGATTCCATGAAATTTCGGGTGCCGGTTGGTTTATTGCTGGCAACTCTTCTGTGTCTCTTCCCGTTGACCGCCTTTTCCGAAGGGGACGCGCCCAATCGCGTCACGATTCTTTACGACGCATTCGGCAAAAACCCATCGATGATCAAGGCCTGGGGCTTCTCCGCGCTCGTGGAGTACGGCGGCAAGAGGATCCTCTTCGATACGGGCGGGAATGCCGAGATCTTCGAACGCAACGTGAAAGCGCTGGACGTCGACCTCGCCAAGCTGGACTTCGTGGTGCTGTCGCACCGGCACAGCGATCACATCAGCGGTCTAAATTACCTGCTGCGCGTGAATCCTTCCGTGCGGATTTACGCACCTGCGGAACCCTGGGGACCCTTTGGTTGGGACGCCCCGAACAGTTTCTATCGCAAGGATCCATCCCTGCCGGCGAACATGCGCTATTTCGACGGCACTCCTCCGGCTGCGCTTTCGGCCGGCATGCCGTGGCCTCAAGCGAACTTCGTGCGAGTGGATTCAACCACGGAGATCGCGCCGGGTATTTTCCTCGTCCCGACCGTATCGCAGGTCCCCGGTACGCTCGAACTGCGCGAAATCTCGCTGGCGATTCGCGGCCCACAGGGCCTGATTATCGTCGATGGATGTTCTCACGCGGGCGTCGAGAAGGTCCTCGAAGCGGCGACTAAGGTCGACCAGCACGTCCGCGTTCTCTTTGGAGGGCTCCATCTCGTCGCGGCGCCGGACGCGGACGTCCAGAGGATATCCGCCGCGCTGCACGATCAGTGGAAGCTGGATTACGTCGCTGTCGGCCATTGCACAGGTGAGCCGGCGTTCGCTGCGCTGCAAAAGATCTTCGGCGACCACTACATCTACGCCGGCGTCGGCGCCGTTGTGAACATTCCCTAGAGGAGCTTCATTCTTCTGCAGCGGAGCGGGCAACGAGTCCAGGAATTACGAGGCTCCGGTTGCTACTTGCGGTGGTGATGATGATGGCGGTGATGGTGATGATGGGGACGGGCGCTCGCCGATCCAGCTAGCGCGAGCACGGCGACCAGACCGAGCAGCATCGCAAAAAGCTTGGAACGCCAATTCATGAATATCTCCTAGAACGCGTCTCGAAAGAACCACACCCGCACTCAATCGAACACTGCGTGAATGTTGGATGCGCGTCAAGATCAAAGCGCGACGTTTCGCCGTTACTTGGAAAGCACAACGCGAGGGGCGAAAAGGATCAAGCCGGCTCGAACGTCTGGTGCGGGTCTTCCGCGTGCAGCGGGTCGGCGATATCGAGCGGATTCACTTCTTGCCGCTCGAGGCGTGCGATGATCGGTTCCCAGGTTTGCGAGATCGGGCAGGGCAAGTGCACGGGCTCGATGCGAACCAGCGGCAGGCGGTCCGATTTCAGCAGGCGCTTCGCGCGCGGGCTTCCGGTGAGCCGCAGATGCTCGGCGAGCACGCGGCGCAGCCACGCCTCTTCTTGCTCGTCGATCTGATCCTTCACGTGATCTTCGATGGCGGTGCAGCGGACGAATTCGCGGTTGTAGTTCCCTTCCACGATCGACTTGCGGAGCGCGTAAATCAGCCCGCCCGTCACGCCGGAGCCCATGTTCACGCCCGCCGGCCCGAGGATCACCGCGACGCCCGATGTCATGTATTCGCATCCGTGATGGCCCACGCCCTCAACCACCGCGAGAGCGCCGCTGTTGCGCACTCCAAAGCGCTCGCCCGCGCGCCCGGCGATATAGAGCTGGCCGCTCGTCGCGCCGTAAAGGCAGGTATTGCCCGCGAGGACGTCGCCGCGCCGCGAAGCCTCGACGCCGGAGGTGATCGCGATCGTTCCGCCGCTCAGGCCCTTGCCCACGTAGTCGTTCGCTTCACCCAAAAGGCGCAGGCGCAGCCCCGGAATCGTGAAAGCGCCGAAGCTCTGCCCAGCCGATCCGCGGAACTCGCAGTCGATCGTCGTTTCGCGAAGACCCGCATATCCGGAGCGGCGCAGAATCTGGCCGCTGAGATAGGCTCCGATGGTGCGGTCGGAATTGGCGATCGGGAAGCGGATCGGCTTGCCCGGTACGCTGGCCTGTTCGAGGGCGCGGCTCAGCTTTGTCTGGAGAGTGCTGGGCTCGCGCGCAGGCTCGGGGAAATTGCCCGT
>DATJRU010000141.1:0-6645 GCA_035504455.1 Vulcanimicrobiaceae bacterium
GTCGCTTTCGAAAGGGATGCGCACCAAGCTGGCCTTGCTGCTGGCCCTGGCGCGCCGCCCCGAGCTTCTCATCCTTGACGAGCCGAGCGAAGGCCTCGATCCGGTCGGCATCGAGCATCTCCTGCAAACGCTCGTGGCACGTTCGGCAGAGGGCGTATCCGTTTTTTTCTCCTCGCACCAGATCGCAGAAGTGGAACGCATCGCGGATCACGTCTGCATTCTGGATAAGGGCTGCCTGCTGGTGGACACGTCTCTCGACGATCTCCGCCAATCCTACCGGCGGATCGACTTGGCCTTTTCGTCCGCGCCCATCGGAGAGGAATTTCGCATTGCGGGAGTCGAGAGGATCCAAACGGATGGCCGCCACTTGCGCGTATTCGCCAGCCGCAACGCAGATATCGTTGTCGAACGCGCACGCGATTTGAATGCGATTTCCGTCGAGGTTTCCCCTGTCGGCTTGCGCGATGTTTTTCTCGAAACCGTGAAGGAGAATTGAATCGTGCTCTGGTACAAGGCTTGGCTCGAAACTCGCTCCCGATTCCTGGCGTCTTTGTGCGGCATTACGACGATCGTTGTGCTGTTGGTTCATCACATGGAGGACGTAATGCGGCCCGTCGGGCTGAGCGGTGCGAGATATTTCGTGGCGCTGCGCAGAAGCGCGGGCGACATTTTCAATTCGGGCCAGCACCTGCTGGTCGCCATCTGGATGCTGGCCGTGATTCTGCTGGGAATGGGCGGTCTGATTCGCGAGCGCGCGGCGGGAACGTCATCGCTCACGCTGGCTTTGCCCGTGAGCCGGCGTAGGCTGGTGTGGGTACAGATTGCCGTCGGCGTGATCGAGTCCATTGGTCTCGGCGTCATCCCTTGGATCGCCATTCTTATCACGCTGGGCGTCGGCGGCTTTCCGGTTTCGTTCTCGCAGGCTGTCTTCTATCTTGCACTCTTGATTTCGGGAGGCCTCATTTACTTCGCTCTGGCGATGCTGACGTCTTCCTTGATCGAAGGCGAATATACGGCGCCCGCCGTTGCTTTCGGAGTGGCGATCCTGAGCGCGATGGTGTGCGGCACTGTTAACGCCATCCGTCCTTATGCCGATCTGTGGCGCTTCATGGGCGGCGACAACCATTTCAGTGATGGCGCGAGCCTGCTGCGCGGCCCGTTTCCGTGGCTCGGCGCTTTCGCGGCACTGTCGGTCGCCGCGCTCCTGCTCCTCACGTCCGTCGCGGTCATCCAAAGGCGGGAATTCTAGCTAGCACTATCCGGGTGCAAGCAGACCAAAACGAAACTACGTAGCAGGTCCTGCCTCGGTCAATTCGAACTCTTTGCGGAAGGCGTCGTAATCGCGGCGCAGATTGCGAATCAGGGCGATAAACTCGGGATGGCCGTGGAGCGAACGCAGGTGCGGATCCTTTTCGAAGACGCGATAGTTGGGCAGGCCACCTTCGGCGCAACGCTTGAGTTCGGCAACCGCTTTCTCAAGCTTTCCGCACATCGCATAGACTCCCGCGGCGCAATGCCAGGAGTGGTGCGTGTGGACCATGCTTCTCTTGGAGGCGACGGCATCGTCGGTGAGCTGCTCCGCGCGCTTGAAATCCCCCTCGCGAGCCAGAATCATCCCCTCCATACACGCGATCTGCTGCTCCTCGGGAATCATCTGGCGGGCGACGTTCAGTTTTTCGCGCGCCGCCTTGAGGTCTCCGGCGTAAATCGAGGGCAGCGGAGAAAAAATATTGGCGTGAACCAGGCTCGGCTCCAGAGCCAGGGCATGCTCGCCGGAGTCGCGCGCCTTGGTATAGTCTCCCATATAAAGTTGCGTAAAGGCGCAGGCGGTTGCGCTCAATGCGGACTGGGGATTGGCAATCATCGACTCTTCGGCGTCCACGAGCGCCGCCTCGTGAAAACCGAAGTGGAACAAAAGCGCGCTGCGGTGATTGCGGGCCGTGTACCGGCTCGGGTTGATTTTGAGCGCCGCGTTGAGCGCCCTCAGCGCCGGCCGGAACTGAAACCCGCGCGCCGGCGACCAATGAATCATTCCTCGCACGCAGAGCGCGTCGCAATTCACCGGATCTAATTCCAGGGTTCTGGCGATCGACCGTTCCGCCCTCTCGAACCATTTGGGATCCGAATCGAGATGCGCTCCCATGTGATAGCAGACGATACAGAGCATGCCCCAGGCATCCGCGAAGTCGGGGTCGAGATCGACGGCGCGCCCGAGCATTTCGATCGCTGCGCTCAGTTCGAATTTGTTGAAGCCGAAGGCGCGGTCGACGGCCCTCATATAAAGCTCGAAAGCGAGCGGATGCCGCGTCGTCGGAACCGCGGTCTGGCCGGACCTGGTGGACTTCTCGCGCGAGCGGGGCACGAGCGAATCAAAAACGGAATCCGCGAGCTGGTCCTGCAGGCTGAAGAGACTGCCCATGTCGCCGTCCACTTTTGCGGAATGGAGCGCCTGCTCGTTGCGAAACTCCCACACCTGGGTGAGCACGCGGACGCGAGAACCCATTTTCTGTATGCTGCCCTCCACGACCAGATCGACGTTGAGTTCCTGCGCGATCTGCGTCCAATCCGTTTTCTTCCCGGCGTATTTCATTGCAGCGGCGATCGGGCGGACGACAAGCGTCGGAGCGGAGCCAAGCCGGTTCGCAACCGCATCGGCCAGCGCGACCGATAAGAACCGGTCTTCGGAAGCGGCGTTGCGGAACTGAAGCGGGATCACGGCAACCGTCCGCCGCTGCCCGCCCGCCGGCAGGGAAATCGCCTTGGGCTGCAGCGCGAGCGATTTGATCGCCTGAAACAGCTCCGACGCCCGCGCGAACCTCCGCGACGGGTCTTTTTCCAGGCATTTCGCCACCAGTTGATCGAAAGCCGCCGGCAGTTCCGGCCGCACTTTGCTCGGCGGCGGCGGGACAGCGGTCGCAATCTCATGCATGACGGCAAGACTGCTGGGACCGGAGAACGGAAGCGCCCCGGTGGCGATTTCGTACAAGACGCATCCGAACGAAAATATGTCGGAGCGCGCGTCGACGGCTTCGCCGCGAGTCTGCTCGGGCGACATATAAGCGATGGTGCCGACGATCGTTCCAACCTCGGTGATGTCGATCGAGATTCGCGTCTGTTGGTGAAGGTAAGCCTCGGTCATTTTGGCCAGGCCGAAATCGAGCACCTTGATCTGGCGGTTCGGCGTGACCATGATGTTGGTCGGCTTGATGTCGCGGTGGACGATGCCCGCGGAGTGCGCCGTATCCATCGCCGAAGCGATCTGCGCGGCGAATTCGAGAACCTCGCCGAGCAGCATGGCTTTGGTCTGCATCACCTCTTTCAGCGTCCGGCCTTCCACGTATTCCATCACGAGAAAGTCTCTCCCGTCGTGGCTGGAAATGTCGTGAATGGAAACGATATTGGGATGGTTCAGCGCCGACGCCGCTCGCGCTTCCTTGAGCAGCCTCTGCTCGTGCGCGGGATCGGAGCTGCGCCCCGGCGGCAGCAGCTTGATGGCGACCGTCCGGTAGAGTCTTGTGTCCGTGGCCCGGAACACTTCACCCATGCCGCCCGCGCCGATGCGACCTTCAATCCGGTAGGGACCCAACAGGGTGCCGGGCTGCAGCGAAGGAACGGAGTGCGTGAGGGACTGCATTCTCCCGAAGATCGTGGTGGCCGAGTCGCCATGGGCGGCGATCAACGACTCGACTTCGTTCCGCAGGGCAGGCTCCGGGCAAACTCGCAGCAGGTACGCTTGCCTGGCCTCCGGCGGCTGCTCCAAAGCCGAGGCGAGCAGATCTTTGACTTGTCGCCACTGTTCCGGCGTCATCGCTGGGCCTTCTCTTGGTTCGGCGGCCAGTTGCGCGCTGCAGCGGGTCGCGGAGAGCGCGCCGTCGCACACTCAATACGGCCGTTGCATCCTTGCAACGCGCCCGCAGCAGAACTGACTGGCAAAGATTCGGCGTATTCTAGCCCAGCCTGCGCGGCAGACGCCACCTTTGGCACTGCGGGGTAGTTGGGTGCGCTGCGATCCCGAAATCGGCAGATCATTTTCGCGGGGGACACTTGCAAGGCCGGAACGACTATCTCCAGAGCGCGGGCTCGGATCGATTCCACCCGATCGTTGGCATGTAACTTATCTTCAAGATGAATGTCTAACGAGTGGCAGCGCAAGCTTGCCGCGTTAGGCCTGGGAGAAATGGTAATCTCCGCGGCAAATCGACCCAAAGATGTGGAGGAGAAGGTTCATGAGTGAGACGACTTCGCAAGCAGCGGCAAAACGCCCCGAGGGCCAATACATCGCGCCTCCTACAACGATTCACAGAGTCGAAGCCGATGGCGTCCGAGTGTTTTATCGGGCAGCGGGCGACCCGAGCGCGCCCGTGATTCTCCTTTTGCACGGATTCCCGTCTTCATCGTTTATGTTCCGCGAACTTATTCCGCGCCTGGCGACGGACTACCGCGTCATTGCCCCCGATCTTCCCGGGTTCGGATTCACCGAAGTTCCGGCCGAGCGAAAATACATGTATTCGTTCGCCGGCTTGGCGTCGACCATAGAGGCCTTCACGCAGGCGCTCACACTCAACCGCTATGCGATTTACGTGTTCGACTATGGTGCACCGACAGGCCTGCGCCTCGCGATGGCTCATCCTGAACGAGTGGCAGCGATCGTTTCGCAGAACGGGAATGCCTACGAAGAAGGGCTTGGCGACGCATGGGGTCCGATCCGCAAATACTGGGCCGAGCCGACGCCGGAGAATCGCGACGTCATCCGCAAGAATGTTTTGACGCTCGAGGGAACACGCTGGCAGTACACGCACGGCGTAGCCGATCCGGAAAGCGTTCCGCCCGAGTCGTACACGTTGGACACGGCGCTGTTCGAGCGTCCGGGAAACAAAGACATCCAGCTCGATCTGTTTCTGGATTACGCGTCGAATGTGAAGCTCTATCCGAAGTTCCAGGAATATTTCCGCAAATCGAAGCCGCCTTTGCTGGCGATTTGGGGCAAGAACGATCCATTTTTTATTCCCGCGGGAGCGGAAGCGTTCCGGAAAGACCTGCCGAACGCGAAGGTTCAGTTCCTCGACACGGGACATTTTGCGATCGAGACCGACGTCGTCGAAATCGGCTCCGCGATGAAAGAGTTCCTCGAAGCGAATGGCATCGGGCGCCGGGGCGGAGAAAGCGCGGCCAGGAAATGAACGCTTTTCCGGAGAACTCCGGCGTCGTTCTGGTGCATGGAGCGTGGGCCGACGGATCGTGCTGGACCAACGTGATTCTCCCTTTGCAGCGGCACGGTCTGAAGGTGACCTGCGCCTCGATCCCGCTCACGTCTCTAAGCGACGATGCTGCGGCTTTGAATCGCGCACTCGAACGAACGACAGGCCCGCTGGTGTTGGTGGCTCACGCCTACGGAGGCGCTGTGATTGCGGCCGCACGCAACGACCGGGTGAAGTCGCTCGTGTATATCGCCGCGCTCGCGCCCGATGAGGGCGAGACCGTCGCAAAAGTCTTCTACCGCGACGAGGCGCACCCGAAGGCTCCCAAGCTGGCGCCCGACGCGCACGGTTTTATCTGGATGCCGGAAGGCGGGTTTCGCGATGCGGTTGCTCACAAAGCCTCGGCCGACCAGACGAGCATCATGCAGGCGGTGCAGCGGCCCATCGCGATGCAGTGCATTCAAGAGCCGGCACCGGCGCCGGCATGGAAAACGAAGCCGTCGTGGTTCCTGCTGGCAGAAGAAGACCGCATGATCAACCCGCAGACGCAGCGTTTCATGGCCGATCGTATGAAGGCAACCGTCCGGTCGGAGCGCGTAGACCATTCTCCGATGTACACAGCGCCGGACATCGTGGTCGACGTGATCTTGAAAGCTGCGGGCGAAACCCTCTCGATGGGAGCCTCAGCCTAACGACGCAATACGAATCGGGAAGGAGCAACGTCATGGCGATCAAATCCGTCGCCATCGTTACCGGTGCGAGTCAGGGAATCGGACGAGCCACGGCCTTGAGGCTCGCGCGGGATTTCTCAGCCGTCGTGCTCGCTGCGCGAGACAAGGACAAGTTGGATGCGGCGGCCTCAGAGATCACATCGATGGGGGCCAAGGCGCTGGTCTTTAACATCGACCTGCGCCTGCCGCAATCGGCAGACACGGTGATCAAGGGCACTCTCGAAAGCTTTGGCAGAATCGACGCGCTGGTCAACATTGCCGGCGCCGTGCCGCAAATCGACTTGTTCGAGATGACTGATGCGCAGTGGGACGACGGCATGGCGCTGAAACTCCACGGCGCGCGCAGATTGACGATACGCGCTTGGGACGCACTGAAGGCTTCGAAGGGCTCGGTAGTGCTGCTTTCGGGGAGCGCGGCTCTCGATCCGAAACCTGGATTCGCGGCGGTCGCGGCAACGAACGCGGCCATCATCGCGCTCGCCAAAGCATTCGCCGAGCAGGGAATCAAGGACGGAGTGCAGGTCAACAGCGTTGTGCCGGGCGCGGTGATGACGGCGCGGCGGCAGTCGTTCTTTCAAAAGTGGGCGCCTGCTCACAACATGAGCGTCGAAGAAGCGATCAAGAAATTTCCGGAGGAAGCCGGCATCAGCCGTTTTGGGGAGCCGGAAGAGATTGCCGATCTGTTGGCCTTTCTGGTGTCGCCCGCAGCGAAGTGG
>DATJRU010000142.1:0-4219 GCA_035504455.1 Vulcanimicrobiaceae bacterium
CCATCGAAATTATTCCCGGCGTGGTCGAACGCATCCGCGCGCTTTCGCCGCGCGCGCCGCAAGCGGAGGCTGCCCCCGCGCGGTAACACGTGAATGGCAAACACAGTCCAATTTGTAGCGGCTGCTGAAGGAGTCTCCTCAGGGGCTGAAGCCCCAAGAGAAGCTACGCCGCTAATGTCGGAGCTGAAGCTCCGACCCCCTAAGGACCCCGCCTCCGGCGCGGTTTCCCTCGCGGCGAAGGCCGCCGATGGAGAAATCGCGGCGACTGAACCGCCTTCACGCGCTGGTGCGGTTGCAATCGCGATGTCGGGCGGAGTCGACAGCTCGACTGTGGCTGCGATCCTGCGCGAGCGCGGCGAAGCGATCGTCGGGCTCACGATGCAGCTCTGGAACCAGCGGCGGCTGCCGCAGCTCCAGGGCGATGGGCCCGCGCCGCACCGCTGCTGCTCGCTCGACGACGTGTACGACGCGCGGCGGGTGGCCGAGCATCTCGCCATTCCGTACTACGTGATCAATTTCGAGCGCGAATTCGAGGAAACCGTGGTGCGGCCGTTCGTCGACGACTACCTTTCGGGGCGCACGCCGATTCCGTGCACGCATTGCAACAATCACGTCAAGTTCGATCAGCTACTTACCACCGCGCGGCAGATCGGCGCGGAGCGCATCGCCACGGGCCACTACGCGCGCGTGCGCCACAATCGCGCGACCGGGCGGTATGAGTTGCTGCGCGCCGTCGACGAAAACAAGGACCAGTCGTATTTCCTCTTCGGGCTTACCCAGGAACAGCTTGCGCGCACCGACTTTCCGCTCGGCGAGTTGACGAAGCACGAAGTGCGCGAGATCGCGCGGCGTCTCGCCGTGCCGGTGGCGGAAAAGCCCGAGAGCCAGGAAATTTGCTTCGTCCCGACGGGCAATTACGTGCGGTTCATCGAGAGCTATCTGCAAGAGCAGGGAAGCGCGGCGCGCAGCGACAGCGGATTCACGCAGATCGCGCAGCTCGGCGCGCCGGGAGAGATCGTTTCGACCTCAGGCGAAGTGCTCGGGCGGCACAACGGCCTGCACAATTACACGGTGGGGCAGCGCCGGGGCCTGGGGCTGGCGGCGGGGCATCCGGTGTACGTCGTCGCGCTCGACCGCGAAAGGAATCGGCTGGTTGTGGGCGAGGACAGCGAACTGCGCCGCGCCACCTGCGAAGTCGGCAGCGTGAATTGGATTCCCTACGACGTTCCTGAAGGGCCCGTGCGCGCCACCGTGCGCATTCGCAATCGGCATGTACCGGCGGAAGCGGAAATTACTCCCCTCGACGCAACTATGGCGCGCGTAGTCTTCGCCGAGCCGCAGCGCGCCATTACGCCCGGACAGGCCGCCGTCTTCTATGACGGCGAGCGCGTGCTCGGCGGCGGCTGGATCTCGCGCTAGCTAAGAAAAGCGAAAATTGCGTGGAGTGAGCGAAGCGGCAGATCGCTTCAGATGAAGAGTTCTTCGTCTTCGGTGACGTCCGACTGCGGGCCGCGCTGGCCGCGGATGAAATCGATCCCGGCCTTCACGCCCTTCAGCACAGCGGATACGCGGTTGATCGGGGTCCACACTTTGTCGCGGATCGTCGAGCCGGCTTCCTCGACGACCTCGAGCGTGCCGGTCAGGATCTGGTCGGCGCGAATGATCTGAAGGCGGAGCCGCTCGACCGCGTCGGTGAAGATGCGGTCGACTTTCTGCGCCTGGCCGCGCGCCACACGAGTCACTTCGGCCGCATCGCCCATGATGCTGCGGATCCGGTCTTCGGAGTCTTCGAGGATGCGGTTCGTGCGGACGAGGATCGGGTCGATGCGGGACTGCAACTGCGTGGCGATCTGCGTGAAATTTTTGATCGCCGCCTGCAATTGCAAAAACATGGCAAGCAGAATCGCCATCTGAATGACGATGGCGATTGCGGCGATCACTACAAAAGCTTCAGCCCAGCCGGACATGAGGCACCCGCCGCGTTCTTAGGATGCTTTCGCTTCGCGCTTGTACGTCTCTTTGCCCGCGTCCACTGCGTTCGAGATGGCGTCCTTCTGGCGCGCCATGATCTCTTTGCTGCGCTCGATCAGGTCTTCGGCGCGTTCCCGCAATTCGCGGGCTTTCTTCTGGGCGTAGTCGCGGCCTTCATCGGCCTTCGAGCTGAGGTATTCGCGTGTCTCTTCGCCGGACTTCGGCGCAAATAGAATGCCAACGAGCGCTCCGATTCCAAGACCAACGAGAAAGAAGCTAACTCTCGAGCCAACGTTGTCAGCCATCGTCCACCTCCAGGATTGGACAGTAGCATACCACTTCCGGCGCGGCAATGGTGCCGAACCTGTAATTGAGCGCGGGGGATCACGTTACGGGCGATTTTTCGCCGCGCAGGGCGTCGTAAACGCGCTGCGCCTGGTGCCGCGGAATTTCGGCGGCGAGCTCTTCGAGCGCCAGTTCCCGCAGGCGCGCGACGCTGCCGAAGCGGCGCAACAGCTTTTGCGCCGTACGTTCGCCCACGCCCGGAATTTCGACGAGCGCCGTGCGCAGGCGGCGGCTCGACCGGCGCTGGCGGTGGAACGTCACCGCGAAACGGTGCGTTTCGTCGCGAATCTGCTGGATCAGGTGCAGGACGGGCGAATGCTTGTCGAGCACGATGGGATCGCCTTCCCGGCCCAGGACGTAGAGAATTTCTTCCTTCTTCGCGATGCTGGCGATGGGCTGATTGATGATTTCGAGCTTTTCGAGCGCGTCGGCCGCCGCGTGGAGCTGGCCGATGCCGCCATCGATCAGCAGCAAGCTCGGCATGGGCTTGTGGTCGTCGCGCAGGCGGCGGTAGCGGCGCTCGACGGCTTCGCGCATGCTGGCGAAATCGTCGCGCAGGATTCCGGCGGCTTTGTCGGGGCTTTCGGGCATGGCGTCGCCGCGAATGATGAATTTGCGGTAGTCGGATTTTTTCATGCGGCCGTCTTCCCATACGACCATGGACGCGACCGTGTCCGATCCCTGAATGTGCGAAATGTCGAAGCACTCGATGCGCTTGGGTGGTTCTTCGAGGCCGAGCGCGCCCTGAAGGGCCTCGGCGATCGCTTTCGAGGTGGGCTTGAGGACGCGGAAGCGCTGCGTGAAGGAGTGCTGCGCGTTTTTCTCGACCAGCTCGAGAAAGGCGTGCTTTTGCCCGCGCTGCGGATTCAGGATTTCCACTTTGTGTTTGGCTGTTTCGCTGAGCACCTCTTCGAGCAGCTCGCGCTCCTCGAAATCGATCGGCACGTGAATGTAGCGCGGCAAGTACGCCGCATCGAGATAGAGCTGCTTGAGCAGCGACGGAAGAAATTCTTCCGGACGGAGCTCGTCGATGTCTTCCCAGTAGAAATCGCGCCGGTCGACCACGCGTCCGCCGCGCAGGTGGAAGAGATTGACCGCGACTTGCGGCGGCTCGGCGTACCATGCGAGCACATCCGTATCGTCGCCCTCGGCCGCGGCGATTTTCTGGCGCTCGTCCATTTCCTCGAGCGTGCGCAGCAGATCGCGATAACCGGCAGCTTCTTCGTAGCGCTGCTCTTCGGACGCCCTTTCCATGCGCTGCTTGAGACTGCGTGCGAGGTCGTTGCGGCGCCCTTCGAGGAAAAGCTTCACGTCGCGGGCCGCTTCGGCATAGCGATCGTCGGTGACCAGCGCCGCGCACGGCCCGAGGCAGCGGTGAATGTAATACTGCAGGCATGGGCGTGGATGAAGGCGCGTCAGGTCGACCGTGCAGGACGGCACTAGAAAATGCTTGTGAATCAAATGGACGAGTCGATAGGCGAGGCTCGCCGGAAAATACGGGCCGAAGTAGATCGAGCCGTCCTTATCGAGCCGCCGCGTGACGTACACGCGCGGAAATTTCTCGAACGCGGTGTACTTGATGTACGGATAGGTCTTGTCGTCGCGCAGCAGGATGTTGAATTTCGGCTTGTACTGCTTGATGAGGTTGTTTTCGAGCGCCAGCGCCTCGCGTTCGTTGTCGACCACGATGTAATCGAGGTCGGCGATTTCGCGCACCAGCGAGCCGGTCTTGGCGTTGGCCAGCGCGCTCGATTCGAGAAAATAGGAACGCACGCGGCTGCGCAGGGAAAGCGCCTTGCCGACGTAAACGATCTTCCCGGAGGCGTCCTGAAACAGGTACACCCCGGGCTGGGCCGGCAGATTGGCGACTTTTTCTCGGAGTTCCATTTTTGGCGCGTTACAA
>DATJRU010000143.1:0-2570 GCA_035504455.1 Vulcanimicrobiaceae bacterium
CCCGAATGAAGAATACGAACGAGCGATGGCGGCGGCGATGGATCGCGCGCAGTCTGAAGGCGTGACCCACATGATCTTCGGCGATCTGTTTCTCGAAGATGTTCGCCGCTATCGCGAAGAACAGCTCGCGAAATGCGGGATCACGCCGGTGTTTCCGCTGTGGGGCGTCCCGACGCGGCAGCTCGCCGGGCAGATGATGGCCGGCGGGCTGCGTTCATATCTCACTTGTGTCGATCCGCGGCAGCTCGACAAATCGTTCGCGGGGCGCGAATGGAATGCGGCGCTGCTTGCGGACTTGCCTCCGGCGGCGGATCCATGCGGCGAGAACGGCGAATTTCATACGTTCGCGTATGCCGGGCCGATGTTTCGCGCGCCGATCGCGGTGCGGCGCGGCGAGATTGTCGAGCGGGATGGTTTCGTATTCGCCGACCTGCTGGGTTGAAACTCGGCGATCGGGGTGAGCCCTTCATTGACAAAACGCCGGTCCGCGGAATAATGAAAGGACCTCATGGGTTCCCGGGCAATTCGTGATGCGTTCGCTTGTTGTTTCCTGCTTGGATTCGCGGCGGGTTTCTGCGCGGCGCAGGAAAAACCGGCCGCGCAGGCGAAACCGAATGCGTCCGTTGCAGCCGGAACGAAGCTTTACAAAAGGAACTGCGCCGTCTGCCACGGCAACGATGGCAAAGGCAACGGACCGCCGCCCGCGTCCTCGCCGTTCACGGAGCCGCCGCCGGATCTGACGACGCTGGCCCAGCGCCACAACGGGGAGTTTCCAGCGGCATACGTGAAATCCGTGCTTCGCCACGGCGTGACGATGCCCGACCACGGCCCTGCCGAGATGCCCGTGTGGGGCGTGATGTTCAAGGCCATCGGTAAATCCGATGAAGCGAAAGTCACCGCGCGCATCGACAATCTCACGGATTACATCGAGTCGCTCCAGGCCAAATAGGCACCGGCAACAACGAGCCGGACGCTTGCGTTTTCAATCGCTTGGGGCGTTATAATACCCGAACCTGGAAGACAGTCTTGGCCACTCAGGGCCTGCATTTTGGCGGCCTGTTAGCGTAGTGGCCGAAGGAGGACGGCGATGGACCTGCGAATTTCGGAGCGGAAATCCGAGAACGTTACGATTCTGGACCTGCGGGGCCGCGTCGTCATCGGGCGCACCAACGATGCCTTGGCCGCCGAGCTGCGCAAGCTGGCCGAAAGCGCCCCGTGCAACGTTCTCATCAATCTAGGTGAGGTCGCGCAGGTGGATAGCTCGGGGCTGAGCACGCTGGTGCGATCGTTCGTCACGCTCGAGCGCGACGGCGGCAGCCTCAAGCTGCTGAATCCCAACGGACACGTGCAGGAGATTCTCGAGCTGACCCGCCTGGTGAAATGCCTTCCCACCTTTACGGACGAAGCGCAGGCAGTCGCCAGTTTTCGCGACAGCGCCGCCCACGCCTAGCCCGCCCGCGGACGTTCGAAACCTCGGAATACTTTCCGCCTGAAGCGAGTCTATAATCGTGGTTCGGCTCAACTCGGAGGCCCTCCATGGCGCAAACCTGCAAGCACACCAAAGAAATTCACGAGGACGTCAAGCCCAGCGGCAAGGGCTGCAAGGAGTGCCTCGAGATGGGCGACACCTGGGTCCATCTCCGGCTCTGCCTTTCCTGCGGCCACGTGGGATGCTGCGACAGCTCGAAGAACAAGCACGCGACGAAGCACTTCCACGCCTCGCACCACCCGATCATTCAATCGTTTCAGCCGGGGGAAGACTGGCGCTGGTGCTACGTGGACGAAATGATGATCGGCTGAGCGCCTGGATCAAACCGCAATTCTGAAGCCGGAGATCGGCTGGCCGGCGCGCGGATTCTGTCAAGCGACATGCCAGGCTGCCTGTGCCAAAAAAATACATTGCGGCCCTGGCAACTCTCGGCCTAAGTGGGTATCGACAAGAATGCGGCGCTTGCCGATGCTAGGGGTATGAACGCCGATATCCTCGCCACCATCGCCACGCTGCTGATCATGGCCGGGCTCAGCATGCTGATGCTCGATGCGGTGCTCGGCAAAGACGACCAGCCGCCGCGGCCGCGCCGAACGGATTGAGTCGAACGTCTTGACCGATGCGCCGCCTGCCACCTATCATGAATGAATCGCTTCTACGGTTGTTCGCGGGCCTGTAGCTCAGGTGGCTAGAGCGCACCCCTGATAAGGGTGAGGTCGGTAGTTCAAGTCTACCCAGGCCCACCAGCCTTTTCAACGTTCGTGAATTTGATCTTGTGGTATTCACCGCGCAAAGTTAATCGACGGCAAATCCCAAAAAAACCAGAAAAATGGTACGGCTTGATCTGCCATCTTTATATGGTAGGATTAGATGTATGAAAAAGACCCTACTTATCGACGACGCTCTGTTGCGTGACGCGAGGTCCGCCTCCGGCGCCCGGACAGACACCGACACAATCCGGCTCGGTCTTGAGGCTCTAATCCGTCAAGCGGCCTACCAACGACTTCGTGCTCTTCGGGGATCGGAGCCACGTGCTCGCGAGGTTTCGCGCCGACGTGGGCGCGCTCCATCAGCCCCGCAC
>DATJRU010000144.1:0-22570 GCA_035504455.1 Vulcanimicrobiaceae bacterium
GATGCCTCACGGGCGGGGCGACGATGGCGACAACGACGGTGACAGCGACCCGTTTCAGGACTTCTTCGACCGCTTCTTCGATTCGCCCAATGACGCGCCGGACGCCGAGCGCAGCCTGGGCTCAGGCGTGCTGGTCGATAAGCGCGGCTTCATACTGACGAACGATCACGTGATCGACGACGCCACCAAGATTCAAGTGAGCCTTGACGGCGATCCGACCCGCTACAACGCGCGCGTGGTCGGCACCGATAAAGATACCGACCTTGCGGTGATCAAGATCAACGTTGGGCACGATCTGCCGGTCGCGAAGCTTGGGAATTCCGATGGCGTGCAGGTAGGCGACTGGGTGCTCGCATTCGGCAGCCCGTTCGGATTGAATTCGACGGTGACGGCGGGCATCGTGAGCGCGAAGGATCGCACCAGCGTCGGCAAGCAGTTCCAGCGCTTCATTCAGACAGACGCGGCGATCAACCCCGGGAACTCCGGTGGGCCGCTTGTCAACATGGCCGGCGAGGTGATCGGGATCAACACGGCGATCTATACGGGCGGGCGCGGCTTCGAAGGTGTTGGATTCGCGTTGCCGTCGAATACGGCGATCGGCGTTTACAACCAGCTGATCACCAGCGGAAAAGTGGTGCGCGGCTCGATCGGCGTCACCTTCCAGGAAGAGAACAGCGACAATCCGATCTTGATGAAGGAGCTTGGCGCGCCGTACGGAATCGTGATCGAAGCGGTCGCGCCGGGCAGCCCCGCGGAGAAAGTGGGGTTGAAGGCCGGCGACGTGATTACGGAAGTGAACGGCCAGCCGGTCCACACGGGCGCGGACCTGGTGAACCCGATCGCGCAGACGCCGATCGGGCAATCCGTGAAGATTCACTACGTGCGGGACAAGCAGCCGAATGACGTCACGCTGACGGTGGCGGATCGCTCGCAGATTTTCCCGCCGTCCGCCCAGGACGCCGACCAGCAGCCCGACCAGGGAGCGCCGGCCGATCAGTTCGACCTGCACGTGCAGGATCTGACGAGTGATCTGGCGCGCAAGATCGGCATGGGCAAGATCGTCGGAGCGGTGGTCACGGAAGTCGAGCCGGCGAGCTTCGCGGAGGACGTCGGCTTCGTGCGCGGCGACGTGATCGTCGAGGTCAACCACGTGGCGGTCACTTCGCTTGCGGACTACAAAGCGCAGATGGCCAAGCTCAAGCCGGGCGAGGACGTGCTCTTCAAGATCGCGCGCCGCTCGGACAGTGCGCCCGTGCTGACACTGTTCCTGGCCGGCGCGGTGCCGTCCGCGCAATAGCGCCACCGGATTCCGAAGGATTGGCCGGAGGCCGGCGCTCCGCCGACCCCGGCAGCTATCCGTGCATTACCTGATAGGCTTCCCCGGAGTTGCGCGCGACTTGAGTCATTTCTCGATTGGGCGATAATCACCTTGGGGCGTTGCTCGCGGCTCGGGCGGCAATTGGTTCGAACTCAGCGTCCAAATTCTGATGACGACATTCACCAAGCGCGTGAAGCGATGGTCCGTTGCCGTATCGGCGTCGACCGGCATGGCGCTGATCCTGGCGGCCGGCGCGCCCGCGCACACGCGGCAAGCCTCCTCTACGACGTCGTCCGCACACTCGCAGTCGACGCATTCCCATCATAAGTCATCGAGCAAGAGGCGCCACTCGACGCGGATGCACCTGCCGGCGGCTCCTTCGCCCGATCGCATCAGCGAGATTCAGTCGGCGCTGGCCCGCGGCGGCTACTACAAGGGCGACCCGAACGGCAAGTGGGACGCGGACACGATCGCCGCGACCCAAAAATTCCAGGCGGACAACGGACTCGATTCCACGGGCAAGCTGGACGCCCCGACTCTGCAAAAGCTCGGCCTCGGCTCGGACATTGCGGGCGTTTCCGCGCCGAAGCCGGTCGTGCCAAAGCCGGCGACGCCAGCTTCAACGCCGGCATCCGCCGCTCCTTCGGACAAGACTGCGCCTCCAGCTCCGGCTCAGCCCCTGGCTACATCAGGCTCGGTGACCACTGCATCGAACGCTTCGGACAGCGCCGTAGCCGATCCCAAATCCCCGCAGCACTAATCTGCAATCCGCGGCACCGGCGGACGCGCGGGCATCTTCCATGTTGACGCTGGCGTCGCCCGGGCTGATAAAATGCCGGCAACCCACCCGCCATTCGCTATATTTGCCGAGAACACGCAGGCAGGCCCAAATCAGCAACGCCATCTCGGGGAGACCGCTACGCGCCAGCGACAGATCGTTCGACTGACTCGCAGGGTCTGTCAGGCGTGGTCGGGGATTGTACTGGCGGCCGTAACGATCTGTTGCGGCGCGGCCCTCGCGCAGGACCAGCAGCCCTCACAGCCGCAAACGTCCCCACAGCAGCAGCCACTTCCGCCCCTGCCCGGCGCCGTACAGGTGGAAAAGCAGACGCCGCAAGGGCCCACGACCTGCCTTCAGCCCCCGCCGCTCGTCAGTTGGCAGGACTACGAGGGCCCGTTCGCGAAGGTCGTCGGCGCGTTTGGCAGAAAGCTCGAGCGGAAAGAGGTAAGCCCAGCGGTGTACAAGCAGGGGACCGTGCTGTGCACCCTCCAGGTAAAGGCCAAATTCATGCTGTTCGTAGGCGACACGATCGACCCGATCACCTTCCTGAGCGCGGCCTTCAACGCGGGTATCAGCCAGGCGCAAAACACCGACCCCTCCTACGGGCAGGGGGCGGCGGGCTACGGCAGGCGGTTCGGCTACAACATGATCGATCAGGCGCAGGGAAATTTCTTCGGCGACTTTGCGTACCCGGTGATTTTCTCGGAGGACCCGCGCTACTACCGGCTGGGTACCGGCTCTGTTCCACGGCGTTTCTTCCATGCGGTCAAACACTCCGCGATTGCTTACAACGTAGACGGCACGGAGATGCCGAATTACTCGCTGTGGTTCGCGGCAACGAGCTCGACGGTGCTGAGTAACGTCTACCACCCGGACCACCGCCGCGGCGTGGGGCCCACTGCGGAGAGCGTAGGCTCAGGCATCGGCGAGGGGATCGGCTTCGACGTGCTGCGCGAATTCTGGCCGGAGATCGCCCGCAAATTCAAGCTGCCTTTCCGCGGCGAAAGCTTGCCGGCGGCTCCTACCTCGCGCTGAATACCAATTTGGCTTTATTGTCTCCCGGGCTTGGTTTGGCGGCGGCGAGCTTCGGCGCTAATCTATAGTTTCGGAATTCGCAGAGGAGCAGCCAGATGGCCACAGCAATCGCAACTCGAACGTTCAAGAACTTCATCAATGGCGAATGGGTGGAATCCCGCAGCGGCAAAATGCTGGAGAACCGCAATCCGGCGAATCGCGACGAGCTCGTCGGAATGTTCCCGGCCTCGGATCGCGAAGACGTGGCGGTGGCTGCGGAAGCCGCCAAAGCCGCCTTCGACAGGTGGCGCCTGACGCCCGCTCCCCGCCGCGCCGAGATTCTGTTTCATGCCGCCGAAGCGCTCGTGCGGCGCAAGGAAGATTTCGCTCGCGACATGACCCGCGAGATGGGCAAAGTGCTCGACGAAACGCGCGGTGACGTGCAGGAAGCCATCGACATGACCTACCTGATGGCCGGCGAGGGGCGCCGCCAATTCGGGCAGACGACGCCGTCCGAACTGCCGAACAAATTCGCGATGTGCGTGCGCGCGCCCTCGGGAGTGGCCGGGTTGATCACGCCGTGGAATTTCCCGATCGCGATTCCTTCGTGGAAGGCGATGCCGGCGCTGATTTGCGGCAACACGATCGTCCTGAAACCGGCCGAGGATACGCCGCTCTCGACATTCCATTTGGCGGAAGTGTTGGAAGAGGCCGGGCTGCCGGCGGGTGTTCTGAACGTGGTATTTGGCGACGGCCCGGGCGCCGGCGCTCCGGTGGTGAATCATCCCGACATCAATCTGGTGAGCTTCACGGGCTCGACCGAAGTAGGCCGCATCGTGAGCCAGGCGTGCGCGCCCACCTTTAAGAAGTGCCATCTGGAGATGGGCGGCAAGAACATCATCATCGTGATGGACGACGCGAACCTCGATCTTGCGGTCGAGGGCGCCGTATGGGGCGGCTTCGGCACCACCGGGCAGCGCTGCACGGCGGCGAGCCGCGTGGCCGTCCACAAGAAGGTGTATCGCGAGTTCGCGGAACGCTTCGTGGCGCGCGTGAAGGCGCTCAAGGTCGGCGACGGCCTCGATCCCGCGACGCAGATGGGGCCTTGTGTCAGCGAGCAGCAGCTCAGCACCGTGATGAAGTACGTCGCAATCGGCAAAGAGGAAAGCGCGAAGCTCGCGACGGGCGGGCACCGGCTCGACAGCGGCGCGTACGCCAAAGGCTGGTTCCACGAGCCGACGGTGTTCGCGGACTGCGATCCCCAGATGCGCGTCTGCCAGGAGGAAATCTTCGGCCCGGTGGTGGCTCTGATTCCTTTCGATACGTTCGACGATGCGCTGGCGATTGCCAACGGCGTGAAGTACGGACTCTCGGCGTCGGTCTATACGAAGGACGTGAACAAGGCGTTCCGCGCGCAGCGCGACCTCGAGACCGGAATCGTCTACGTGAATGCGCCGACGATCGGCGCGGAAACGCATCTGCCGTTCGGCGGCACGAAGAACACCGGCAATGGCCATCGCGAGGCGGGGCTCGCGGCGCTCGACTTCTACTCCGAGTGGAAGACGCTGTACATCGATTACTCGGATCGCCTGCAGCGCGCGCAGATCGACAACGCCTAGGCTTGGTCCGGGCGGCGCCGGGCGAGTCGCGATCAGACGTCCAACCCGGCGAGCCGCATCAACTCGAGCGCGTTGCTCTTCGTCACCACGCCCTCGCGCAGCTTGTAGTCGAAGCGCATCTGGCCATTCTCGATGTAATCCTGCAAGTGCACGTTGCGCACGATGCCGCCGAGCGATGCGGCCATTTCCGTCAATGCAAGGTCGTGCGTGGTGACGATTCCGACCGCGCCCCGCTCGATGAACGCGCGCAGCAGGCTTTCCGCGCCGATCCGGCGATCGTGCGAATTCGTTCCGTCCAGAAGCTCATCGAAGAGGAACAGGATGGGCCTCGATCCCCCTGCCAGATCGAGGACCTGCCGGATGCGAAGCACCTCCGTATAAAACGTCGAGCGCCCTTCCTGGAGCGAATCGACGCTGTGCAGCCGGGTGCCGAGCGCCAGCGGCGTCAGGCGCAGCGCTTTCCCGCGAATGGGTGCGCCCGCCTGCGCGAGCACGGCGTTGATGCCGACGGTGCGCAGCAACGTGCTTTTGCCCGACATATTCGATCCGCTCACCAGCAGAACGCGAGTGCTCGAATCTAGCCGCACGGTGTTCGGCACGCATTGGGCTGCCGGAATCAGCGGATGGCCGAGATCGTCGCCGGCGAATAGCGGGGGCGCATCCGGGGCGTCCACGAATTCCGGAAAGGGATCGGCGGGATGCTCGAAGGAATACGTGGCAAGCGAGAGCAACGCTTCGATTTCGCCGATGGCATCAATCCACGCGCGCATGTGGTAGCCATGGCGCTTCCGCCAGGCTTCCGCGGCGAGAGCCGTCTGGATCGTGTAAAGCATCGGCAGATTGAGGAGCCTCGCGACGAGGCTATCGTGCCCGTCGATCCAATCGACGGTACGGGCGAATCGCCGCACGGCGCGCGAGGCGGATTCCGGGGCCTGCTTCAGCGCGGCGATCCGCTGCTGCAATTGCGGCGATGAAAATGGCTCCTGCTCGATACGCAGCAAGATTTTCGCGAAAAGCTCGAGGCCTTCCGCATTCGCGTTCACCCCTTCGATGAGCGCTCTTGCGCGCTTGTGCAGCCAGGTGTAGAGCATCGCTTCGAAGAAAAGAACCGCCAGCAGCGCGTCGTAGTTCGCGGTGGTGAACCAGATGTAGAGCGTCACAATCACCGCGAGCGAAAGGGCGGCGCACAGGATTCGCAGGCCCGGCCCGCCGAGCCAGGATTTTTCCTCGCACCATTTCGTCAGGGACTCGGGATTCAGGCGGACACGCAAGTCTTCGCCGACGATCGCCACGGACTCGCGCAGATCGACCTTGGCACTGAGTTCGGCGACCAGCACCTGCCGGTCGACGATCGCGCGAACGGGCGAGGGCTGCAGCAGCCACTCGGCCAGGCGGTTCTCGCCCATGGGCAACCGCGCGGTGGAAAGAAGCTCGAAAAGGCAGCCGCGGCCGAAGAGATCGAGATCGTCCCCGTACACGTGCGCGGAATCGCGGAATCGCTCGCCGCTCGCGCCCGTGCCGCTCCAGCGATCCTCCATGCGCGCGAAGCCTGCGCGATAGAAAGCGGCGGCTGTTCGCGCGTGCGTGCGAGCGCGGAGCACCTGCTCGTGGACGATCGCTAAAACGATGAACGCCACCGCGGGCAGGATCAGCCAGTATCCCGAGACGTGCTTTGCGAAGAAGACGCAGACCAGCGCCAGGGCCGCGGCGGCTACGGCAAGTTTGGCATTACCTGCCCGGATGTGCTGGCGCTCCCTGCGCGCCACGCTTGCTTCGTGAATTTCTAGGCGCCTCGCATATTCGGCGCGCGGATCGAGCACGTGTGCCCCCAGCCAGATTCGCTAGTCTACTCTATGCGCACCGTGCCGGCCCCGACCTTGCCGCGGTTGTGCCTGCGCCGGATCAGTTGACACGCTAAAGCGGCGCAAGCAAAATGCTCGGGCGGTCGGCGGCGGGCAGCCGTTGTGCCCACGGGGCGCCTCTCGAATCGCATCAAAACTTAGTTCGCGGAGACGCGTGTGCGTTTCCCGAACCGCCCAGTGAGGACCTCTTGATGATCCGACGATGCGCTCTTGCGGTTGCCGCCCTGCTGTTTTTGTTCTTCCCGCTCACGCTGGCCGCGCAGTCGGCCGCTTCGAAGGACTCACCCGAAGGATGCTCCGCAATCGACGAAGCCGGCTCTCGCGGCGGCTCGGCTGCGACCGCCGCGGCGCAATCCGGCGACGGCTTCGACCTGTCGAATCTCGACCGCTCCGTCTCGCCCTGCGACGATTTCTACAAATTCGCGAACGGCGGGTGGATGCAGAATAATCCCGTCCCGTCGGACCACTCGATGTGGGCAACCTACAGCAAACTGACGACCCAGAACGAAGACGCGCTGCGCGGAATCCTGGAGAAAGCCGCCAAGGACAAGTCCGCGAAGACCGGGTCGAACTGGCAGAAGATCGGCGACTTCTACGCAACCTGCATGGACGAAAGCGCGATCGACGCGGCCGGCAGCAGGCCGCTCGAACCGATTTTTCAGGAGATCGCTGCGGTGAAGGATCTGCCGGGCCTGCGGGCGGAAATCGCGCGGCTCCAACGCTTGGGGGTGAACGCCGTTTTCGAATTCGGCAGCCAGCAGGACTACAAAGACAGCACGCAAGTGATCGCGGCGGCGCGCCAGGGCGGTCTCGGCCTCCCGGACCGCCAGTATTATCTCGACGATGACGATCACTCGAAAGAGCTGCGCGCCGGCTACGTGCAGCACGTCACCAAGATGTTCAAGCTGCTCGGCGACGACGACGCGACCGCCGCCGGCGAAGCCAAAACGGTCATGGACATCGAGACCATGCTCGCACAGGCGTCCACGAAACGCGAGGATCTGCGCGACCCCAACGCCAACTACCACAAGCTGACGCTGGCGGAGCTAGGCGGCCTGACGCCGCATTTTGCGTGGAGCGAGTATTTCGGGGAGGTAGGCGCGCCGGCGGTCGGCTCCGCGAACATCGCGCAGACCGACTTTTTCAAGGCGGTCGACGCCGCGATGGTTTCCGTTCCGCTGGACCAATGGAAAATTTACCTGCGCTGGCAGGTGATTCACGACGTGGCGTCGGCTTTGCCGCAGAAGTTCGTCGACGAGGACTTCGACTTTTTCGGGCGGCAACTGACCGGCGCAAAGGAGATTCAGCCTCGCTGGGAGCGCTGCGTGGAGGCGACCGACGGCGAGCTGGGCGAGGCGCTCGGGCAGTTCTACGTGAAGCAGTATTTCCCGCCCGAAGCCAAGACGCGAGCGCTAGCGATGGTCCACAACCTGATCGATGCGCTGCGCGATGATCTCTCGACCCTTGATTGGATGAGCGAGCCCACGCGCCAGCAGGCCCTGCACAAGCTCGACGCGATGACGCTGAAAATCGGCTACCCGGACAAGTGGCGCGATTATTCGGCGTACCACGTTGCGCTCGTGCCGTACGTCGAGAACGCGATGCACGGGGATGAGTTCGAATTCGCGCGCGACCTGGCGAAAATCGGCAAGCCGGTCGATAAGGCCGAATGGCGAATGTCGCCGCCGACCGTGAATGCGTATTACAGCCCGCAGCACAATGAAATCGTATTTCCGGCGGGGATCCTCCAGCCGCCCTATTTCGATGCCAAGGCCGACGACGCCGTGAACTACGGCGCGATCGGCTCGATCATGGGCCACGAGATGACGCACGGTTTCGACGACCAGGGCGCGCGCTTCGACGCCGACGGCAACCTGAAGAATTGGTGGACGCCCGACGACCTGAAGAATTTTCACGAGCGCGGGCAGTGCATCGTCGACGAATTCGATGCATTCGAAGTCGAACCGGGGCTGCACGAGAACGGCAAACTGGAAGAGGGCGAGGCGATCGCCGACCTCGGCGGGCTGGTGATCGCGCACGCGGCGTTCGAAAGGACGCTCGCAGGGAAGCCCGCGCCGGCTCCGATCGACGGCTTCACTCCCGACCAGCGCTTTTTTCTCGGCTTTGCGATGGATTGGTCGGTGAACTATCGGCCGGAGTCGATGCGCCTGCGCGCGAAGATCGACTCGCACCCGCTGAACTTTCTCCGCGTGGACGGGGCCGTTCCGAATGTCCCAGCCTTTGCGAAGGCCTGGGGCTGCACCGAAAAATCCGCGATGGTCCGGCCTCCGGCCATGCGCTGCCGGATCTGGTAGCGTCGCGTTTCGCGCTCTATTTCTTCTTCGCGGACTTCGGCGCGAGAATGCGCTCGATCTGGCCGAGGTGATTCAGGTCGTGCCCGGCCGTCATGCGCGCGACGTGCGCCACGGTTTCCTTGCCGCGTTCGGAATGCATGCCGTGATGTTCCCACTGCTCCGGCGTGAGCGACTTCAGCAGCGCCAGGTTGTTTTCGCGCAACGCGCAAAAGCGGGCGAAGGACTTGCGCGCGTCGCGTTTTTCGTAGCGCATCGCCGAGGCCCAGGCGTCCTGGTCGAAGCCCTGGATCGGCGTCCCCGGATTGCCCAAAATCGCTCGAACGCGGTAGCCGAGTACGAGTTCGGTATCGGCGATATGCGCCAGGATTTCGCCTACCGACCACTTGCCGGGCGCCGGGCGCTTGCGAAGCTTTGCACCTGCCGCGCCCTTCAGCAGGCGCTCGATCTTCTTTGGAGTGGCCGCCTGCACCTTCACGGGCTCCTGGCTGCCGATAATGTTCAACATGCGCTCGATATATTGCTGCGGCGTTTCCTGCATGATGCGCTCCTCTCCGTATCCCAAACCGCTGGACGTATTGGACGCATTGTAGGGCTGATGGATAGCAAAGTCAGCAACCAGGTATAGCGCCTAAGGCCGGCATCGGGCCCGTCTCGGGCCAAAGTATTCGGATTCTGGAAACTCCCCCTGCCAAAGCCTCAGACCGGCCGGTTTCGCGGCATACAATTTGATAGCGGGGTCGAAGCGGGCCGGGGGTCGGCCTGTCTTCAGCAGCCGGTGCTCACGGCTGGCCACTCAGAGGCGGATATCATGGCGAAGTCGGTCGAAGTCCCTCCGGAAAAACTCCGTCCGGACACGTCTGCCAAGTCGACGGTGAAGCCCGAGGAACGCGAGCTTGCGCGCAAGCGCGCCGAGCAAGCGGCGATCGAGGCCGAGCTGGCCGATCGCGAACTGCGGGCGGCGAGCCTGCGCGCCGAGCTTGGCGCATTCGAGCGCCGCTACCTTCACTTCGTCGGCTTGCGCTACGCCGAGCTCGATGAATGTAAGGCGCAGCTCGCCGAGCGCGTCGCCCGCGAACAGCCGGGAAACGAGCGCGCGCAGCAATCGGCGCGCATGGCCCGAGCCATCGCCGGCGAGACGAAATCCGCCGTCGGCGAGGAAAACGCCAAGGAACCGCGCGCCTTCAAGGCGTCGCCGGAGATGAAACGCCTCTACCGCGACGTCGCCAAGCGCATTCACCCGGACCTGACGTCCGATCGCAAGGATCGCGCCAAGCGCCAGCAACTCATGGCCGAGGCCAACAAAGCCTACGAACGCGGCGACGAGGCCCGCCTCGCGAAGATTCTGGCCGAATACGATTGCAGCCCGGAAGTCGTCGAGGGCGAAGGCACGGGCGCGGAACTGGTTCGCGCCATCCGCCGGGTCAGCCAGGCGCGCGGGCGGCTGGCGGAAATCGAGGCGGAATTGGACGAACTGCTGCGCTCCGATCTCTATCAGCTGAAATCCCGAGTCGAGGAAGCCGAGAAGGGCGGCCACGACGTCTTTGCCGAGATGGCCGAGAAGGTCGAGGAACAGATCGCACTCGCCAAACAGCGGCTGGAAGCGCCGCCGTCGCGCAAACGTTCCTGATGGAAACTCAGGCAAAACCCGGCACGCAACAGATGGTTCACGCGGCGACGCACGGTCTTGCGCTGCGGTCGTCCGCAATCGTGGCTCGCGGCTTGCGCGACTTGGCGCGTGATTCCAACTGGCTCATCAAGAAAATTTTCAGCGCTCGTTGCTCGCAGCTGGCGATATCGCCTTCCGGCCAGGTGTGCGCGGTGGCCTCCATGGCGCCGCTCGGCAAGGAGCGCATCTGCCTCTTCGACATCGAGCTGAGCGCACCGATCTCCGTGCTGGCAATTCCTCCCGACCAGCCCGCCTGCGAGCCGGGGCTTCCGGCGGCGTTCGTCTATTCGCCCACGGCGCGGCTGCTCGTGGCGGCGTGGAGCGCGTGGCCGCCCGAACTTCAGGTATTCGATTTGCACGGGAAGACGTTCCTCGGATCGTTCGGCGAATTCTCGAATCTGCCGGAATCGCTGGCGTGGTCCGCGAGCGGGAAGTACCTGGCCGGCGCAACTCTCGGTGGCAGGGAAGCGCGCTTGCGGCTCTGGGAAGCGGCCGACTCCAGATTCGGGATGCCCTTCGCGGGAAAACCGGCGGCCGAATTGCCCGCGCCCTCCAAGCTCGACGATTTGCTCGGGACGCCAACCCCTGAGGCGGGTTCGGATGACGAAGGCACCGTCGTCGGCTTCGGGCGCGCGGCGTTCAGCCCCGACGATGGAACGCTCGCCGCAGTCGTGCGCATGGAGGGCGAGTGGGCGGACGACGCGCTCGTCCTTTTCGATGTGCCGACTTTGCGGAAGCTGCACGCCTTCCAGGCGCAAGGCCGCATCACGGATGCCTCGTGGGCCTTCGACGGCAAGCAGGTGATTTTCTGTTCGGCGGGCCAGGCGTATCGCCTTTTGGCGGACACCATGCAGCCCGACGCTTTGCCGCTCGGCGCGGAACTTTGCGCGTGCCACCCGCATTTTCCGCTCTGCGTTTGCTACAGCTCGTGGCTCAAGAATTCCGCGAAGGGCCGCCTCTTCCTGATCGACCTTGAAAAGCTCGCGGTGTTCGACGAATGCCCCGCCGAAGGCGTGGTGGACTTGCGCTGGTCGCTCGACGGATCGAAGGCCTACGCCGTCACATCCGACGGGCTGGCCTATATCTACGAGCCGCCGCTGGTTTAGCGCCTGCTTGTCAACCGCGTCACGCCAGGCGCGCGCCGGTCATCTTCTCGCTCCATTGCCAGATCGCCGCTGCGGCTTTGGGATCGCGCTCGATGGCGTTGCATTCGGCGGGCTTCGATTTCACGAAATACTCGCCGGTGACTTTTTCAACGGACGGTGAGGTTGCCAGATAGAGAGTCACCTCCGCGCCCTTCTTTGAATCCAGCATGAACGGCTTGAAAATCCGCACGAGGATCTTGAAGAAGAGCGGCTGATCGGCCTCGCCCGAGTGCCAGATGTTCGTTGCGACCACGCCCGGATGCAGGCAATTCACCGTGACGCCTGTGCCTGCAAGCCTGCGCGCCAGTTCGAACGTGCAGGCGTTCATCAGCACTTTCGACTGGCCGTACGCTCCGATGCCGGAATACTTGCGGCGCTCGAACTGAATGTCGTCCATATCGAGAACCGCGCGGCGCTGCGCCTCCGAGGAAACGTTGATGATCCGCGCCGGCGCGCTCGCTTTCAGCCGGTCCAACAGAAGCAACGTCAGAAGAAACGCGCCCAGATGATTTCCCGCCACGGTCATCTCGACGCCATCCACCGAAAGGCTACGCTTGGAGATAGCCGTCCCCGCGTTGTTGATCAGCACGTCTACCCGCGGATACTTGCCGAGAATCTCCGCCCCGAGACCGCGAACCGAAGCCAGCGAAGACATATCCGCGATCAGCAGATCGAGTTGCGCGGCCGGCACTGCGGCCTGTATATCCGCGATCGTCGTGCGGCCCTTCTCCGGGTTGCGGCACACCAGCACGACCTTCGCACCCATGCGCGCCAGCTCGCGCGCCGTCTCGAGTCCGATCCCGCTATTCGCCCCGGTGACGATGCACGTTTTCCCGCTCATCGATGGAAGCTGAGGTTCAGCCATGATTTCCTCCCGCGCAGGGTTGCGCGCGAGTTTACACTAAAGGAAGGACCGCTTCCGCTTCGAGCGTCACGTCCGCCCGGTCGCCCGCCAGAAACCGCGCGTGGCCGGCGGCGGCGATCATCGCGGCGTTATCCGTCGAAAGTGCGCGGCTTGGAAAGTAGGCGGTAATGCCGCGCAATCCCGAATTCGCCTCGAAGCTGTGACGCAATTCGCTGTTCGCCGCAACGCCGCCCGAGACCAGCACC
The DNA here is from genome assembly GCA_035504455.1 of Vulcanimicrobiaceae bacterium. Lineage (GTDB taxonomy): Bacteria > Acidobacteriota > Terriglobia > Acidiferrales > UBA7541 > Palsa-295. The sequence goes on from DATJRU010000144.1 coordinate 12,831, forward strand.
GTGCGCACGCCCTGCTGCTCGGCGGCCGCGAGCGTCCGGTCGACCAGATTCTCGACGACGGCGCGCTGGAAGCTCGCGATCAGATCGAGCGTCTCTTGCGAGGAAAGCGAACGCAAGGCGTCTGAGCTGCGCTCGCCGCGCGCGAGCGACTGCTGCCGCGCTTCGATCTCGGGCTGCAACTGAGGATTGCGCCGCAGGTGATAGAGCACCGCCGTCTTGATCCCGCTGAAGCTAAAATCGTAGGGATTGCCCTTGATCTTCGGATCGGCGAAACGAATCGCGCGCGGGTTGCCGTGCGCCGCGAGCTTGTCGATGATCGGGCCGCCTGGGTAGCCGAGCGCCAGCATGCGCGCCACTTTGTCATAGGCCTCGCCGGCCGCATCGTCGCGCGTGCCGCCGATCTTCGCGTACGAAAACTTTCCGCCGCCGTTCACCGGCTCGGATTTCACGTGGTAGAGAATCGTATGGCCGCCCGATACGATCAGGCAAACAGCGGGCAGCTCGATCTGCTGGCCCGCGCCGGCCGCTTCGAGCAGCACCGCATGGACGTGCCCCTCGAGATGATTCACTCCCACGAGCGGCTTTCCCATCGCCGTTGCGAGCACCTTGCCGTACGTGATGCCCACCAGCAGCGCGCCGATCAGCCCCGGGCCGCGCGTCACCGCGACCGCATCCACGTCACGAAGCTCCACTCCCGCCTGCCCGACAGCCTCTCGCACCACCGGCACGATCTGCCGCAAATGCTCGCGCGAGGCAAGCTCCGGCACCACGCCGCCGTATTTTCTGTGAATGTCGACCTGCGACGCGACCACGCTCGAAAGAATCCGGCGCCCGCCTGCCACGACAGCCGCAGCCGTCTCGTCGCAGGACGATTCGATGCCGAGAATCAGGTATTCATGCGAGCTCACGCTGTCGCCTCCGCGTCCAGTGCCGCAAAATCGCTATGGTAGCATAGACGCGGAGGCACTTCTGGCGCAGCCGGCGCTCGCGGAATGGCCGGCTCCCGCAAGCCGCGCTTTTGACCACAATGACCGGAAAAACTAATAAAATTCGCAAGGCCGTGATGCCCGTCGCCGGGCTCGGCACCCGGTTCCTTCCCGCCACCAAGGCAATTCCCAAGGAAATGCTGCCGGTCGTTGATAAGCCGCTGATCCAATACGCGGTCGAGGAATGCCTGGCGTCCGGAATCGACCACATCGTTTTCGTCACGGGCCGCGGCAAAACCGCCATCGAGGACCATTTCGATCTGGCGCCGGAGCTCGATAGCCTCCTGGTGCAGCGCGGGAAAGCCGACCAAGCGAAGATGCTGGGCGAGTTGAGCGGCGGCGCGCGCTTCAGCTTCACGCGGCAAGGCGAAGCGCTGGGGCTCGGCCACGCCGTGTTGTGCGCGGCGAATATCGTCGGCGACGAGCCGTTCGCCGTCCTGCTGCCGGACGTAATCATGGATAGCCCGGTTGCGGCCACGCGGACGCTGGTGGAAATTTACGAGGCGACAGGCGCGGGCGCGATCGACGTCGAGGAAGTGCCGCGCGAGAAGGTCCACATGTACGGCATCATCGACGCCAAGCCCGCGAAGGATTCGCGCTGGGGCGAGCGGCTGCTGCACGTGCACGATCTAGTTGAAAAGCCGGCGGCGGACAAGGCCCCGTCGAATTTCGCGGTCAGCGGACGCTACGTTCTTCCGGCCGAGACGTTCGAGTACCTCGTGAAAACGAAGCCCGGCGCCGGCGGCGAAATTCAACTCACCGACGCCATGCGCCAGCTCGCGCATGCCGGAAAAATGATGGCCTACGTCTACGAAGGGAAAACCTACGACGCGGGCGACAAGCTGGGTTTCCTGCAGGCCAACGTGGAACTCGGGCTCAAGAATCCGAAGCTGGGCAAGGCGTTTCGCGACTATCTGCGCGACCTGAAGCTCTAGCTTCGCCGACTATCTTTTCCTTTTCGCAGCGCCTTTATTCGAACTCTCGGAAGCGGCCGGCTTCGACTCTTTCGCTTCGGATGACTTCGAATCTGAAGACTTCGAGTCGCCTTTCCCGTCCGACTTCGCGGCGCTGTCTCCCGAGCTTTCGCCGGCGGGCGCTCCGCTCTTGCCGCCGTAATCCGTCACGTACCAGCCCGATCCTTTGAATTGAATCGCGGGTGACGAAATCTGCCGCTCGGCCTTTTTGCCGCATTTCGGGCATTTCTGGGTCGTCGGAGCCGAAAGGCTCTCAATCTTTTCGAAACGATGACCGTTCACGCACTTGTATTCGTACAGTGGCAACGAAAAACGCTCCTTTGAATGATCGAAGAGCTCACTGCGGGCTTAGGCTACGCGCCGAAGGACCGGAATCCGCGCCTCGCGCAACACGTGCTCAACAACCGTCTCCCTCAGGCGCGAGGCATCGTAATCGAAGTGGAGATGATTGGTCTTCTCGTCGAAGCGGAATTTCTGCAAGCCGTAGGTATTCGCGAACTTGCCGAGGGCACGATATTGATCCGGCTTGAGCGCATTTTGCAGCTCGTACGTCACAGTCATGAATGTCATGAGCCGCATTATAGCATCCGCGCCGCCTTCCCGGCTCGTGCGAGCCTCACTTGCCACGCCCGCAATCTCGCTATAACATCCGCCGCCGTCACCCGGGAAACCGAGCGCGAATCGCGGGAGGAACGAGCATGAGCACGAACATCAAGCTGAGCCACGTGATCGAATTCGTAGCGGACATGGACCGCGCGGTGAAGTTCTATCGGGACGTGATCGGTTTGCCGCTGAAATTTCAATCGCCGGCTTGGAGCGAGTTCGACACGGGCGAGACAAGCCTCGCGCTGCATCCCGCCTCCGAAGGCAAGCCCGCGGGCAGCGTCGAATTTGGCTTCACGGTTGGCGATCTGCCGAAGTTCCACCAGGAGATGGGCGCAAAGGGCGTGCGCTTCAGCATGCCCCCGACCAAGCAGGAGTACGGCAGAATGCTCGCGCAGTTCGTGGATTCCGAAGGCGCGCACTCCAGCGTCTCGTCCGGGATGTAAGAGACTTGGCCGCGCAGCGCCCTTCGGCGCGCCAAACGATCACAGTTTGGCCCGGCGGAGGCGGAGCGCATTGGTGATCACGGAGACGGAGCTGAACGTCATCGCGGCGCTGGCGATAATCGGGCTCAGCAGTAGGCCGAAGAACGGGTACAGCACGCCGGCCGCGATCGGGATGCCGATCGAATTGTAGGCAAACGCGAAAAAGAGATTCTGGCGAATATTGCGCATCGTCGCGCGGCTCAGGGTGCGCGCGCGCGCGATGCCGCGCAGATCGCCAGCGAGCAGGGTGATTCCCGCGCTCTCCATTGCCACGTCCGTGCCGGTCCCCATGGCGATGCCGACATTCGCTTGCGCGAGAGCGGGCGCGTCGTTCACGCCATCCCCGGCCATCGCGACGATGCGCCCTTCGGCCTGCAGCCTCTTCACTGCCTCGCCCTTTTGGTCCGGCAGCACGCCCGCCTGCACCTGGTCGATCCGGAGCTTGCGCGCGACCGCTTCGGCTGTCGCCCGGCTATCGCCGGTCAGCATCACGACGCGGATGTGATCGCGATGCAGCTGCGCGATCGCGTCGGCCGTGCTGGCCTTCACCGGGTCGGCCACGGCGATTGCGCCCGCGGCCTTATCTTCGATTGCGACAAACACGGCCGTTGCGCCTTCGGCTTCCAGCGATTTCGCGCGCTCATCGAGATCGCCCAGCGGAATCCCGAGCTCCACAAGGAGCGCCCGATTGCCCAGCGCCGCAGAGCCCCCGTCGGCGAGCGCCGTGATCCCTTTTCCCGTGAGCGAGCGAAAATCCGTCACGCTGCCGGGCGCGATGCCGCGCTCTTTCGCCGCCGCGAGAATCGCCGCCGCGAGCGGATGCTCGCTAGCGCGCTCGAGCGTTGCGGCCGCGCGCAGCACCTGCTTTTCGTTGCTGCCAGGCGCCGCAAGTACAGCCGTCACGCGCGGGCGCCCCTCCGTCAGCGTGCCCGTCTTGTCGACAACCACCGTATCCACCTTCTCCAGAATCTCGAGCGCCTCGGCATTCTTCACCAGCACGCCGGCCAGCGCGCCGCGTCCCGTGCCCACCATGATCGACATCGGCGTTGCCAGCCCCAACGCGCACGGGCACGCGATGATCAGCACCGCCACCGCGTTCAGCAGCGCGTGCGCCATGCGCGGCTCGGGGCCAAACTCGGCCCACGCAACAAACGTGAGCGCCGCCGCCAGCACCACCGCCGGCACGAAATATGACGCCACGCGATCCGCCAGCTTCTGCACGGGCGCGCGACTGCGCTGCGCCTCGCTCACCATGCGCACGATTTGCGCGAGCAGCGTCTCGCGGCCCACGCGCTCGGCGCGCATCACGAAGCTGCCCGTGCCGTTCACGGTGCCGCCGGTAACGCGGCTCCGGGCAACCTTCTCGATAGGAATCGGCTCGCCGGTCACGAGCGATTCGTCGATCGCGCTCGATCCCTCCGTCACCACCCCATCGACAGGTACGCGCTCGCCGGGCCGCACTCGCAGCGTATCGCCGCGCGCGATGTGCTCCACGGCAACATCGATCTCGGTTCCATCTGCCCGCACCAGCCGCGCCGTCTTCGGCGAAAGTTTCAGCAGCGAGCGAATCGCTGCGGACGTCCGGCTGCGCGCGCGAAGCTCCAGCAGCTGCCCCAGCAGGACGAGCGCCGTAATCGCCGCCGCCGCTTCGAAATACACCGGCGCCTCGCCGCCCATGCCGCGAAACGACACGGGAAATATCGAAGGGAAGAGCACCGCGATCAGGCTGTAGATGTAAGCCGTCCCCGTCCCCAGCGCGATCAGCGTGAACATATTCAGGTGCCGGTTCACAAGCGACGCCCAGCCGCGCGCGAAGAGCGGCCAGCCACACCAGAGCACCGCAGGTGTCGCCAGCACGAGCTCAGCGAATTCAATTGGCCGGCGTGATCCAATCCAAACGCCGTTCCTTACCCACGCGATCTCGAAGTGCGACATCCCGAGCACGACCACCGGCACAGCCAGCACGATGCAGATCCAGAATCGCCGCGTCATGTCCCTGAGCTCGGGATTCGCCTCCTCTTCCATCGTCACCGTGCGCGGCTCGAGCGCCATGCCGCAGATCGGGCACGATCCCGGCCCGGGACGCACAATCCGCGGATGCATCGGGCAGGTGTATTCGACGCGCGTGGCCGGCGCCGGGGGAACTTCCGGCTCTAGCGCCATCCCGCACTTGGGGCACGCACCCGGGTGGTTCTGGCGCACCTCCGGATCCATCGGGCACACGTAGGAGCCGTTCTTCGACGATTCTGCTGGGGGAACTGGCTTCGGGGCGGGCTGCAGGCCGCCAAGCTGAATTAGCGGTGCGCCCGCAGGTACAGTCGGCTTGCCGTCCAGATATTTCTGCGGATCTGCTTTGAATTTGGCGGCACAGCCCACGCAGCAGAAGTAATACGTCGTCCCGGCATACTCTTCAGTAGCCTTGGCCCGTTCGGGCTCGACGATCATTCCGCAGACTGGGTCCCGTTGCATTGGCTTGGGTTAGCTGCCGCCCGGCGCTTCGTGGCGTCCGGATAGCGCCGTCGACGGCACTTTCATGGATGCCTCGCCATGATATCCCGATCCAACGGAACTTTCGCCGAAAGGCTTACGTATCTGACCTCAGCACGTCGAAATCCGGCGTCTGGGGGTGGTCGTGCCTGTGAACGGTGGCGCAAAGAACGGTCGGAAGCGGCGAAAGCGATGGATTTTCCTCGGCGGCGGAGCTGTCGCGCTCGTCCTCGTGGTGGTCGCCGCATCGGCGGCGCTTCGCCCGAATCACGCCATCGATCCCGATAAGCTGGCCGCCGTTGATCGCGGCGATATCGCCCGCTCCGTCGTCGCTACCGGCAAGATCGAGCCCCTCACGAAAGTCGAAGTGAAATCGAAGGCCAGCGGCATCGTCGAAAAGCTGCTGGTGGATGCCGGCGATCGCGTGAAGGCCGGCCAGGTCCTCGCCGAACTCGACAAGGAGCAGCTGCAGGCCGCCGTCGGCGAAGCGCAGGCCAATCTCGAAGCCGCCGAAGCAGGGAAGCAGGCGGCGGAAGCCACCTACCAGAAAAACATCGTCGATGCGCAGGGCCCCGACGTGCCGTTCCTGAAAAGCGACATGGAGCGCGCGCAAAGTTCCTACAAACAGGGCTTGATCGCGCTCAACGCCATGCAGGACGCCGAGAAAAACTATCAGCTCGCGCTCAACCGGCAAGTCTCCGCGCAGCGCAACGTCCTCGTAAGCAAAGCCGGCGTGGCGCAGGCCGACGCGGAAATCGCGCAGTCCAAGGCGGCGCTCGCCAATGCCAGCGAAAACCTGCAATACGCCACGATCGTGAGCCCCATCGACGGCGAGGTGCTCTCGCGCGACGTCGAAGTCGGCGACGCCGTCAGCTCGATCCTCGTGCTCGGCTCCCAGGCCACGCTCGTGATGACGCTCGGCGACACCAGCGAGGTCTACGTGAAAGGCCAGGTCGACGAATCCGACATCGGCAAAGTCTACCTCGGCCAGCCCGCCCGCATCGTCGTCGAATCCTTCAAGGACCGCGCGTTCCAGGGCCGCGTCACCAAGATCGCCCCGCTCGGCGAGGAAAAGGACAACGTCACCACCTTCGAGGTGCGCGTCTCCATCGTCAACGCCACCGGCGAGCTTCGCGCCAACATGAGCGCCAACGCCGAAATCATCCTCGAGGAGAAAAAGAACGTCCTGCTCGTCCCCGAAGGCGCGGTGATTTTCGACAAGGACAAGAGCTCGCTGGTCGAAGTCCCCGACCCGAAAGCGGACACCGGCCGCCGCCGCGTCCCGGTGAAACTCGGCATCTCGAACGGCGTGAAGGCCGAAGTCGTCTCCGGGCTCAGCCAGGGCGAAAAAGTCGTGTTGCAATAGCTCGGGCCCGCGCCCGCGCGAACAAAACAATGCTATGAGCTTCAGCGACCTCCTCAAAGACACGCTCCAGACGCTCTGGGCGCACAAGCTGCGTACGTTTCTCACGATGTTCGGCATCGCCTGGGGAATCGTCTCCATCACGCTGATGGTTGCGGCCACGCAGGGCATGCGCGTCGGCTTGCGACGCAACAGCGAATCCTTCGGCAAGGACATCATGATCGTCTTCAACGGCCGCACCAGCATGCAGGCGGGGGGCATGCGCGCCGGGCGCGACATCCACTGGAACGACGACGATTACCTCAGCGTTCTCACCCAGTCGCCCGCGTGCCGTTACGTCCTGCCGGAGATCGGCAGCCAAGTGCCGCTGCGCTCGCGCTATAACAGCGCCACGCTCCTCGTCGTCGGCTCGCTTCCGCCGTTCGCGCTGCAACGCAGCATCGACGTCGCCGAAGGCCGCTTCTACAACGACGTCGACGAAGCCAACGCCAATCGCGTCGCCTTTCTCGGCAGTGACGCGAAAAAGCAGCTCTACGGCAGCCGCGAGGCCATCGGCGAAACCATCTGGCTTGCGGACATCCCTTACACCGTGATCGGCGTGATGCGCGCGAAAACCCAGAATTCCGACTACGACGGCCAGGACGTCCGCAAAATCTTCATTCCTTACAACGCGATCGTCCGCGACTTCCCGAATAAGCCGCCCGCGCCGCCGCACACGATCGACCACTTGATTCTCGTGCCGCAGTCGCTCGACGAGCACATCGACTGCAAGCGCCAGGCGCTCGCCGCTCTCGGCGCCATCCACCGCTTCGATCCGAAAGACGAAGAAGCCGCGTTCATCTGGGACACGATCAAGAATGCGCAGGCCAACGCCCTCATCATGGACGGCATGGAATATTTCATGGGCGCCGTCGGCATCATCACCCTGTGCCTCGGCGGCCTCGGCGTGATGAACGTGATGCTCGTCGCCGTGCGCGAGCGCACCCGCGAAATCGGCGTCCGCAAGGCGCTTGGCGCCACGCGCCGCGCCATCGTCAGCCAGTTTTTCATCGAGGCGCTGATTATCGCGTTTCTCAGCGGCGCGATCGGCATGGGCGCCGCCTACGGTTTCTGCGCGCTGTTTGACCTGCTGCCGATGCCGCCGGTGTTCGCCGGCCTGCTGCCGACCTGGCAATCCGGCGTCGTTTCGTTCGCGCTGCTCGCGGCGATCGCCGTCGGCTCCGCGCTGTATCCGGCGAGCCGCGCGGCCGCGGTCGATCCGATCGAGGCGCTGCGCTACGAGGCAGGAGGCTAGCGTGTTCGAGGAAATCTTCCGCCAGGCGTGGACGTCCCTTCGCCGGCAGCCCGTGCGCACCTGTCTCACGATGGCCGGAATCGTGTGGGGAATCGTTGCCGTCACGATGCTGCTCGCCTACGGCGCGGGCTTTCGCCACGTGTTGATGCACACCTTCGAAGCCTTCGGCCACGACGTCGTCATCTGCTTTCCCGGCACCACCAGCGAACAGGCGGGCGGCGAGCGCGCCGGCAAGGTCGTGAAACTCGAACAGGAAGACATCGACAACATTCGCGCCAGCGCCACCGCCGTGAAGCAGGTCTGTCCGGAAACCGTCAAATTCCTCGGCCTCTCGCACGAAGAGCAGCTCGCCACCACCGCCGTCCGCGGCGTCTGCCCGGAATATGGTGAAATGCGCAACGAGATCCCGAGCGACGGCCGTTGGCTCAATGCCGACGACCTGGTCAATCACCGCCGCGTGATCTTTCTCGGCGCGATGATCAAGAAAAAGCTCTTCTCGGGAATGCCGGCCGTCGGCCAGACCGTGCGAATTTCCGGCACGCCTTTCACCGTGATCGGCACCATGGACCGCAAGTTTCAGGACAGCAGTTACTTTCAAAATGACGATCAGTCCGTCTGGATTCCGTACACCAGCGCCGGCGATCTCTGGGACGCGAAATCCGCCAGCGTGATCGTCTTCACGCCCATCGCCGTCGGCTTCGAGCAGCGAGCTCAGGAGCAGGTGCTGGCCGCGCTCGCCGACCGCCAGCATTTTTCGCCCACGGACCAGCGCGCCGTGCGCATGATCAGCATGGCGGCGTTTCGCCCGATCTATGTCGGCATCACCATCGGACTCGAAGTGTTGATGCTCTTCGTCGGAATGCTCACGCTGGGCATCGGCGGCGTAGGCGTGATGAATATCATGCTCGTCACCGTCAATGAGCGCGTGCGCGAGATCGGCCTTCGCCGCGCCCTGGGTGCCCGCCGGCGCCATATTCGCTGGCAGTTTCTTGCCGAGGCGCTCGTGCTCACCATGGTGGGCGGCCTCGTCGGTGTCGTCCTCTCCGTCGCTATCGGCGCGCTGATTGGGACGCTGCCGCTGCTCGGTCCCGCCTACGAGGACACCAGCGGGGCCGTCGACATTCACATGCGCGTCTCCTGGCAAATTCTCGTGGCTTCCGTGGGAGTGCTGATCGTCGTGGGCGTGCTCAGCGGCCTGGTGCCCGCAATGCGCGCCGCGCGCCTCGATCCCGTCGAAGCGCTTCGCTATGAGTAGAAGCCATCAAGCCATCTCATAAATGCTCTTTAGGGGGTCGGAGCTTCAGCTCCGACATTAGGACGCAAAGGGCACAGGGCTTTTAGCCCCTGAAGATACTCCGAGGGTTCGACCTCGGACATTTATGAGACAGGTGACAGGTTCTAGTGACTACTTCTCGTTGAGCACCGAGTTCAGGTAGGCAGTCATCGTCGGGCTCGTCCAGTCCTGCGCCCCGACCACTTTCCGGTCGATTTTCCCGTTCCGATCGATCACGTAGGTTTCCGGAATCATCGACGTGCCGTACTCCGTCT